>JAJZVF010000014.1 GCA_021845825.1 Pseudomonadota bacterium | reverse complement strand
AGCCGTCCGACCAGCGCTTCCTCCGGCAGCACCTGGGCGGGATTCTCGGGCGCGCCGAGCACTCGATGCGCCAGTCCCGGCAGGTGGTAATAGGCCTGCGCCTGGTGCAACAGTCGCACCGTCAAGGCGCCCTTCGGATCGAGCTTCGGGTCCGTGCGTCCCAGACGGATTCCGGGCATCTCCAACACCCGGTACCACGGGCGGGTCCTGAATGCCGCGGCGAACCGGCTCGAGGGGTTGTAGCCGATCACCAGCGGCGATTGCGCAAAGGTGACATACCAGCGGACCCAGTCGCCATGGCGCCGCCCCATCAGCAGCCGATTGACGGAAGGTGCGGCGCTCACGAACACGTCGGCCTGGCGCAGGTGCCCGCGGATCTCGTTGGCGAGCAGCTTCGAGCCGCCCGCATAGCCGCGGAAGTGATCGCCGCTCGCGCGATCGAACGCCGGACCGAGGTGGCGCTCCATCAGATTGACGAGGGAGCCGGCGTAGAGGACGTTGACGTCGGCTCGGGCGCGGGCGGCCTGGGCGGTCAAGAGCACGATCGCCCCCAGTATTGCGGCGGTCAGGGCGCGGGCGGCGGACAAGGCGTTCTCCCGTTTCGCTATATTCCTACAAATATAGCGTATCGTAGCGCAAAGGCCGGTCGGTGCGAGGGCTGCCGGGGGCGCCGGCAGAGGATGCGCCTAGGCGCCCGGGTTCCCCACGCCGGCGCGGGCTTGAGCGTCCTGCCCGGGAGCCGCGCGCAGCAGCAGCGGGCTGTAACCGCGTGCCTCCGGTCCCATGGCGTACAGGTAGGGCCCGGTGACCTGCTCGGGCTGCGGATGCGCGTCGATGGTCTCGCCCGGGTAATGCAGGCGCCGTCCCGGGGTCATGACCGGTCCCGTATCGATGCCGAACAGCCGCACCGGATGTGCGCTGCGGGCGTGGTACTCGTCCGCCAGCACGCCGAGCAATGCCTCCTGCGCCGCTTTCGCCAGGGCGAACCCGCCCCAGTAGGCCCGGCTGGTCCCCTGAAGGGAAAATCCCACCACCGGATCGTCCGCCTCGTGCAGCAGCGGCATGCACCACTGCGTCAGGAAGAACGGCGCCGCCAGATTGATGTTCATGACCTTGGTCCAGGTCGCCGGCGGGTAGTGCTCGAAGGGCGCGAGAGCCCCGATCCAGGCGGCATTGTTGAGCAGGCCGTCCAGGCGGCCGAGGCGTCGGCCGATATGATCGGCGATCTCGCGCAGGCCGACGATGGTGATGCCGGACAGGTCCGCCGGGCACAGCAGCGCCTCGCCGCGGCCCTGCGCAAGAATTTCGTCATTCAGGCTCTCGAGCCCCTTGCGATCCCAATCGAGCAGCACGAGCGTCGCGCCGTGTCGCGCATAGCGCAAGGCCGCGGCCCGGCCGATGCCCTGTGCGGCGCCGGTGACCAGGATGACCCGGTGGGCCAGCAGATCCTCGGGTGCGTGATAATCGAGCAGCGTGTGATAGTCGGGCGGTGAAGACAGCGGGGGTTGCATCGAAGGCCACAGCTCCTAGAATGGGGCATTTATACGCCAATGGGGCGAGCCGCGCTGGTATGGTCCACGGCATGTGCCACGACGATGCATGCGTTGCCTCTACGACGAGGCGTTTGCGCACGCCGCCGGGAAGTGCATGCACCGCCGGGATGACAAACCTCAGCGTTGCGGCAAACCGAAACAGAAATTCTGCAGATGTTTGCCGACTGGGCGGATATCATGCGCAGGCGTGACGCGGGCCCGGGTACGCTCCGTGTCGCGCGGACGTCGTGCGCCCGGCCCCGCTGGGCAGCATGGCTTTTGGATGACGGTCATGATGGCGGCTTTTCGGGTCGTTGTCCCTTCGATGGAACACGGCATGCGTGCGCCGGATCGATGACCGCCCGTCGTCGGCCAGGCCGGGAACCGTCCCGGCGGACGTTCGATCATCCCTGGCAGCACAGAGAATCGGCCGGCCGAGGCTGGCCCGGTGCGGATCCGTGCGGGTCTGACGCAGTGCAGCGGACGAATGGCAGAAAGGCGTAGGCAATGAGTAATGACGAAACGAAGCAAGCCGAACAAGATCCGGTCATGGACTCCCTCCGACCCGCGCAGCAGACGGACCGGGCGCGCAGGAACTTCCTGATCGGCACTGCCGGGGTGCTCGGCGCCGGCGCCGTCGGCCTGTTCGCCGCCGCCTTGATAGACAACATGAATCCCGGCAAGGCGGTCGAGGCCCTCGGCGCGCCCATCGAGGTCGACGTGAGCCGCATGGAGCCGGGCCAGTTGATCCTTGCCGAGTGGAAGAAAAAGCCGATCTGGATCCTCAAGCGCGAGCCCTGGATGCTCAAAACGCTGTCCGAGCCCTCGCTGCTGAGCCGTCTGAAGGACCCGCACAGCAAGCAGGACCAGCAGCCTGCGCCGCAATTCATCAACGGGAACTATCGCGCCTTGCGCCCCGAATACTTCATCGCCGTGGCGCTGTGCACGCACATGCAGTGCATTCCCGCCTATCGGCCGGCACCTCACACGGTGACCCCGTGGTGGCCGGGCGGATTCCATTGCGCCTGCCACGGCTCGATGTATGACTTCTCCGCGCGCGTCGTGGAGGGGTCGCCGGCGCCTCTGAACATTCCGATACCGCCGTATTACTGGAAGAGCGACACGGTGGCGCGCATCGGCGAGGTGAATGTGGCCGGCCTCGACAAAGACTGGTCGCCCGACATCTGGTGATTGCTTCGATGGCAAGTGGGTCGGCGTATCGAATCGGCCATAAGAAGGAAGTAACCGCAATGAAACCCGTTTTGGCAGCGCTTCTCGTCGCCGTTCTGACCGCGCCCGCGGCGTACGCCAAGGCCGACTATCACGGTCTGCCCCCCGCAGGCGCCGCCGCCAAGGGTGCAAGCCTGGTCGCCGTCTGCGCCGCCTGCCACGGCAGCAACGGCATCTCGGTGAGCGCGGCGTACCCGAATCTCGCCGGGCAGCAATACAACTATATTCTCAAGCAGCTGGAGAACTTCCGCAGCGGGGCGAGAAAGAACGCCATCATGAGCACCATGGCCATGACCATCCCGCCGGCGAAGGCGCACGCCAATCTGAAGGACATTGCCGCTTTTTTTTCGCGCCTCACGCCGATGTGGGTGCATCCCGCCTCGCCGGCCGGCGCCGCGCCCGCTGCGCAGCAGATCGAGCTCGGCCGGGCCATCTACGATCGGGGAGTGGCCGGGAAGGACATTCCCTCGTGCGCCGCCTGCCACGGGCTGGGCGGCGAGGGCAACGGCCCGATGGCGATACCGGTATTGGCCGGACAGCATGCGGCCTACGTCGTGACGCAGCTCGAGCAGTTTGCGAGCGGCGCCCGGCATAACAGTCCGGGCCACGTCATGCACACGATCGCCCGGGCGATGAACGCCGCGCAGGAGGCGGCGGTGGCCGCCTATGTGCGGCAGCTCGATCCGGCCACAACGCTCGGAATCGGCCCAAAGGATCTGCGCGCATATGCAAAGGCGCTCGCCGCGAGCGGTGCGGTCGACCGAAAGGCGGCTGGAAAGCCGACGTCCGCCGCGAGCGGCGCAGCCGGCGCCGGCGCAGCTGCACACTGAATCGTGCAGCCCTGCAATGCGGCGCCACCCTGTCTGTCTGCATTGCGGGTCCGGCGGCCATTAATGTACTGGAAGGTCTGAGACACCATGAATAGCAACAAGCGATCGATGGCGCATCGGGTGTTCGGCTGGTTTGACGACAGGCTGCCGATTTCCTCCCTGTGGCGCAGCCAGCTCACCCGTTATCCGGCGCCGAAGAATTTCAACCTTTGGTACTTCTTCGGCTCGCTCGCCATGCTGGTGCTGGTCATGCAGCTTGCGACCGGGCTGTTCCTCGCCATCCACTATCAGCCGAATCCGCATCTGGCCTACTGGTCGGTGCTGCGCGGCATCCAGAGGGACTCGCGCTGGGGATGGCTGATCCGCGACATGCACATCGTCGGGGCGTCGGCCTTCTTTCTGCTGGTGTACCTGCACATGTACCGCGCCATCCTGTACGGCTCGTTCAAGAAGCCGCGCGAGCTGCTGTGGCTGATCGGCATCTTCATCTACCTCGCCCTCGCGGCCGAGGCGTTCCTCGGCTATCTGCTGCCCTGGGGCCAGATGTCCTACTGGGGATCCGCCGTGGTCACCAATTTCGTCACCGCCGTGCCGGTCATCGGCAAGCCGATCGCCACCTGGATGCGCGGCTCGTTCGTGGTGGATCTGCCGACGCTCAACCGCTTCTTCGTCTTTCACGTGTTCCTCATGCCGCTGCTGCTGCTCGCGCTCGTGCTGGTGCACCTGATCGCACTGCACCATGTCGGCTCGAACAATCCGGACGGCATCGAGATCCACGACAATGTCAACGAGTCGGGCTGGCCGCGTGACGGCATTCCCTTCCACCCCTATTACACCGTCAAGGACCTGTTCGGGGTGAGCATATTCTTCGTGGTCTTCTTCTGGTTCGTGTTCTACAACCCGAGCGGCTGGGGATTCCTGCTGGACAAGCTCAATTACACGCCGGCGAATATCCTGCATACCCCCGCCGACATCCATCCGCTGTGGTTCTTCCTGCCGTTCTACGCGATCCTGCGCGGCGTGCCGAACAAGATGTACGGGATCATGGCGTTCGCCGGCACGTTCGTGCTGTTCGCCTGCCTGCCGCTGCTCGACCGCAGTCCGGTCCGCTCGATCCGCTACCGCTCCGTGCTGTGGAAGGCCAACATCCTGATGATGGCGCTGTCCTTCCTCTGGCTCGGCTACATCGCGCACGGCTTCGCGACGGAGCACAACATGGTGTACGGCCTGCACATAGCCGAGGTGTTCTATGCCACCTTCCTCGTGCTGCCGTTCTTCAACCGGCAGCGCTCGGTGCGCGCCAAGGTGATCTGGCTGGTGGCCGCCGAGGCGCTGGTGTGGCTGATCGACGTGTGGATGTACTCGATCCACGCGCACCGCTGGGGCCTGATGCTGCTCACGGACTGGATTCCGGCGCTGTACCTGCTGCTGCTCTTCGGCTTGGCGATCGTTTTTCCGGGATTGGCACGCGATGCGCAGAAACTGCCGCAACGGCTCACCGCCGGCGGCGTTTTCCACTGAGTGCGGCGGTGCAACGGGAGTTATGCATGTCGGCGCTCAACACAGGCAGAGATTGCACGAAATCAATTCGGCGGGATCAAGCGATGACGAACAAGAAATCACCGTTCGGGAACCCCGGGGCCTTGCTCGTGCTGGCCGCGTCGCTGGCGCTCCTGTCATGCGGTGCGGCACGGGCCTCGGTGGCCTCGACACAACCGCCGCTCAAGCCGATCACGGTCAATTTGCAGGACAAGGCGGCGTTGCGCAACGGCGCGCTGTATACGCTGCACATGTGCACGGCATGTCACTCGCTGCAGGGAGCGCGCTACAGCACGCTGTCGCGGATGCTGGGCATGCGCAAGGACGAGTTCAAGCAGGTCATCGGCACGAACGGCCATCATTTTCACGACACCATTACGAGCAGCATGCCGCCGGCGATCATCGATGCATTCGCGAAGATACCTTCGCCGGACCTGACGGATATCGCCCTGCGCCACTCGCCGGCCTGGCTGTTCACCTACCTGACTTCGTTCTACGTAGACCCATCGCGCCCGACCGGTGTCAATAACGTCGTTTTTCACAATGTGGCGATGCCGGACGTCTTTGCTCCGTTGCAGGGCCTGCAGAAGCCGGTGATGGTCGAAGGGTTGCGCTATGGCAGTCCGGCGAAGGTCGCGATTGGCGTCGAGCCGCTGACCAGGGGCAGCATGACGCCGGCGCAGTTCGACCGCACGGCAAGGGACATCGTGGAGTTCCTCTATGCGGTGGGGCATCCGCACCAGCAGCAGCGGATGCGCCTGGGACCATGGATCATCGGGCTGTTCGTGGTGCTGTCCATTCTGACGTACCTCATCTACAAGCTCTATTGGCGGCGGGTCGACACCAGTGAAGAGCGCTGGTGGAGAGTCGGCAAATGATGGATGCCGCGGTGGCGCCGGGCGGACTTGCGCTCGCGGGCAGGGAGCAGGACGCGCGCCGCTCGTGGCGGGCGTACGGCGCGCTTGCGCTCGGTGCGGTCCTGTTCGTGTTCACGATCTGGTATCAGGTGTACGGCGATACGCGCAAGGAGCGTCAGGCCTGGTCCGATCCGTTTCTGCAGAGCCATCGCCAGTGGCGCCTGCGGACGGCTTTTGTGTTTCTCGTGTGGTCGATCCTCGCCGGGTTCTGCGTGCCGTTCGGGTTCGGCGCGCTCATCTTCGCGCCGGTGTGGCTCTGGTTCGTCTACCGGGTGACGAAAGGCATGATCCTGTTCGGCATGGGCCGGGTCATTTGACGGTGCGGCAGGCTCCGCCGGGTGCGGCTCAGGAGGCAAACCGGTCAGTCGCCGTCACGAGCTCGTGCAGGTTGCCTTTCTCGAGCGCCGAGTGGCCGGCATCCGGTACGATGCGCAGATCTGCTTCCGGCCAGGCCCGGTGCAGATCCCATGCGCTCTTCATCGGACACACGACGTCGTAACGTCCCTGGACGATGACTGCCGGGATATGGCGGATGCGGTCCACGTCCGCCAGCAGCTGTCCATCGCTGCGGAAGAAGCCGGCATTGACGAAGTAATGGCATTCGATGCGCGCGAAGGTCTCGCAGTACCTGTCCTTCTCGAACTTCGCGAGGTAATCGGCTGCCGTGCGCAGATAGCTCGTGGCGCCCTCCCACATCGACCAGGCCTGCGCGGCGCGCTTGCGCACCGCTGCGTCCTTGCCGGTCAGGCGCGTGTAGTAGGCATGCAGCATGTCGCCGCGCTCGGCTTCGGGGATGGGCTCGATGTAGTGCTCCCACAGGTCCGGATACAGCGCGCCGGCCCCCCCGGGGTTCTGGTAGAACCAGTCGAGCTCCCAGCGGCGCAGCAGGAAGATGCCGCGCAGCACCAGCTCGGTCACCCGCTCGGGGTGGGTTTCGGCGTAGGTAAGTGCCAGGGTCGAGCCCCACGAGCCGCCGAACACCAGCCAGCGGTCGATGGCCAGGTGCTCCCGCAGCCGTTCGATGTCCGCAACCAGATCCCAGGTCGTGTTCTCGGTCAACTGCGCGCGCGGGCGGCTCTTGCCGCAGCCGCGCTGATCCAGGAGTACGATGCGGTAGCGCGCGGGATCGAAGAAGCGGCGCATCTTCGAGTCGAGACCGCCGCCCGGGCCGCCGTGCAGGAACACCGCGGGCTTGCCTTGGCGGTTGCCGCATTCCTCGAAGTGGATCGTATGCAGGTCCGAAACCCGCAGGAATCCCGAATTGTACGGCTTGATCGGCGGATACAACCGGCGCAGGGGACCTGGGGACGTCGGGCGCGTCATGGGGTAAGCCTATCGGTGGACGCCAGAATGTTGATAATACCCGCTTCGCCAGGCACGCCGGCATCGCCTTGAAGCTCACTTTCGATTCCCTCGGTTCCCATCTCGGCAAGAAGCTCCTGCCGGCCTACCTGATCTCCGGCGACGAGCCGCTGCTGACCGGCGAGGCGGCCGATGCGGTACGCGCCGGCGCGCGTGCGGCGGGCTTCACCGAGCGTGAGGTGCATTTCCTCGAGCGGGGGGCAAGCTGGGACGACGTACGCGCCTCGGCCGCAAATCTCTCGCTGTTCGGATCGCGCAAGCTCCTCGAGGTGCGCCTGCCCAGCGGGCGGCCCGGCGCAGCCGGCGGCGCGCTTCTGGTATCGCTGATCGAGCGAGGGGATCCGGACACCGTGCTGCTCCTCCTCACCCCCCGTCTCGATCGGGAGATGCAGGCGGCGAAGTGGGTGAAGGCGGTCGAGGCGCACGGCGCCTGGCTGCCCGTGTGGCCGGTGGAGGCAGGCAGGCTCGTCGCCTGGCTGCGGGAGCGCTGCGGTCGGGCCGGGCTCGATCTCACCGACGAGGCGCTCGCGCTCCTCGCCGAGCGCACCGAGGGCAATCTCCTGGCCGCCCACCAGGAACTCGAGAAATTGCGCCTGCTGGCTCCCGCCGGCAGGATTGGTGCGGATGAGGTGCTCGCCGGCGTTGCCGACAGCGCCCGCTTCGATGTGTTCCGGCTGCTTGACGCCGCCCTCGAAGGCGAACCCGGGCGAGTCCTGCGGGCTCTCTCCGGATTGCGTGCCGAGGGCATCGAGCCGACTCTGGCCCTCTGGGGGCTGAGCAAGGCTCTGCGTGACCTGTGGGGCGCCACGGTTCAGCCTACCGGTCCGACCCGGCTCTGGCAGCGTCAAAGGGCGGCGCTGGAGAAAGCCGTGCAACGCGCTCCGCGGCTGTCCTTTGCCGCGCTCTCGCTGCGCGCGGCCCGGGCCGACCGGATGATCAAGGGACGGCTGCGCGGGGATCCCTGGGACGAGATGGCCCTGCTGGCGGCGGATCTGTGCGGACGGTCGGCGGTTGCGGCGCCTCGATCCATGATCAAATAGCGCCGATCTGTGCCCCCGGGGGTACCGGACGCGCCCACAGCGATTCTATGCCACAACCCATCGGTCTCTTCGGCGGTACATTCGACCCCATCCACTACGGCCATCTGCGCACTGCGTTCGAGCTGTGGCAGCTGCTGCGCCTTCAGCAAGTGCGCTTTGTGCCCGCCGCCAACCCGCCACACCGCGAGCAGCCGCTCGCGAGTCCCGAGCTGCGGTTGCGCATGGTGCGCGCCGCGGTGAGTGGCCAGCCCTGCTTCACCGTGGATGACCGCGAGATGCGCCGCACGGGCGTGTCCTATTCCGTCGACACCCTGGCGGAGCTGCGCGCGGAATACGCTGACCGGTCGCTGTGCCTGCTGCTCGGCATGGATGCCTTCCTCGGCCTGCCGCACTGGCATCGCTGGCGCGAGCTGCTCGGTCTGGCTCACATCGTGGTCGCCCACCGTCCCGGTTGGAAAGCGCCCACCAGCGGCCCCCTGGGCGAGGTCATGGTGGATCACGGGACCGGCGCGATCCGCGATTTGCACGAGAAAACCGCCGGCTGCATTTACGTGCACGCCGTTACCCAGCTCGAGATCTCCTCGACCGAGCTGCGTCAGCTCATCGTCGCGGGCCAAGACCCCCGCTATCTCGTTCCCGACGAGGTGCGGCAGGTTCTCCTCGAGACCCGGTGCTATTCTCCCGCCCAATGAGCACCCAACCCGCCGCCCGCCGGGGCAAAAAGAAAGCCGCGTCCGCTCGGGGAACCGAGCGCACCGCCCGCCTTCTACAGGCCGTCCTTGCCGCTCTGGAGGACATGAAGGCCGTCAATATCAAGGTACTCGACGTCCGTAGTCTGACGGACGTTGCGGACACCCTGGTAATTGCCTCCGGCACCTCCGACCGCCACGTGCGCTCGATCGCCGATCGGGTGATCGAGCAAGCCAAGGCGAACGGCATGAGGCCGCTCGGTACCGAAGGCGAGCGGGAAGGGGAGTGGGTGCTGGTCGACCTGCAGGACATCGTGGTGCATGTGATGTTGCCCCGCGTGCGGGAGTTCTATGCTCTCGAGCGCCTGTGGGATGCCGGCGGCGCGCAGGCTTCACCCGAGGTGAGCGCGCATGTCGGGCACGCGCCGTAAATGCAAGACCAATGCGGCTGCGGCTGATCGCCGTCGGCACACGACCGCCGCCGTGGGTGCGCCAAGCCTACGACGAGTATAGCCGGCGCCTCGGACCAAAGCTTAAGCTTGATCTGATAGAGATCGAGCCGGGTCCGCGATCCTCCGGCAAAAGCCCTGCCCAGGCCATCGAGGCTGAAGCCCGCAAAATCCTCGCTCAAGTGCGGGAGCAGGAGTTCGTGGTCGTGCTCGATGAGCGCGGCGAGGAGCTGACGACGCACGCCCTGTCGGACTGGCTCAGCCGCCGGATGCAGGCCGGACGAGACCTGGCGTTCCTGGTGGGCGGCCCGGATGGCGTCGCTCCGCAGGTGCTCTCCCGCGCGGATCTCACTTTGTCACTTTCCAGGCTGACCCTGCCGCATGCCCTCGTGCGCGTCGTACTGGCCGAGCAGCTCTATCGGGCCCTTAGCATCCTGAGCCATCATCCGTATCATCGGAACTGAGATGACCGCTGCGCCCGTCCTCTGCCTTGCCTCTGAGTCGCCACGGCGGCGCGATCTGCTGTGGCAGATCGGTGTGCCGCACAAGGTCATGGCCGCACGGGTGGACGAGAGACTGCTGGCCGGGGAATCCGCGGACGACTACGTCGCGCGGGTTGCGCTCGAAAAGGCAATGACGGTGCGCAACGGCGGCGAGCGGTTGCCCGTCCTCGGGGCGGATACGGCGGTCGTCCTGGACGGCGCCGTATACGGCAAGCCGGCGGACCGGGCCGACGCCCTGGACATGCTCGGCAAGCTTTCAGGCCGTACGCATCAGGTGCTGACCGCGGTGGCGCTCGCCGCCGGCCGGGCTGTGGAGGTGCGCGTCAGCGCCAGTACGGTACGCCTTCGGGATCTCACGCTGGCCGAGCGGGAGGCGTATTGGCGGACCGGCGAGCCGCGGGACAAGGCGGGCGCCTATGCCATTCAAGGCCTTGGCGCGGTATTCGTCGAGTCGCTGAGTGGAAGCTACTCCGGCGTGATGGGCCTGCCGCTCGCCGAAACCGCCGAGCTGCTGCGTACCGCCGGCATCGCCTGCTGGCAAGGAAGGCAAGCTTGATCGAGATCCTGGTCAACGTGGGAACTCGCGAGACCCGCGCGGCGCTCACCGAAGAAAGGATCGTCCAGGAAATCTTCATCGAGCGCTGCAGCCGGCTGAGACGGGTGAGCAGCCTGTACAAGGGCCGCGTGACGCGCGTGCTGCCGGGCATGCAGGCAGCGTTCGTGGATATCGGCGCGGAGCGGACCGCGTTCCTGCATGCCGCCGATATCGTCAGCCCCTCACCGGTCGACACGGACCTGGAGCCGCCACGCCGACAGCAAGCGAAGGCCGGCGCAAGCGCCATGCCCGGAGGGGTGCCCGAAAGAGTGAACGGGTGGCCCGCCGCAAGCACAGTAAGTGCCTTGCGGCCGCCCGAGGACATATGCCGTCTGGTCAGCCCCGGCGATGAGCTGCTGGTGCAGGTCATCAAGGATCCGATCGGCTCAAAGGGGGCGCGCCTCACGACCTTCGTCACCTTGCCGGCGCGCTTCCTGGTGTATATGCCGCGGGGCGAAGGCATCGGCGTGTCGGCGAAGATCGAGGACGAGGCCGAGCGGATGCGCTTGAAAGCCTTGGTCACGGCGCTGCGCGAGGCGGAGCACGTACGGCGCTCGGGCGGCTATATCCTGCGCACCGCAGCCCAGGGCGTTTCCGCGGAGAGTCTGCGCCAGGACATGACCTATCTCGACAAGCTCTGGCAGCATGTCGAGCGACGCACCGCCGAGGCGCCGCCCGGGAGTCTCGTGCACGAGGACCTGCCGCTGTCGCTGCGTCTGTTGCGTGACGAGCTCTCCCGGGGCGTCAGCCGCGTGGTGGTCGATTCGGCGGACGAGCTCGAGCGCATGGCGGCATTCGCCGCGGAATTCATGCCGGAGGCGGCCGCCCGCCTCGAGCTGCATACCGGTTCGCGCCCGATCTTCGATCTGCACGGCATCGAAGACGAGATCTGCCGTGCGCTCGAGCGCAAGGTGATGCTGCGCTGCGGCGGCCACCTGATCATTGACCAGACGGAGGCCATGACCACCATTGATGTCAACACCGGCGGCTACGTGGGGCACCGCAACCTGGAGGAGACCAGCTTCCGCACCAATCTCGAGGCGGCCGACGCCATCGGACGGCAACTGCGGCTGCGCAATCTCGGCGGCATCATCATCATCGACTTCATCGACATGCACACCGAGTCGCACCGCCGCCAGGTGCTCGCCGCGCTGGAGCGCTCGGTCGCCGCCGACCGCGCCCAGTGCCGCATCGTCAATCTCTCTCCGCTCGGCCTGGTCGAGATGACGCGCAAGCGCACCCGCGACAGCTTGGCGCACCTGCTGTGCGAGCCGTGCTCCGCCTGTGAGGGGCGCGGCTTCGTCAAGACCGCCGAGACCGTCTGCAATGAGATCTATCGTGAGATCCTCCGCCAGGAGCGCTCCTCGAGCCGCGAGTTGCTGGTACTGGCCCACCAAAGCGTGGTGGACCGCCTGCTGGAAGCCGGTTCGGCGACACTGGCGGAGCTTCAAAGCGGGATCGGCCGGCCCATCCGCCTGCAGGTCGAGGCGCTGTACGGCGTGGATCAGTTCGATGTGGTCGCCGCCTGAGACAGCGGCACATCGGACGGAGTAGGCTTTCCGGATGAGCATCGTTGCCGCGGTTCAGATGACCTCCGGGGCGGACGTCGGCGCGAATCTCGCCGATGCGCGCGCTTTGCTTGAGGAAGCCGCCGCACGCGGGGCCCGGCTCGCCGCGCTGCCGGAGAACTTCTCATTCATGGGCCTGCGGGACATCGACAAGCGCAGTGTGGCAGAGCCGGACGGCAGCGGGCCGGTGCAGGATTTTCTCGCCGCGACGGCCCGGCGCCTCGGACTGTGGATCGTGGGCGGCACGGTGCCGCTGCGCGGCGCGGCTGACGGCCGGGTGGCGGCGGCTTGCCTGGTCTATGACGACCGAGGGGAGCGGCGTGCGCGTTACGACAAGATCCATCTGTTCGATGTGCAGGTGCCCGGACGTACGCAAGAGAGTTACCGCGAGTCCGCTCACATTGCCCCCGGCGCAACGCCCGTGGTCGTGGACACACCAGTGGGGCGACTGGGACTGGCGGTCTGCTACGACGTGCGTTTTCCCGAGTTGTTTCGCAAGCTGAGCACCGCCGGCGCCCAGATCTTCACAGTGGTCTCGGCTTTTACCGAGCCTACCGGCCGCGCGCACTGGGAGACCCTGATGCGCGCGCGCGCCATCGAGAACCTGTGCGTGCTGGCCGCCCCCGCGCAGTCGGGTTTTCATCCCAATGGCCGGGAAACCTATGGCGACAGCCTGATCGTCGATCACTGGGGACGGATCCTCGCGCGGCTGCCGCGCGGCCGCGGCTGCGTCACGGCCCGGGTGGATCTCGAGCGGCTGTCACGAGATCGCCGGAGTTTTCCGGCGCTCACGCATCGCGTACTCACTTGAATCACCTCATGGATACCCCCAGGAAGTCCAATATGACCGAACCGGTCCAAGATCCGCTTACCCTGGCTCAGGAGCTCATTCTCAGGCCAGGCGGTCTCGATGGGCGTCTGGAGGGCGTGTTCGGCGAAGTGCTCGCCCACTCGGTGGATTTCGCGGATCTTTACTTCCAGTTGACGCGCCAGGAGTCCTGGTCGCTCGAGGACGGCATCGTCAAAGACGGAAGCGCCAGCATCGAGCAGGGCGTCGGCGTGCGCGCGCTGGCCGGAGAGAAGACCGGCTTCGCGTATTCCGACGAGATCCTCCTGCCGGCGCTCACGGAGGCCTCGCACGCGGCGCGCGCAATCGCCGTGCGGGGCTGCGAACGCGGCGTCAACGCCTGGCGGGCACGGACGGGCCATCGGTTGTACATGCCCGCCGACCCGCTGCTCACGCTGTCGGATCAGGATAAAGTCGCCTGGCTCGAGCGGGTGGACCGCGAGGCGCGCCGGATCGATCCGCGCATCGTGCATGTCACTGCGGGTCTGGTGGCGGTGCACGAGATCATTCTGATCGCCAACAGCGACGGCGAGCTCGCCGCAGACGTGCGGCCGCTCGTGCGCTTCAATGTCTCGGTGCTGGTCGAGCAGGGCGGGCGGCGTGAGCAAGGCTATTGCGGCGCCGGCGGCCGCTTCTCGCTCGAGGAGCTGGTCGCCGATGACAGACCCTTGGCGCTCGCGCGCGAGGCGGCGCGCCAGGCGCTGGTGAATCTCGAGGCGGTGCCCGCGCCGGCCGGGTCGATGACCGTGGTGCTGGCGGCGGGCTGGCCCGGCATCCTGCTGCACGAGGCGATCGGACACGGACTGGAGGGGGACTTCAACCGCAAAGGCACCTCCGCGTTCGCCGACCGTATCGGCGAGCGCGTGGCCGCGCCCGGATGCACGGTGGTCGACGACGGTACGCTCGCGCGGCGGCGCGGCTCGCTCAACATCGACGACGAGGGCACTGCGACCCAGTGCACCACGCTGATCGAGGATGGGATTCTGCGCGGCTACATGCAGGACCGCCTCAACGCCCGCCTGATGGGGCAGCGGCCCACCGGCAATGGCCGGCGCCAATCGTTCGCGCACATGACGATGCCGCGCATGACCAATACCTACATGCGTCCCGGACGCTACGACCCGCAAGAGATCATCCGCTCCGTCGAGCATGGCATCTACGCGGTGAATTTCGGCGGCGGCCAGGTGGACATCACCTCCGGAAAGTTTGTGTTCTCGGCGAGCGAGGCCTACGCCATCGAGAACGGCCGGCTGGGAGCGCCCCTGAAGGGCGCCACATTGATCGGCAACGGCCCCGATGTGCTCACCCGGGTGAGCATGGTCGGCAACGATCTGAAGCTCGATGATGGCGTCGGGACCTGCGGCAAGGAAGGCCAGAGCGTCCCGGTCGGTGTCGGCCAGCCTACGCTGAAGATCGACGGACTCACGGTCGGAGGCACCGCGTAGCGCGCCTCAAGGAACGGTCCGATCGCGATCCCACAAGGAGCCCCTGCGCCATGAATACCGACGAGTTTCGCCGCCTCGGCCACCAGCTGATCGATTGGATTGCCGACTACCGGCGCGACGCGGCAGCCGGGGCTTATCCGGTCATGGCACGCGTGGCGCCGGGCGAGCTGCGCCGGCGGCTGCCCTCCGCGCCGCCGGCCGAGGCCGAGCCGCTCGAGGAAACGCTTGCCGATCTCACCCGCGTCATTCTGCCCGCCTGCACCCATTGGCAGGATCCGCGCTTCTTCGCCTACTTCCCGGCCAACAGTTCTCTCGCCGCCGTGCTCGGCGATCTCGCCAGCACCGGTCTGGCGCAGCTCGGGCTCAACTGGCAGGCCGCCCCCGCCCTCACCGAGCTCGAGGAGCTGACCACGGACTGGCTGCGGCAGATGATGGGCCTGTCGGCGGCCTGGAGCGGCGTGATCCAGGACACCGCCTCCACCTCCACCCTGGTGGCGCTGCTGTGCGCTCGGGAGCACGCCACGGGTTACGGCGCCGAGACGGGCGGCTTGCAGGCCGCCCCGCAGCCGCTCGTGGTGTACGCCTCGAGCCAGAGCCACAGCTCGGTGGACAAAGCTGCGTTGCTCGCCGGTTTCGGGCGGGCCAACCTGCGCGTGGTGGCCGTGGACGAGCGTTACGGGATGCGGGCCGAGGCATTGCGCAAGGCGGTGGTCGCGGACCGGAAGAGAGGACTGCTCCCCTGCGCCGTCGTGGCAACTGTGGGCTCGACGGCGACCACCGCTTTCGATCCGGTCGCCGATATTGCGCAGATCGCCCGCGAGCACGGATTGTGGCTGCACGTCGATGCCGCCATGGCCGGCTCGGCGATGATCCTGCCGGAATGCCGTCCTCTGTGGCAGGGGATCGAGGCGGCCGATTCCCTGGTCGTCAATCCTCACAAGTGGCTCGGCGCTTCCTTCGACTGCTCGACCTACTACGTGCGCGATCCCCAGCACCTGGTCCGGGTGATGTCCACCAATCCGAGCTACCTGCGCACGTCCGCCGACGCGGAGGTCAAGAATCTGCGCGACTGGGGGATCCCCCTCGGGCGACGTTTCCGGGCGCTGAAGCTGTGGTTCCTGATCCGCGAGCAGGGAGTGAGCGGGCTGCAGGCGCGCCTGCGCCGGGATCTGTCCCATGCCCGCTGGCTTGCAGAGCGAGTGGATGACACAAGCGGCTGGAAGCGCCTGGCGCCGGTGCCCCTGCAGACAGTCTGCGTGCGGCACGAGCCGTACGGCCTCGAAGGCGATGCGCTCGATACGCACACGCTTGCCTGGGTGCGCCGCATCAACGAGTCCGGCAAGGCCTACCTCACGCCGGCGATGCTCGATGGGCGCTGGATGGTCAGAGTCTCGTTCGGCGCGGAAACGACGGAACGGGAGCACGTCGAGGCACTCTGGGGGCAGATGCAGGAGGCGGTAAAAGCCGTCTGAGGCGTTTTTTACCCCGGGCGCGCGCCTGCACGGAACGGATATCCGCGGGCGCCCAGAAGACACGGGATTCTGGCGCGAGTCCGCGGGCAAGGGTTCACGGCGTCCGGCGAAAACCCGCGCAGGCGGGCGTACCGGCCCGGATTGCCTCGATTCCTCGGCTACGCGTTCAAATCCGGGATGAGCTCGCTTTCCAGGCGGGTGATCTGATCCTTCAGGACCAGCTTGCGCTTCTTCAGGCGCTTCAGCTGCAGCTCATCGACGTGCAGGTCGAGCGACAGACGGCCGATGATCTCATCCAAGTCGCGGTGCTCGATGCGCAGCTGACGCAACTTTTCCATGTTGCGGAACAGCTCACGGTTGACGTTGTCTTCGCTTTCAGTATCCGTCATGGCGCATCGCGGCTGCCGGACCCACCCGAGGCCCCCATCATATCCCTCCCCGGAGGCGGCGGCGGTAAAGAGAGCCCTATGCCGGGGCAAAAAGCCCCGGGGAGCCTGCGCCGGCCTCTAGCCCGGGCGGTGATGGGGCTTGCCGCGCGGCCGGTGCCCAGAGCCCGGTCCGCCCGCGCGCTCCGGCCGCCGGCCGCCGCCGCGGCGTGGGGCCCTGAGGGATCTGTGGGCCGTCTCGGCTGCCGTGAGCCCGGTGGCGAGCAATCCCGGCGCGATCGGCGCCGAGGGAATCTTGTGGCCGATATAGTGTTCGATGTCCGGCAACGATACGGCGAACTCCTCGCAGGCGAAGCTGATCGCATCGCCCTCGGCCCCGGCGCGCGCCGTGCGCCCGATCCGATGGACATAGTCCGCCGCATCCTGCGGCAGGTCGAAATTGAACACGTGGCTGACGTCCGGGATGTGCAGGCCGCGTGAGGCCACGTCGGTGGCGATCAGCACCGCCAGGTCCCCGTTGTGGAACTCGCGCAGGAAACGCAGCCGCTTCGCCTGAGGCACGTCGCCCGAGATCGCCTGGGCGTGAAAGCCGTTGGCCCGCAGCACCGCCTCGAGCCGCTCGGCCATGCGCTTGGTGTTGACGAAAATCATGGTGCGGCGCGCCTCGCTCTGGCGCAGCAGTCCCACCAGCAGCGGAATCTTTTCCTCCATCGCCGGGTAATACATGATCTGGCGCACCTCAGCGACGGTCTTCTTGTCCGGCTCGATGCGCACCAGCTCCGGGTTGTTCATGTGCTCGTAGGCAAGCTCGAGCACCCGATACGAGAGCGTTGCGGAAAACAACATCGACTGGCGTCGCTGCGGCGGCGGGAGCCGGCGCAGCAGGTAGCGGATATCGGCGATGAATCCGAGGTCGAACATCCGGTCGGCTTCGTCGAGCACCAGAGTCTGCACGTGCTTCAAATCGAACACATGCTGTTTGTAATAATCGATCAGGCGGCCCGGCGTGCCGATCAACACATCGACGCCCTCCTCGAGAGTGCGCCGTTGCTTTTCGTAATCGATGCCCCCATATACCACCGCATGCCTGAGTCCCGTGTGGCGGCCGAGCGTCTCGGCATCGTGGTGGATCTGCACCGCGAGCTCGCGGGTCGGGGCCACGATCAGAGCGCGGATCGAGGTCGGGACGCGCCCCGCCGGCGCCGGGCGGGTAAGCAGCGCGTGATACAGGGCCACCAGGAAGGCGGCCGTCTTGCCGGTGCCGGTCTGTGCCTGGCCGGCCACATCCCGGCCCGAGAGCGCGATCGGTAGCGTTTGCGCCTGAATCGGCGTGCAGTGTGTGAAACCGGCGGCGCGGATCCCCGCCAGGACGGGCGGGGCGAGGCCGAGGCTCTCGAAGGTCGAAGCGGGCAAATGTGGTTCGTTCATCGGTCCAGGCTTATGGTGTGCATTAAGGATACTCGTGTTGAAGGAAAGGCCGCGCGGGCCTTGCAAAAACCGCGAAAAAGCGCTAAAAAGTCCGGAGTGGGCGGGCCATCCGGTCCGCGCCTGCCAGCCCCGGGGGCTTTCCCAGCAGGCACAATCCTATTGGATCAAGCTCGATACTCATCAATTTCACGAGTTTAGTGTAACCGTTTGACGGGTGTTTCCGGCAGGGACGTTCCAGGCCTGCCCCCCTCAATCCATCCAGTCCTTCGCTGACCCAAGAAGACTCTGTTTCGACGGAGGTTAAACCGCGTGAGCAACCCGCACATCGTGCATACCACAGACGCCACATTCGCGCAGGACATCCTGCAGTCCGACAAGCCCGTGCTCCTTGATTTCTGGGCCGAATGGTGCGGTCCGTGCAAGATGATCGCCCCGATACTGGACGAGATCGCCGGCGAGTATCAGGATCGTCTGAAGATCGCCAAGATCAATATCGACGAAAACCCCCAGACCCCGCCCAAGTACGGCATTCGCGGCATTCCGACGCTGATCCTGTTCAAGAACGGCACAGTCGAAGCGCAGAAGGTCGGCGCGGTGTCCAAGTCGCAACTGTCGGCCTTTTTGGACAGCAATCTGTGAGAGGCTACCTCGGCAATCAGGGCCGCAACCGGTCCAAAGGTCAGCAGCGCCACGGCAGTCGCGATCGCGACGGCAACCGCGCCAACGGCAACGCAGGCGGCCGGCCCGAGGAGCTGCTGCGCGAGGAAGTGTTCGACGCCGACGATTCCGAGATCATCAGCCCCGCGGAGCTGATGCAATCGCGCAAGTCGATGAACCTCACGGAGCTCAAAGCCAAGCCCATTCACGAGCTGGTGAAGGTCGCCGAGTCCATGGGACTGGAGAACCTGGCGCGCTCGCGCAAGCAGGACATCATCTTCTCCATCCTCAAGGCGCATGCCAGGAACGGCGAGAACATCTACGGCGATGGCGTCCTCGAGATCCTGCAGGACGGCTTCGGTTTCCTGCGCTCTGCCGACGGATCCTACCTCGCCGGCCCCGACGACATCTACATCAGCCCGAGCCAGATTCGCCGCTTCAACCTGCGCACCGGCGACACCATCTCGGGGCTGATCCGTCCGCCGAAGGACGGCGAGCGCTACTTTGCGCTGCTCAAGGTCGGGGAAATCAATTTCGATTCTCCCGAGAGCTCGCGCAACAAGGTGCTGTTCGAGAACCTGACGCCGCTGCATCCGACCAAGCGCTTGAAGCTCGAGCGCGGCAACGGCTCGACCGAGGACCTCACCGCCCGCACCATCGATCTGGTCGCGCCCATCGGCAAGGGCCAGCGCGGACTCATCGTCTCGCCGCCCAAGGCCGGCAAGACCATGCTGCTGCAGAACATCGCCACCTCCATCACGGCCAATCACCCGGAGGTGTACCTCATCGTGCTGCTCATCGACGAGCGGCCCGAAGAGGTCACCGAGATGCAGCGCACCGTCAAGGGCGAGGTGGTCTCGAGCACTTTCGACGAGCCCGCGGCGCGCCACGTCCAGGTGGCCGAGATGGTCATCGAGAAGGCCAAGCGCCTGGTCGAGCACAAGAAGGACGTGGTGATCCTGCTCGACTCGATCACGCGTCTGGCGCGCGCATACAACACCGTGGTGCCCTCTTCGGGCAAGGTGCTCACCGGCGGCGTCGATGCGAATGCCCTGCAGAGGCCGAAGCGCTTCTTCGGCGCGGCGCGCAACATAGAGGAAGGCGGCAGTCTCACGATCCTCGCCACCGCGCTGATCGACACCGGCTCGAAGATGGACGATGTGATCTACGAGGAGTTCAAAGGCACCGGCAACATGGAGATCCACCTCGATCGGCGCATCGCCGAGAAGCGGGTGTTCCCGGCGGTGAACATCAACCGCTCCGGCACGCGCAAGGAGGAACTCATCACCGATCCGGGCGAGCTCGCCAAGATGTGGATCCTGCGCAAACTCCTGCACCCCATGGACGAGCTCGCCGCGATCGAGTTCCTGCTCGATAAGCTCAAAGACACCAAGTCGAACGGTGAATTCTTCGAGGCGATGAAGCGCTGAGATCGCACGCGCTGCGCGCAGGGGCAATGGGGCTCGCTGCGCGAACCCCGGCCGCGATGCGGCGCCGGACAGACGGTCAGCGCTGCCGTTCTCTCGCGATTGCGCGGTAGCCGATATCCCGCCGGTAGCGCATGTGGGGCCAGCGGATCGCGCCGGCGAGGCGATAGGCGACCTGCTGCGCATCGGACACCGAGCGCCCCAGCCCCACCGCGCACAGCACCCGCCCGCCGTCGGTGAGTACTTCGGCTCCCGAGAGCTTCGTGCCGGCGTGGAACACCTTGCCTGAGCCGTCGCGCACGAGGTCCGCCGCCCGATCCAATCCCTCGATCCGCTCGCCCCGGCTCACCGAATCAGGGTAGTCCCCGGACGCCAGCACGACCCCGAGCGCCGCCCTGGGATCCCACTCGGCGCGCGTTGCATCCAGCCGCTCGGCGAGCGCCGCCTCGCACAGCACCGTCAGGTCCGACCGCAACCGCGCCAGTACCGGCTGGGTCTCCGGGTCGCCCAACCGGCAGTTGAACTCCAGTACCCTGGGCACGCCATCCGCCGCGACCATGAGGCCGGCGTACAGGAAACCGACGTACGGCACGCCGTCGGCGGCGAGGCCGAGAATCGTCGGCTCGATCACCTCCCGCATGATGCGCGCGTGCAGCTCGGGGGTGACCAGCGGCGCGGGCGAATAAGCCCCCATCCCCCCGGTGTTGGGCCCCTGATCGCCGTCGTCGCGGCGCTTGTGGTCCTGGGAAGTGGCGAGCGGCAGCACATGGCGCCCGTCAGCCATGACGATGAAGCTCACCTCCTCACCCGGAAGAAACTCCTCCACGACGACTTCCTCGCCGGCCGCTCCGAAGCGGCCCTCGAACATGGCGGCGGCCGCATCCCGCGCCTCGAGGTGAGAGTCGGCGATGATCACGCCCTTGCCCGCCGCGAGGCCGCTCGCCTTGATCACCAGGGGGAGGGGTTGCGTATCGAGCCAGGCCGGGTCGTAGCTCAGGCGGGTGAATGTCCGCGAGCGCGCGGTCGGGATCCGGTGCCGGTGCAGGAAGTCCTTGGCAAATGCCTTGGAGCCCTCGAGCCGTGCGGCGAGCCGCGTGGGTCCGAAGCAGGCGAGGCCGGCCGCCTGGAATGCGTCCACCACGCCCGCCACCAGGGGCGCTTCCGGCCCTACGATAGTGAGCGCGACGCTCTCGCGCTTAGCCAAGCTGACCAACGCGCCGATGTTCTGCGCGCCGACCTCCACGTTGCGGCACTTGGGCTCCAGGGCGGTGCCGGCGTTTCCGGGCGCGACCAGCACCTCGGTGACGCGCGTGCAGGCGGCGCACTTCCAGGCGAGCGCGTGCTCGCGGCCGCCCGAGCCGATGATCAGAACCTTCATCCAATGCCCTTAATGGCGGAAGTGGCGCATGCCCGTGAACACCATGGCCATCCCGTGCTCGTCGGCGGCCGCGATCACCTCGGCGTCGTTGCGTGAGCCGCCCGGTTGAATGACCGCCGCGATGCCGTACTGTGCGGCCACGTCAACCCCGTCCCGGAACGGGAAGAACGCATCCGAGGCCATCACCGCGCCGGCGACGACGAGCTTCTCGTCGGCGGCCTTCATCGCGGCCAGGCGGCTCGAATACACACGGCTCATCTGGCCGGCACCTATACCGATCGTGGCACCGTCGTGGGCGTAGACGATGGCATTGGATTTGACGAGCTTTACGACCCGCCAGGCGAACAGCAGGTCTTCGAGCTGCCGCGGCGTCGGCTGCCTCCGGGTGACCACCTGCAGGTCGCCTGCGGTCAGCCGGTCGACGTCGCGCGTCTGCGCCAGCAGTCCGCCGCAGATGCTGCGGTACTCCAAAGTCTCCGCGGGCGGCTCATCGAGCGCGCCGAGCTCGAGGACGCGGATGCTCGCCTTGCCCGAGAGCGCCTGCGTCGCGCCGGCCTCTATCGCCGGTGCGGCGATGATTTCCACGAACTGCCGACCGAGAACGGCACGGGCGACGGCGGCCTCAAGCGGCTGGTTGAACGCGATGACGCCGCCGAAGGCCGAAGTAGGATCGGTCCGGTAGGCCCGCTCATAGGCATCGAGGAGCGAGCCCGCCACGGCTACGCCGCACGGGTTGGCATGCTTGACGATCGCGCAGGCAGGCTGTTCGAACTGCCGCACGCACTCGATCGCGGTGTCTGCGTCGACAAGGTTGTTGAACGAGAGATCCTTGCCCTGGAGCATCCGGGCGCGCGCGAGCCCGTCGCCGGCGCGCCCGTCCCGGTACAGCGCCGCTTGCTGGTGCGGGTTTTCCCCGTAGCGCAGCAGCTGCGCACGCTCGAAGTAAAGCGCCAGTGTCGCGGGAAAGCGCTCATTCGGCAGGGGCTCCTCGCGCGGCGCGTGATGGGCGGCAAGGAAACCGGCAACCATGGTGTCGTAGCGGGCCGTATGGGCGAAAACCTTGGCCGCGAGCCGGGCACGCGTCTCGGCCGTGGTCGCGCCGTCATGCGCATCGAGCTCCGCGACCAACGCGGCGTAATCGCCGGGATCCACCGCCACGGCAACCGAGTCGTGGTTCTTGGCGGCCGCGCGCAACATGGCGGGCCCGCCGATATCGATGTGCTCGATGGCCTCCTCGTAGCGGCAGTTCGGCCGCGCCACCGTCGCGGCGAAGGGATACAGATTGACCACGAGCAGATCGATGGGCTGGATGCCGTGCAGCGCCATGACCGTGTCGTCGACGCCGCGCCGTCCGAGCAGGCCGCCGTGAATCTTCGGGTGCAGGGTCTTCAGGCGCCCGTCCATGATCTCGGGGAAGCCCGTGTAGTGCGCCACCTCGCGCACCGTCAGCCCCTGGTTGGCGAGCAGCCGGGCCGTGCCGCCTGTGGAAAGAATCTCCACGTCATGCCGGGCGAGCGCTCGCGCCAGCTCCAGCAGCCCCGTCTTGTCGGAAACCGAAAGCAGTGCCCGCCGCACGGGCCGCAGCGCGTCACTCATCAAATTATGTCAACTCGCAAGCCCAAATTGCCTGAGCTTTTTGCGCAGCGTGCCGCGGTTGATGCCGAGGATGCCGGCGGCACGGCTCTGGTTGCCCTCGGCGTAGTCGAGCACGACGCGGAACAGCGGCTCCTCGACCTCGCGCAGCACCAGGTTGTAAAGGTCAGCCGGATGAGACCCGTCAAGATGGGTGAAGTAATCGCTCAACGCCCGTTCAGCGTGGCTGCGCAGCGGCAGCTCGTGCCCGTTGACCCTGATCGCGGCGACGAGCCGTTGCCCGTTGCTTTTTTTTCTTGCTGCCATATGAGGTTCTCGAAAGGTTTCGAT
Organism: Pseudomonadota bacterium; assembly: GCA_021845825.1. Taxonomy (GTDB): domain Bacteria; phylum Pseudomonadota; class Gammaproteobacteria; order Steroidobacterales; family Steroidobacteraceae; genus 13-2-20CM-66-19. The sequence goes on along the minus strand of JAJZVF010000014.1, from coordinate 5,591 downwards.
ACGTCAGGCCGCACGTGCGGCGCCCCCCGCCCAAGCATCGAACTGCAGGCTCGCCCGCGCGAGCTGCTCGCGCGCACTCACCGCCGCCATCAGATCCTGACGGACCGGCGCCGGATCGGTGAAGCATCGCTCGCAATACCAGCCTATGTGCTTGCGGGCGATGCGCACGCCGCTGTCCTCGCCGTAGAAGCCGTACAGGGAATCGAGGTGAGCAAGGATGATATCACGCACCTCGGAGCGCAAGAGCGGTCGCGGCTTTTCGCCGCCTTCTAGGAAAGAATTGACAGATCGAAAAATCCAAGGCTCGCCGAAGCTCGCGCGCCCGATCATGACGGCATCCGCATCAGTGAAATCAAGCACCTTGCGCGCATCGGGGGCGCAACGGATGTCGCCGTTCGCGAACACCGGGATGCGTACGCTGGACTTGATCCAGCGGATCGTCTCGTATTCGGCCTCGCCCTGGTAGAAATCCGCGCGCGTGCGCCCGTGCACGGCGAGCGCCTGGATGCCGCACTGTTCCGCACGGCGCGCGATCTCAAGGCCGTTGCGGTGTTGGCGATCCCATCCGGTGCGGATCTTGAGTGTTACCGGCACGTTCACCGCGCGTACGACAGCATCGAGTATGCGGCCGACCAGCGCCTCGTCCGTGAGGAGCGCGGAGCCGCAGAGCCTTCCGCAGACTTTCTTGGCCGGGCAGCCCATATTGATGTCGATGATCTGCGCGCCGCGGTCTACTGCCAGCCGCGCCGCCTCGGCAAGTACCATGGGCTCGGCGCCCGCCAGCTGAACCACGCGTGGCTCGGGCTCGCCTGCATGGTCGAGCCGGAGGCGGGATTTGTGCGTTGTCCACAGGCGCGCATCCGAAGTCAACATCTCCGAGGCGGCGAGCGCCGCCCCGAGCCGGCGGCAGAGGATGCGGAATGGGCGATCGGTGATGCCGGCCATGGGGGCCAACACCGCCCGTCCAGGCAGGGTGTACGGCCCGATGCTCGGCAGCTGCCGCTCGCCGTCAGGCCGCCTTGCGGCCTGGGGTGCGGGCACGGTGCATTGCCCGCCGCTCGCCGCCCCCGGCGGTGGGCGAGACTCGCGCCTCGTGTCCGCCGTCGGCGCGGGCGCCACGGGAGTCCGCTGTGCGCGCCATGAGGGGGGCTGCATGGCCGGGTCAGCGCCCATGGGCGCAGACGACCGTATGCCGTTCCGGCAGGCACGCGTCGATGACGAAACCCACCGCGCTCGGACCCGGACTGATGAAGACCACGCTGGCATCGACCCGGGCGCCCGGAGCGAGCAGCGGCGGGGAGGGAACCGATGGCAGGTAGTCGCGAGGCGGGACGTCGCGGGCCGCAATGGAGCGTCCGAAGCGGTTTTGCAGCGTCACCCTGAGCAGGGGCAGGGGCTGCGGCCGCTGCGCGAGGTTGGCGATACTGGCCCGTACGGTGATCTCGCTGGGGTTGGTGCCGCTTACCGTGGCACCGAGCTGGCGAGCCTCATAGGCATGCACATCCCACGCGGGCGCAAGCTCGATGCCGAGGGCGTGATACGCCGTGCGCAGCGGCCCGCCGATGGATGGGATGGTAGCGAGCACGTTCCGATAGTGGTTGACGCTCTGCAGCGCGAGCAACACGATGAGCAGCACGGTTCCCACGCTCCAGAGGATCGAGGCACGCGGCCGCGCGTCCTCGAGCTCAAAAGAGGCGGTCGGTTGCGCCTGCGTCGTGGCCGGCTCCGGCCGCAGCGCCTCGGGCAGCAGCCCGTCCGCGTCCGGCCGCAGTGCCTCGGGCAGCGGCCTGTCCAGGTCCGGCCGCAGTGCCTCGGGTAGCGGCCTGTCCAGGTCCGGCCGCAGCATCTCAGCTGGGGGCGGCGACCGCTCCGGCAGCTGCGTTGCCGACAGCGGCCCGATCGGCTCCTGAGGCTCGAACTCCACGGCGATCTCCGCGGCCGCGGGCGTCTCGGAGGAGGGAACGATCGACAGGGGATGTACGGGCGGGGCCGCGGCAGGCTGTCCGACGCGCGCCTGCGCGAGCGGCGTGCCCGGGCGTCCTGCCGAAGCCGGCGCGTGCGGATGCTCTTCGGAAAGCGAATCCAACGCGTTGAACACGTTCTGACATCGCCCGCAGCGCACATGTCCGTGCGCCGCACGCAAGTCCCGCACGGTTATCGCCAGCGTCAGGCCGCACTTGGGGCAGACCGTAAACACAGGCTTTCTCTAGGACGCCGGCCGGTCGTGTCGCCGGCCGCTCAGCGCCGTCCAGCCCTCGCGCGAGCCGCAGGGCGCCATGTCGAACCATTTCTCGAAGGCGTCGAGCACTTCACGTGCCTGGTGGTCCATCAGACCCGATAGCACCAGAGCGCCGTTCACCCGGACAAGGGCGGCGAACCGCGGCGCCAGGGCTACCAGCGGGGCGGACAGGATGTTGGCGAGCAGGAGGTCGGACCGGGGCAATGACGTGCACGACCCGCACAGGCGGATCCGCTCCCCGAGCCCATTGATCAGCGTATTGTCCCGGGTGGCGAGCAGTGCCTGGTCATCGATGTCGAAGCAGTGGACGGCGCGGGCGCCGAGCTTCGCGGCCGCCAGCGCCAGCACTCCGGAGCCGCAGCCGTAGTCGATGACCTCGCCTGTGGGCGGATGCGCGTCGAGCCACTCCAGGCACAGCGCCGTCGTCGGATGGGTGCCGGTGCCGAAGGCGAGTCCGGGATCCATGTGGACTACGACGGCATCGGGGGCCTCGACCCGCTCGTGATGCGGGCAGATCCACAAACGCCTGCCGAACTGCATGGCGTGAAAATCGCGCAGCCATTCCCGCTCCCACGCGCGATCCTCTAGCATGTGGGCGTGCAATCGGCACACCGGGACACCGAGTGAGCGGCTGAGCGATGCGAGGGTAGTCTCGGGCCCGTTGCCGGGGGCGAACAGCGCCTTGAGCCGTGTCGAGGACCACAGGCGCACCTCGCCCGGTGCAGGCTCGAGTACCGGCTCATCGCGTGCGTCCACGAAGGTAATGGCGCTCGCACCGCAATCCAGGCAGGCCTGCTCGGCGCCTGCGGGCGCCAGGGCGCCCAATTCGAAGCTGATTTCCAGGAACTGGGTCACTTCAGCCCGAGACGCCTCTCCAGGTAGTGGATGTCGGTGCCGCCTTTCTGGAACGCACCATGATTGCAGATCTCCTGGTGCAGCGGCACGTTGGTCTTGATGCCCTCGATCACCATCTCCGCCAGAGCGTTCTTCATCCGGGCAATTGCGGTCTCGCGCGTGTCGCCGTGGGTGATGATCTTGGCGAGCAGGGAGTCGTAATGCGGCGGGACGTTGTAGCCTGAATACACATGGCTGTCGACACGCACGCCGGGCCCTCCGGGGGCATGCCAGAGGCGAATCGGCCCAGGGGAGGGCATGAATGTCTTGGGGTCTTCGGCGTTGATGCGGCACTCGATGGCATGTCCGCGGATCTGCACGTCGCTTTGCACGTACGGCAGCCGCTCGCCCGCGGCGATCAGCAGCTGGCTTTTCACCAAGTCGATGCCGGTGATGAGCTCGGTGACCGGGTGCTCGACCTGGATGCGCGTGTTCATCTCGATGAAGTAGAACTCGCCGTCCTGGTAGAGGAACTCCAGCGTGCCGGCGCTGCGGTAGCCGACCGCGACGCACGCCTCGATACAGCGCTCGCCCATGATTCTGCGCTGGCGGGCGCTGATGCCCGGCGCCGGGGCCTCCTCGAGGACCTTCTGGTGGCGGCGCTGCATGGAGCAGTCGCGCTCGCCCAGATGAATCGCGTTGCCGTGATTGTCGGCAAGCACCTGGAATTCGATGTGGCGCGGCCGGTCGAGAAACTTCTCCATGTAAACTTGATCGTTGCCGAAGGCGGCACGGGCTTCGCTGCGGGTGACGCCGATCGAGTTGAGCAGCGAGGCGTCGCTGTGCACCACGCGCATTCCCCGGCCGCCGCCGCCGCCCGAGGCTTTGATCATCACCGGGTAGCCGATGTCGCGGGCGATGCGCAGGTTCTCGTCCGGGTCCTCGCCGAGGGGGCCGTCGGAGCCCGGCACGCACGGTACGCCATGCCCCTTCATCACCCGGATCGCCGAGACCTTGTCGCCCATGGTGCGGATAGTCTCCGCCTTGGGGCCGACGAACACGAAGCCGCTGTTTTCCACCCGCTCGGCGAAGTCGGCGTTCTCCGAGAGGAAGCCGTAGCCGGGATGGATGGCCACCGAGTCGGTGACCTCGGCGGCGCTGATGATCGCCGGCATGTTGAGATAGCTCGCCAGGGACGGCGGCGGGCCGATGCACACGGACTCATCGGCGAGCAGTACGTGTTTGAGGCTGTAGTCGGCGGTGGAATGCACCGCGACGGTTTTGATGCCGAGCTCGCGGCACGCGCGCAGGATGCGCAAGGCGATTTCGCCGCGGTTGGCGATGAGGACCTTCTCGAGCATGGGTCGGCCGCGCTTACTCGATCACGAACAGCGGTTGACCGAACTCGACCGGGTCGCCGCTGCGCGCCATGATCGAGGTGATGCGGCCGGCGCGGTCCGCTTCGATCTGGTTCATCATCTTCATGGCCTCGATGATGCACAGCACCTGGCCCACCTTGACCTCCTCGCCGATCTCGACGAACGGCTTCGCCCCCGGCGAGGGCGAGGCGTAGAACGTGCCGACCATCGGCGCCGTGACCACGTGCTCGCTCCCCCTCGCGCCCGGCGCCGCTTCGGATGCCGGCGCGCTCGGGGCGGGCTGGACGGGGAGCGTGGCCGGCAGGGCGGCAATCTGCGGCAAGGCGTGCAAGACCGTCCCGCCGGCGGGCATCCGGCTGATCCGTACGGCCTCCTCTCCTTCCTTGATCTCGATTTCAGCGATGCCGGATTCCTCCAGCAGCTCGATCAGCTTTTTGACTTTTCGAATATCCATGTGACGTTACCCCCCTTTCGGCGTGGGATGGTCTGAAACGAATCGGCCGGAAACTTCAGGACGGACGCGCCTCGCCGGCGAGATGCCGGCAGGCGGCGTCGACCGCCAACTCGTAACCGAGGGCGCCGAACCCCGAGATCACGCCCACGGCAATATCGGCGAAGTACGACCGGCGCCGGAATGCCTCGCGCGCGTGCGGATTGGACAGATGCACCTCGATCATCGGCAGCCGGACAGCGAGCACAGCATCGCGCAGCGCGATGCTCGTGTGGGTGAAAGCTCCCGGATTGAAGATCAGAAACCCGGTTCCTTGCGCAGGCGCGTGCTGGATACGCTCGATGAGCTCGTGCTCGGCGTTGCTTTGGAAGGATTCGAGCTCGCAACCCGCCGTGCGCGCCCGCTCGGCCGAGCGGCGCTCAATGGACTCCAGGGTATCCGCCCCGTAAATTCCCGGCTCGCGGCTGCCGAGCAGGTTCAAGTTCGGGCCATTCAGCAGCAGCAGACGGGCCATGCGAAGTCTGGGAATCTCGCACCAAATGGCGCCCGGGAAATTTACCTCAATTTCATGAAAATTGGGGAAATTTGTCGCGAATAGCCTGGATCAGGCGATAAATGTGTCCACCAGGGCGCTTATGAGCCCGTAGCCCTGGCCAGCGCCAGCCTCTGCATGCCCGCGGAGATTTGC
>JAJZVF010000013.1 GCA_021845825.1 Pseudomonadota bacterium | reverse complement strand
CCATGGCAGTAGGGCGCACCGGCATGCGGCTTTCGGTCGGCCCGCTGCTTTATTACTGGGACCGGCCCGGGGTGTTCGCCTTCTACCGGCAGCTCGCGGGGATGGACGTCGACATCGTCTATCTCGGCGAAGTCGTGTGCGCGAAGCGCCGGCTGCTGCGGCGCGCGGATTGGATGGCGATCGGGCGCGAGCTGTCCGCAGCCGGCAAGGAAGTGGTCGCCTGCACGCCGGCGCTGATGGAAGCGGAGTCCGAACTCGCATCCCTGGCGCGCACCGTCGCCGCAGCCGACCTCATCGAAGCCAACGACATGGCGGCCGTGCAGCTCGCGCGGGACCGGGCGTTCGTCGCCGGTCCTCACCTCAACGTGTACAACACGGCGACGCTCGCGCTGCTCTCATCGATGGGCATGCGGCGCTGGGTGGCGCCGGTGGAGCTCGACACCGCCACGCTCGCGGCGCTGCTCGCGCAGCGGCCCGCGGGCCTCGAGGCCGAGGTATTTGCCTACGGGAGGATGCCGCTCGCGTTCTCCGCCCGCTGCTTCAGTGCCCGCGTGCGCCGCCGGCACAAGGACGACTGCGGCTTCGTTTGCGCCGAAGACCTGGATGGCCTGACCGTGCGCACGCGCGAAGGCGAGCCGCTCCTTGCGTTAAACGGCATCCAGACTCAATCGGCGCAGGTGCGCAATCTCATCGGTCGGGTCGATGTCCTCAGGCGCGCCGGCGTGGATGTGCTGCGGCTGTCGCCGCATTCGAGCGCGGCAGTGCGCTTCGAGGAAGTGATCGGCGCGTTCCGCACGGCGATCGACTCGGACGCGTGCGGCGCACAGTGTCCGCCGACGGCGTTACCGGGCGGTTATTGCGAGGATTATGTGCACACGCCTATGGCCGCAGGCGCCGCCCGAGCGCAATGAGCGCCTCGGCCGGCAGGAGCGGCAACACCGCCCGTACGTGCCGGGTCCAGTCCCAATCGAGCGCATCGAGCGCGTTCTTCATGGCAAGACCGGTCTCGGTCTCGCCCTCGACCGCAAGGCGGCGCTCGAAGAACAGCGTGTCGGGGTCCTCCGCGCGGGTGGCAAGCCGCCAGAAATCGAGCAACTTTCCGCGCAGGGTGAGGTGCGGCGGGAGCTGGGCGGAGGCGGCCTGCAGCTTGCCCGAGGCGATGAGCAGGTACAGCCTGAGCGGCATGTCCGTGACCCGGATGTGTATCCGTTTGCCTTCGAGCGCCACGAGCGACTCGCGCAGGCTTTGGCCGCGCGCCCAGTGATTGAAGAGCGGCGTGAACAGCCGGCTGGGCACGGTCTCGGCGCCGGGCGGTCGCGGTAGCCGCGATGCAAGTGCGAACAAGCGCTTCATGGCGTCCATGGTAGGGGAGGCCGAACCCATGATCTTTGATCCGTGTCAAGTGCAGATACCCCGGATGGGGTATCTGCGGCGGACGCGCTAAGATGGCATTTCAGATGAAAGATCGACGACATACCGACCCTCCCCTGGCCGCCGATTGCTGCCCGGGCGCACTCGCCCGGGTCTCGTGCCGCAGCTGTGCCCTCAATACGCTCTGTCTTCCGGCCCGCCTTTCCCCCCAGGAGGCGCGGATCTTCGACGGCGTCGTGGAGCGGGGCCGGCAGCTCGCCTCGGGCGGCAGCCTGATCCGCGCCGGCACGCGCATGGACGCTCTGTACGTCGTGCGCAGCGGCTCTGCCAAGCGATATTCGGTCTCCTTGAACGGAACGGAGCGAGTGCACGGCTTCGTGCTGCCCGGGGAGACCGCCGGACTGGAGGGTTTCGCATGCGATCGATATGCGTGCGAGGTCGCGGCACTCGAACCGACGAGCTATTGCCGCATCCCCTTGACCCGGCTCGAGCCTCTGCTCGATCACCTGCCCGGGCTGCGCCGGGAAATGCTGCGGCTGCTTGGAGAGGCGCTCGATGAGTCCTTGCGGCTGCGCGCGGAGTTAGGCATGTGCGATGCCCGAGGTCGCGTGGCCCGCTTCCTGGCGGACCTGTCGCGCCGTCTGGAGCTGCGCGGGCTGTCGCCGACCCAATTTCGCCTCAGCATGAGCCGCGGCGACATTGCGCGCCATCTCGGCCTCACGCTGGAGACGGTCAGCCGCGCGCTCGGCACGTTCAAGCGCTCGGGCTGGCTGGAGGTGCGCGCGCGCTATATCACGCTGCTGCGCCCGGAGGCGCTCGCATCGATGGGCGGATACGCAGCCTGAAGCGCCCGCCGTCGAGGATCAGGCGCCCGCCGGGGCAGTCAGCCGCACTTGAAACGGCCAGGCGTTGAGGGCCGCCAGTCCGTGGAGCGCTTCTGCCTCGATGGAAACCTTGTCGGCGAAATGCGCCAGACGGTACAGGAGCCGCTGCAGCCGGGGGACGTCGGCGGCGCGGATCTCTTCGAAGCGTAGCGTCACCTGGGCGGGCGTCTCCTTGAGCAGGGAGCGCAGCTGTGCGGCCGCGCGCCTGAGGGCCCGACCAGGCACGGCGCGCAAAGACAGCGCGAGCACCGGCGTGCCGCGCTCGCACACGCCATGGGTGATCGTGACTTGCCCGGCCTTGCAGCGGCGCAGCGTGCGCGCGAGGCGCGCGAGGCGCTTGTTCCACGCAGCGGGACTTTCCGTCGCCGTCCCGCCGAAATGGCGCTTGGCGTAGTCTTGCATCGACAGCCCCACGATCCAGTCGCCGAGGGTGAGCGGGATCTGCCATGGCTTGGCCCAAGGGAAGCTGCGCAGGAAGTGCCAGAGACGGGCCGGCCCCCCCGGCAGGAGTCCGCGGCGGAAAAACCGCAGCACGATGCGCAGGCTCTCGCCCGCGCCATATTCCAGGGCCGGACCGCCTGCGGATCTGCCGAGGAAGCGGTTCTTGCTGCGGATGCGGCGGGCGATCGCCGCGTCCGTGAGCAGCCGCTCGTGAAGCCGACGGTAGCCCGTGAGCAGCTCCTCGTAGGACATTCCGAGGGGCATGACGTTGGTGGAGAGCTTGGTGTTGTCCCCGCCGCTGTCCTGCTCGCACAGCCGGCCGGCCGCTTGCAGCCGCTCGTAAAGCGGCGTGCGCGGCATGGCATTGAGCAAGCCGATCATGGCCGTCTGGATCCCCGAGCTCACGATGAACTCGTACTGGCGCTCGAAGGTGCTCACTGTGTCGTTGTCGAAGCCGACGATGAAGCCGGCCAGCACCTCGATGCCGTGCGCATGGATCCGCCGCACCGCCGGCAGAGGGGCCTCGCGGGTGTTCTGCAGCTTGCGCGTTTCGCGCAGGCTCGCTTCGTCGGGCGACTCGATGCCGATGAAGGTCCAGCGGAAGTGCGCGGCGCGGAACAGCTCCATCAGCTCCTCGTCGTGCGCGAGGTTGAGCGAGGACTCGGTGCCGAAGGTGAACGCGTAACGGTGGCGTGCCTGGTAGTCGATGAGGAATCTCAACAGGCTCTTGGCGACCTTCAGGTTGCCGATGAGGTTGTCGTCGACAAAAAACACTTTGCGCACGCCGCGCTCGCGCAGCAGGTCGAGCTCCGCGCCGATCTGCTCGAGACTCTTGTGGCGCGGCTTGCGGCCGAACATCACGATGATGTCGCAGAACTCGCACATGTAGGGGCAGCCGCGCGAGAACTGCATGGTCGCCATCGTGTACAGCTCGAGTTTGAGCAGGTCGAAGCGCGGCGCCGGCGAGCTGCGCAGATCGATCGTGCCGGTCTCGCGGTACAGCGCGCACGGCTTGCCGGCCTCGAAGTCGGCACAAAACTGCGGCCAGATGTGCTCGGCCTCGCCGCAGACCACCGTGTCGGCGAGCTGCTCGTAGCGCTCCGGGCACAATGAGGCGTAGCTGCCGCCGACGACCACCGGGTAGCCCCGGCCGCGGTAGTATTCGAGCAGCTCCCGCTGGCGGGAGAACTGAACGCCCATGCCGCCGATTCCGATGAGGTCGGCCTCGGGCGCGAGCGGCAGCGGCTCGACGTTCTCATCGACGATACGAACCTGCCAGTGCGGCGGGCAGAGCGCGGCGAGGGTGGCGAGCCCGAGCGGCGGATTGATGGCGCGCTTTTCGGGGAGAATCCGGCTTACCGCCCAATGGAAATTCCAGAAGCTTTCCGGGGCCTTCGGATTGATCAACAGCAGGCGCATGCGGCGGGCCTTGGTGGGGTGTGTGATCCACAAGGGTAGTCGCCGGCGGTACGCGTCATCTGATCTGCGTCAAATAGCCTGTCGTGCGGCGTCGTGAAATGATAGGTTTGATGCATGCCGACACACCAGACCGGCCGCCGCACGTGGACGGATCAGGCGGTCCGCCGGATCGAGGCGGACTTCAACCGCTCCGCCGATACGCACCTCATCCCGATCGAGCTGGCGCACTACCCGGGCATCGAGCTGTATTTCAAGGACGAGTCCAGCCACCCGACCGGAAGCCTGAAGCACAGGCTCGCCCGGTCGCTGTTCCTCTATGCGCTCTGCAACGGCTGGATCGGGCCCGATACCCCCATCGTTGAGGCCTCCAGCGGCTCGACCGCCGTGTCGGAAGCGTACTTCGCGCGCATGCTGGGCCTGCGCTTCGTGGCGGTGGTGCCGCGCTCGACCGCGGCCGAGAAGATCGCCGCCATCGAGTTCCAGGGCGGGCAGTGCCACTTCACCGACGATCCCGGCGCGGTGTACCAGGCCGCCGAGGAGCTGGCACGCGAAGTCGGCGGCCATTACATGGATCAGTTCAAATATGCCGAGCGCGCCACCGACTGGCGCGGCAACAACAATATCGCCGAGTCGATCTTTTTCCAGCTCAGGCAGGAGCGCCACACGGTGCCGCGCTGGATCGTGTGCGGAGCGGGCACCGGGGGCACTTGCGCGACACTCGGCCGGTTCGTGCGCTACAACCACTACGCGACCGAGATCTGTGTCAGCGACCCGGAGGGCTCGGTGTTCCACCGCTATTTCGCCGACCGGCGCACCGTGATGCTCGAGCGCTGCGAGTGCCTGATCGAGGGCATCGGCCGACCGCGTGTCGAGCCCTCGTTCATTCCCGAGGCGGTCGATCACATGATCGTCGTGCGCGATGCCGACAGCATCGCCGCCGCGCGGGTCCTCAGCGAGCGCCTCGGGCGCCGCTGCGGCGGCTCGACCGGCACGAACCTTTGGGCCTGTGCGCAGCTCATCACCGAGATGGCCGCGCAGGGCGAGAGCGGCTCGGTGGTGTCGATTCTTTGCGACCAGGGAGAGCGCTACGCCTCGACGTATTTCAATGACGAATGGGTGGCGTGCAAGGGCCTCGATCTGGCGCCGGGGATGCGCGCGATGCGCGAGTTCTTTGCCGGCCTCGGACTGCGAATGCCTTGAGCTGCGGGCCGGCAGGATGCGGCTCGATGGCGCAGGCGCAGCGCCTTGGTCCGCTCGGCCGGATCCGGGTCGCGAGCCGAGGACAGACCGCCGCTGACTCGGCGCAGCGGGTTGCCCGGGGATGCGCCCGCGCGGGCGACGTCCCCAGGCAGTACGCGAAGCGCTCAGGCTGCGGCGAGCTGGGCAGCGGCGAATTCGAAATTGGCCAGCTTGGCGAGGAAATTGTCGACGAAGTCGGGGCGCCGGTTGCGGTAGTCCATGTAGTAGGCGTGCTCCCACACGTCGATCACCAGCAGCGCTTTTCCTTCCCTTGTCGCGACCGGCGTACCGGCATTGCCGGTTTTGGTGATCTTCAGCCGTCCCTCGGTGCCGAGGATCAGCCAGGCCCACCCGGAGCCGAACTGGCCGAGAGCCGCCGCTTTGAACTGCTCCTTGAATTTGTCGACGCTGCCGAAGTCCGCGGTCAACTTTTTCTCGAGGCTGGCGGGAATGCCGCCGCCCTGCGGCGACAGACAGTTCCAGAACAGGCTGTGATTCCAATGCTGACCGGCGTTATTGAACACCGGGGCAAGATCGTCGCGGCCGTGAGCGAAGCGGATGACATCTTCCAGGCTCTTGCCCTTCAGAACATCGTTCTTGTCCACCAGCCCGTTCAGTGCGTTGACATAGCCCTGGTGGTGCTTGCCGTGGTGCAGCTCCAGGGTCTCCTGGCACATGCCGCGGGCGGCGAGCGCGCCGGGCGCAAAGGGAAGCGAGGGAAGTGAAAAGGTCACGGTGGCTCTCCTACGGTGACGATGGATCAGCTCTTGCCGAGCGTCGCCGAAGGCTAGGAGACTTTCTGGAGTTTGTCTAGCGAACTTCCAGGGCGATTTGGTGCCGGACTTTCGGCATAATCGCGCGCCGAGGACCCAGTCCGCTCACCCGGTCGACATGACCCCCAGGCCCCAGACCCGCCAATCGGCGCGCTTTCCGCCGTCGCCGCCGACACGGCTGCGCATGATCCTGTGCGACCACGAGAGCCGCACCGGCCCGCAAGACCGGGCGGGCGTGGTCTTGCGGGCCGCCCTCGCGGGCACCGCCGCAGCTTCAGCTGGCGCGGCGGTCCGCCTCGGTGTCCGCCCGTTCAGCGGCTCCTCAGCCCGCCGCGAGCGCGGTGGTGTGTCGCCCGCCGCCCTCCGGGACCGGCCGGCCATCACGAAATGAGCATGCTCCGCCTGCTGGCGACCGTACCCCGGGGTCTCGGCGATTTGTTGGCGGCGGAGCTCGCCGCGTTGGGCGCCGCGCAAGTCCGCGAGCGCTCGGGCGGGGTGGCTTTTTCCGGCACGTTGCAGACCGCTTATCGCGCCTGCCTGGAATCTCGGCTCGCGAACCGGGTTCTGCTCGAGATTGCGTGTTTCGAAGCTGCCGATGCCGCAGCGTTCTACCGGGCTGCGCGCGCGGTGCACTGGCATGCGCAGCTGAAACCGGGTGCGACGCTGGCCTGCGAGTTCAGCGGCCGGCACCCGACCATCGCCCACAGCCATTTCGGTGCGCTGAAGCTGAAGGACGCCATCGTCGATGCCCTGCGCGAGGCAACCGGCGCGCGGCCCGACGTGGTCTTGGACAGGCCTGGCCTGCGTGTGCATGCCCACGCGCGCGGGGTGGCGATCACCCTGTCGATCGACCTCTCGGGCGAAAGCCTGCATCGGCGCGCCTACCGGGGCGCCGCCGGCGAGGCGCCGCTGAAGGAGAACGTGGCCGCCGGCGTGCTCGAGCGCAGCGGCTGGCCGAGGCTGGCCGCCGCCGGCGAGCAATTTCTCGATCCCCTGTGCGGCTCCGGTACCCTGGCGATCGAGGCGGCGTTGATCGCCGCGCACTGCGCACCGGGCCTGCAACGGCAGTATTTCGGGTTTTTCGGCTGGCGCGGACACGATGAGGCGCTCTGGCGCGCCGTGCGGGAGGCGGCCGAGGCGCGCTGCCTTGCGGGCAGGGCGCCCACGGTGATCATCCGCGGCCAGGATCGCGATCCGGCGGCGGTACGCGCTGCGCGCGCCAATGCGCAGCGCGCCGGCGTCGGGCAGTGGGCGCGCTTTGAGGTGTGTCCGCTCGCCGAGGCGGCGCCGGCCGCAGGGAGCGATGCCGGGCGGGGTCTGATCTGCACCAACCCTCCTTATGGTGTCAGGTTGGGGGACTTGGAAGCTGCACGCGCGGTGCACCGGGAGCTTGGCGAGGTGCTGCGCGCACGGTTCCAGGGCTGGCAGGCGTCGGTGCTGACCGGCGCGCCCCACCTCGGCAAGGAGCTGGGGATCCGCGCATCGCGCACGCATGTGATGTGGAACGGAGCGATCGAGTGCCGGCTGCTCAGAATGACCGTAGAGCCCGGGAGCTTGCGCCAACCGGGCACCCTGGCGCGGCCCGAGCGCTCGCGGCCCGAGACCGCGGGGGGGCGAATGTTCGCAAACCGGATCGAGAAGAACAGGAAGCGCCTGCACAGCTGGGCGAAGCGCGAGGGCGTTTCGTGCTATCGGCTCTACGACGCGGACATGCCCGAGTACGCCTTCGCCATCGACCTGTACCGGACGGTGCAGCCTCGGGAGGAGGATTGGCTGTACGTGCAGGAATATGCCGCCCCGGCGGACATCGAACGCGAAGCGGTCCGCCGGCGACGCGCGGAGGCGCTCGCGAGTCTTGCGGCGGCGACCGGCGTAGCGCGCGAGCGAATCAAGGTGCGCCTGCGCCGCCGCACCCGCCGCGGCGAGCAGTATGAAAAGCACGGCGGCCGGGCCGAATTTCACGTGGTGGGCGAGGGCGGGCTCAGATTCCTCGTGAACTTCGGCGATTACCTTGACACGGGTCTGTTTCTCGATCACCGGCTCACCCGCGAGCGCCTGCGGCGCTCGGCCTCCGGCGCGCGCTTTCTCAACCTGTTCGCCTACACAGGTACGGCGAGCGTATATGCCGCCGCGGGTGCGGCGGCCGAGACCACCTCGGTGGACCTGTCGAGGACCTACCTCGATTGGACGCGGCGGAACCTCGAGCTGAATTTTCCCGCTGGCGGGCCCCACGAGCTCATTCAGGCCGATTGCCTCACCTGGCTGCGGGAGGGCGCGAGGGCGCGAGGGCGCTACGATCTGATCTTCCTCGACCCACCGACGTTTTCAAATTCCAAGCGCATGCAGGGGGTGCTCGACGTGCAGCGCGACCATCCCTCGCTGATCGAGGCGTGCATGCGGCTGCTGTCCCCCGCGGGATTGCTGGTGTTCTCGACCAACGCGCAGCGCTTCCGCCTGGATCCCTCGGTGCAGCAGCGCTACGCAGTCCGCGACGTATCCGCGGCCACGCTGCCGCGCGACTTCGAGCGCAACCCCAGGATTCACCGCTGTTTCGAGGTTCGCCTTCCCTGAGGGGTGCGGTGGAAGGTGCCCGCGCGAGGCTCGGCCTCGGGGCGCCAGGGCTGGCCTTGCTTCTCCTCGATATAGGCGCGGATCAATCGTCGCACGACCTGGGAGGGCGTCGCGTCCTCCTCCGCGCATAACCGCTCGAACACGGCCTTCTTGCGTGGGTCGATCAGTATCGTCAGCCGGGCGGTACGCGTTTCGAGGGACACGACATGTAATCTACTTCACATTTGAGTTGCGTACAATGATAATACGACGCACAGGCTGCCGATCCCGTGATCACGACCCTCCCACCGCTCCTGACTGGCTGCGTTGCCTTGCTCTGCGCTTGGGTGCTCGTCGGCCTCGCGGGCCTGCTGCGCCCGGGGAGCGTGCGCTTCGCCGGCCGCACGCTCTTTACGCTGGGGGCGGTGCTCGGGCTCGGGCTGGCGGTGCTCGCCGGGGCGAGCCTGCTGTCGGGCGGCACCGAGCGGCTGATCCTGCCGCTCGGTCTGCCGAACCTGCCGGTGCATCTGCGGCTCGATCCGCTCTCGAGCCTGTTCCTGTTTCTGCTCGGCGCCTCCTCCTTCGGCATCTCGGTGTTTGCCGGGGGCTACTTCCGGCAGGGGGAGGGCACCCTCCCCGGACTCCTTTGCCTGCAATACCACCTGTTCCTCGCCAGCATGGGCGGCGTGCTGCTCGCCAACGACGCGTACGGGTTTCTCGTCGCCTGGGAGGTGATGACCCTCTCGTCCTACTTCCTGGTCACCACCCAGCATCGCATCCCGGAGATCCGCCGCGCCGGCTTTCTCTATCTGCTGATGGCGCACGTCGGGGCGCTCTGCCTGCTGCTCTGTTTCGGCGTGCTGCAGGGCGGCAGCTGGCTTTTCACGTTTCATGCCATGCGCGCGGCGCACCTCTCGCCGGGCTGGGCGGCGGTGGCGTTCCTGCTGGCGCTGATCGGCTTCGGGGCAAAAGCGGGGCTGGTGCCGCTGCACGTGTGGCTGCCGGATGCGCACCCGGCGGCGCCCTCGCCGGTCTCGGCCCTGATGAGCGGCGTGATGCTCAAGACCGCCGTCTACGGCATGCTGCGGGTGGGGCTCGATCTGCTCGGCCGTCCGCTCTGGTGGTGGGGGCTCGCACCGCTGATTCTCGGGCTGCTCACGATCTTCTACGGGGTAGTGTTCGCGGCGGTGCAGACGGACATGAAACGCCTGCTCGCCTACTCCTCGATCGAGAACATGGGCCTCGTGTTCGCCGGCATCGGCCTGACGATCGTGTTCGCGGGCTCGGGCATGCCGGCGGTGGCTGCGCTCGCGCTGCTCGCCACGCTCTATCACTGTCTCAATCACTCGTTCATGAAGAGCCTGCTGTTTCTCGGCACGGGGTCGGTGCTGCACGCCACCGGCGAGCGCAACCTCGGCCGCCTGGGAGGGCTGATCCACCGCATGCCCTGGGTCGCGTGGCTCACGCTGATCGGCACGCTGGCGATCGCCGGGCTGCCGCCGCTCAACGGCTTCGTGTCGGAGTGGCTGCTGCTGCAGTCGTTCCTGTTCGCCGGGCAGCTGCCGCACGCGTTCGTCAACCTGTTGATACCGATGGGCATGGCGCTGGTCGTGCTCGGCGCGGCACTCGCCGGCTACGTCATGGTGAAGTTCTACGGGATCATCTTTCTCGGCCAGCCGCGCGAGACCTCCCTTGCCCACGCGCACGACTGCGGCCGGCTCGAGCGCATCGGTCTGCTCTGGCTCGCGCTCGGCTGTCTCGCGCTAGGGCTGTTCCCGCTGCAGGTGGTGCACGCGCTTGGCGCCGTCACCGGACAGCTGGTCGGGGCGGCCGTGCCGCAGGCATCGGCACACTGGTGGCTGCTCGCGCCCGTGCCCGGCCGATCCGTGTCCTACGGACCGCTGGTGTTCCTGACAGCAACCGCCGCCGTGGTGCTCCTGACGGTGTTCGTCGTGCGCCTGATCTACCGCCAGCGCGTGCGGCGCGGGCCTGCCTGGGACTGCGGATTCGGCGCCGCCACGGCGCGCATGCAGGACACCGCCGAGGGATTCGGCCAGCCGATCCGGCATCTGTTCCAGCCTTTTTTCGAGATCGAGCGGGAGCTCCCCGAGCCGGCCGATCGCACGCCGCGCTATCGCATTGCCATCCGGGAGCGGATCTGGCGATTGGCGTATGAGCCGCTCGCGCGCGCGGTCGGCCGGTTGGCAAATGCCGCCGCCCGCATACAGCAGGGACGCATCTCGGTGTACCTGCTTTACAGCTTCGTAACGCTGTTGGTGCTGCTCGCAGTGGCGCTCATCTCATGAAGCCGGTCGACTGGATCACCCAGGTGCTCGAGATGGCCGCGGCGCTCGCGGCGGCGCCCGTCTTTCTCGGCTGGCTCAACCAGTGCCGCGCCTGGCTGCAGAATCGGCGTGCGCCGAGCCTCTGGCTGCCCTACCGGAACCTGCACAAGCTGTTTCACAAGGAGGCGGTGATCGCCGAGAATGCCTCGCCGCTGTTCCGGATCGCCCCCTACGTGGTTTTCGGCGCGATGGTGCTGGCCGCCGGCATCATCCCCTCGATGGGCACACGGTTGCCGCTGGTCGTATCGGCGGATGCCATCGCGCTGGTGGGATTGTTCGCGGCGGCGCGCATGTTCATGACGCTGGCGGCGATGGATGTCGGCACCGCGTTCGGCACCCTGGGCGCACGCCGCGAGATGATGGTCGGCTTTCTCGCCGAGCCGGCGCTGCTCATGGTGATCTTCGTCGCCTCGCTGATCTCCTCGAGTACGGCGCTGCCGGTGATCACCGCGCACCTCGCTTCGGGGCACGTCGGCCTCTCGCCGAGCCTTGCCTTCAGCGCGGTGGCCTTCATCCTCGTGCTGCTGGCGGAGAACGCGCGCATCCCCGTCGACAATCCGGCCACGCACCTGGAGCTCACCATGATCCACGAGGCCATGGTGCTCGAGTACTCGGCCCGCCACCTGGCGCTGATGGAATGGGCGGCGCAGCTGAAGCTGTTCAACTATGTGTGCATCGGCTTCGCGCTGTTCTTTCCCTGGGGCGTGGCGACCGGGCACATCGGACCGGCTGGTCTGCTGGTGGCGATCCCCGCGCTCGCGGTGAAGCTCGCCGCCGCCGGCCTCGGACTCGCGGTGATCGAGACCGTGTCGGCAAAGATGCGCGTCATGCGCATCCCGGAGTTCCTCGGCACGGCGTTTCTGTTTGCCGTCCTCGGGCTTCTGGTGCACGTGCTGCTCAAGGCGTAAGCGCGATGACACACATTCCCCTGGCACAACAGCTGCTCGATACCTGCGCGGCGCTGCTGCTGCTGCTGTCCTTCGCCATGCTGTCGCAGCGGCGCGTGGTGACGCTCGTCAATCTCTACGCCGCCCAAGGCGCGGTGCTTGCAGCGGCAACCCTGCTGCTCGCCTGGCGCACGGGAGAAGATCATCTGTACGTCTCGGCCGCGCTCACCATCGCACTCAAGGTGCTGTTCCTGCCGTGGCTGCTGCACAGGCTGATCCGCAGGCTCGAGGTGTATTGGGATACCGAGCCGCTGCTCAACGTCTCGGGCAACATGCTGGTCGGCCTGGTGATCGTGGTGTTCGCCTTCTCGCTGGCGCAGCCGATCACCCTGCTCGCGAGCACCGCCACCCGTGGGGCCATCGGCATAGCGGTGAGCGTCGTGCTGCTCGCCTTTCTGATGATGATCACGCGGCGCAAGGCCATGTCGCAGGTGGTCGGGTTCCTGTCGATGGAAAACGGCGTGTTCTTCGGCGCGATGAGCGCCAGCTACGGCATGCCCATGGTGGTCGAGCTCGGGGTGGCTCTCGATGTGCTGGTGGCCGTGCTCGTGATGGGGGTGTTTTTCTTTCAGATTCGCGAGCGGTTCGACAGCCTTGATCTGCATCATCTCGAGACGCTGAAGGAGCACGAGTAACATGGAGCTTGTGTTTCTGCTCGGGTTCCCCGTCCTGGGCGCGGCTCTGCTTGGGATTCTCGGGGCTCATCGACGCGCGCCCGAGATCAACGCCGCGCTCAGTCTGGCGACGTTCATCGCCTCGTGCGCGCTCGCCGCCCGGGTCATCGGCCACGGCAGTCTGCTGTTCGGCGACGAGCAGTTCTTCATCGACCCTTTCAACGTGTTCCTGGTGGCGCTGACGGCGTTCGTCGGCCTGACTACGGCGCTGTTCTCGCGCCCCTACATGCGCGTCGAGGTCGATCACGGCCGCCTGACGCC
This sequence comes from Pseudomonadota bacterium, assembly GCA_021845825.1. Taxonomy (GTDB): domain Bacteria; phylum Pseudomonadota; class Gammaproteobacteria; order Steroidobacterales; family Steroidobacteraceae; genus 13-2-20CM-66-19. The sequence continues at coordinate 15,995 of JAJZVF010000013.1, read as the reverse complement.
GGCGAGGCTGCGGCTCTACCACAGCATGTATCAGCTGTTCATGTTCACCATGCTGCTCGCTCTCACGACCAATAACATGGGGTTGATGTGGGTGGCGATGGAGGGCGCGACGCTGTCGACGGTTCTGCTGGTGACCCTGTATCGGACTCCGGCGAGCCTCGAGGCGGGCTGGAAGTACTTCATTCTTTGCGGTGTCGGCATCGCGCAGGCCCTCTTCGGCACCATCCTGCTGTATGTGGCGGCCGAGAAGGTGCTCGGCGCGCAGGGCATGACGGCGCTGCTGTGGACGCATCTCGATGCCGTCAAAACGCAGCTCGAGCCGACGGTGCTGGCGCTCGCTTTTGTGTTCCTGCTGGTCGGTTACGGCACCAAGGTGGGGCTGGTGCCGCTGCACAGCTGGCTGCCGGACGCGCATGCCGAGGGGCCGACGCCGATCTCGGCCGTGCTGTCCGGCCTGTTGCTCAACGTGGCGCTCTACACGGTCGTGCGCAGCAAAGTGCTGGTGGAAGGGTCGCTGCACTCGCGGCTGCCGTCGGTGCTGCTCATGGGCTTCGGCCTGGTGTCGGTGGTGGTGGCCTCGCTCCTGCTGTGGCGGCAGCGGGACATCAAGCGTCTGTTCGCATATTCCTCCATCGAGCACATGGGTATCGCGACGTTCGCGTTCGGCATGGGCGGTCCCATCGCCAACTTCGCCGCGCTCCTGCACATGACGGTGCACTCGCTCACCAAGTCCTCGATCTTCTTTACCGCGGGGCATGCCGCGCAGAAGGCGGGCACGCAGATCATGGAGCACATCCGCGGCCTCATCACGCTCTCGCCCACCGTGGGCTGGGGACTGATGCTCGGCTCGCTCGCCATCCTCGGCGTGCCCCCATTCGGGGTGTTCACCAGCGAGTTCCTCATCCTGACGACTGCCATGCGCGATCAGCCGTGGGCCACGCCCATCCTGCTCGCGGCGCTTGCCGTGGCGTTCGCGGGCATCTTCTCCAAGGTGCAGCCGATGGTATTCGGCGAGACCACCGGCCGGCGCCTGCCGCACGCACCGGCGCTGCTGCCGGTGTTCACGCACCTCGCCATCGTGCTGCTGCTCGGGCTGTATATTCCCCCCTACCTGGCCGAGTGGTATCGCGCGGCCGCGCACTTGATCGGCGGGTAGAGATGGGAGCCTTCGGGAACTGCAGGAGGACCGATCGATGCCGTTGAGGCGTTGGTGGCAGAGCGCGCAGGCGCTCGCCGGCGCACCGGGAGTGCGGGGCCTCGGTGCCGGCTCCGAGGAATGGGTGCAGGCTGCGCGGGATGTGGCCGCCTCGGGCGGCACACTGTATGCCCTGTGGGTCGCGGCGGCCTCGGCTGGGGCGCCGCACACCAGCGTATACGGCGCATATCTGACGGATGTGGGCGTGCTGGTCGTTGAGCTCGCGCTGCCCGCTGGCGGCGATCCACTCTATCCCGGGCTGGAGGCGATATTCCCGGCCGCCTCCCGGCTGCAGCGGGCCGCGTTCGACTTGTCGGCCGTCCGTTGCAGCGATCCGGACCGGCGACCGTGGCTGAATCACGAGAAACCCTACGAGTTCATACGAGTCGACGGAGAGGGTGTTCACGAGATCGGCGTGGGTCCGGTGCATGCCGGTACGATCGAGCCCGGGCATTTCCGATTCTCGGTGGTGGGCGAGAAGGTGCTGAGGCTCGAGGCGCACCTCGGGTACGTGCACAAGGGTATCGAGCAGCGTTTCGCCGAGCTGCCCATCCTGCAGGGCCATCGACTGGCGGCGCGCGTCTCGGGCGACTCGGCGGTGGCGTTCTCCTGGGCCTATTGCCAGGCGCTCGAGGGCATGAGCGGTTGCGCGGTCCCGCCGCGGGCCGCCTGGCTGCGTGCCGCCTGCCTCGAGCTCGAGCGCCTGGCCAACCATCTCGGGGACCTGGGGGCGCTCGGCAATGACGTGGGCTTCGCTTTCGGGCTCGCGCAATTCTCCCGTCTGAAGGAGGATCTGCTGCGCGCGGTGGCGAGCGCGTTCGGCCGGCGCTACCTGTTCGATATCGTCACTCCGGGCGGCATGGCGCTCGACTTGACGGCCGAGGCGGCACGCTCGCTGATCAACGCGGTGCGCGCCGTCTGCAGCGAGACTGCCGAGCTGCGCACCATCTACGACGAGCACGAGGGCGTGCGCGATCGGTTCACCGGTGCCGGCCGCCTGCAACCGGAGCTGGCCGCCAGGCTCGGGGTCATCGGGCTCGCGGGGCGGGCGAGCGGACAGGCGCGGGACCTGCGCGTGGATCTGCCGTGTCCGCCGTACACGGAGCTGGCGGTTGCGAAGGCGGTGCAACAAGACGGGGACGTGGCGGCGCGGGTGGCGGTGCGCTTCGAGGAGGTGCGGGAGTCGGGCCGGCTGCTGGCGCAGTTGCTGTCGGCGCTGCCGGCGGGCGCGCACGCGGCAACGGTCGATACGCCGGCGGATGGTGCATTCGGCGTCGGCCTCATCGAGGGCTGGCGGGGACCGGTGCTCGTTGCGCTGCATGCCGGGCCGGCGGGCTCGGTCCGGCGCTGTCATCCTCACGATCCGTCGTGGCAGAACTGGCCGGCGCTGGAGTACGCCATCATAGGCAACATCGTGCCGGACTTCCCGGTCATCAATAAATCGTTCAATCTGTCCTACAGCGGTGCGGATCTGTGAGCTCCGGCACTCATGCGGCAATCATCGATGCGACCACCGGAACGGCTCCGCGCACGGCTCCCGGCGCGGCACCGCAGGTGCGGCGTGTTGGCGGATAACGCGGACCGGTCATGCTGAAGACGCTGCGCAAGATCGCAACGGTGGGGTTGGTGTCGGAGCCGGCGCCGCCGCCCGATGAGCTGCTGCGCGTGCGCCGGGCGCTCGACGGGAGGATCGCCGCGGTGCTCGGTCGGGCGCTGTGCATCCGCCACGTCGATGCCGGCTCCTGCAACGGCTGCGAGCTCGAGATCCAGGCGCTCGGCAACCCCTATTACAACCTGGAAGGCCACAACATCCGCTTCGTGGCGAGTCCCCGGCACGCGGATCTGCTGCTGGTCACCGGGCCGGTGGTGAGGAACATGGAAGCGGCGTTGCGCCGGGTCTACGCAGCCACGCCCGATCCGAAGCTGGTGGTGGCGCTCGGGGATTGCGGCTGCACGGGCGGCCTCCTCGGCGAGTGTCCCGCCTCCCTCGGCCCGGTGTCGAACATCATTCCGGTGGATGTGGCGGTGCCGGGTTGTCCGCCCGGTCCGCTGCGCATCCTGCAGGGGATCCTGACGGCGATATCACCGCCGGCTTAAGATGCAGCGATGCTGCGCGGCGCGTGACGCCCCTTTACAGGCCGCAGCGCTTCCGGTAGTTTCGGCGCCATGTTCCCGAAAAAACGCACGATTACCCTCAAGAAGCCGGGCGGCGGGGCCCTGGGGGAGTGCGTGCGCTAACCGCGCCGGGACGTCCCGAAGACACCAGAGGCCCCGCCGGCACAGCCGTCGGGGCCTCGTCTTTTCGGTGTCGGAAACATTGACTGACAATCGGAGCTCGCACATGTCATCTGGTCGTTCCGCCGGCGCTTCGCCGGTCGTTGCGGTCGTCGGCGCTACCGGGGCCGTCGGTGTCGAACTGATCCGCTGCCTCGAGAAGCGGCGCTTCCCGCTCTCGAAGCTGCGGCTGTTCGCCTCGGCGCGCTCGGCGGGCAGGACGCTGCCCTTTCGCGGCGAGGAGCTTGCCGTGGAGGAGCTCAGGGAGGACAGCTTCGGTGGGGTGGATATCGCGCTGTTCTCGGCCGGGAGCGGCATCTCCAGGCGCTTTGCACCGCTTGCGGTCGGCCAGGGGGCGGTGGTGGTGGACAACTCCTCGGCCTTCAGGGGCGATGCGGCCGTGCCGCTGGTGGTGCCCGAGATCAATCCGCAGACGATCAAGAGCCACAAGGGCATCATCGCCAACCCCAACTGCTCGACCATCATTTCCATCACGCCGTTGTGGCCGGTGCATCGCACGAATCCGATACGGCGCCTGATCGTCGCGACGTACCAGGCGGCCTCCGGGGCGGGGGCGGCGGCGATGGAGGAGCTGCGCGAGTCGACGCGCGCGTATCTCGAGGGGCGCTCCTACCCGCCGAGCGTGCTGCCGCACCCTTATGCCTTCAATCTCTTCAGCCACAACTCCAGGGTCGATCCGCAGAACGGTTACAACGAGGAGGAGATGAAGGTAGTGCACGAGACGCACAAGATCTTCGGCGATGGCGGCATCCGCATCGCCGCCACGTGTGTGCGCGTGCCGGTGCTGCGCGCACACTCCATCGCCATCAATTTCGAGTGCGAGCGGCCGATCACTGCGGCCGAGGTGCGCGACATCGTGGGGAGCGCGCCGGGCGTGCAGCTGGTCGATGATCCCGAGCGCAACTATTTCCCGATGCCCAAGGATGCCTCGGGCGCCGATCCGATTCTCGTCGGACGCATCCGTCGCGACCTCTCGGACCCGAGCGGCCGCTCGATTGCGATGTTCGTGGCGGGAGATCAGCTTCTCAAGGGCGCTGCTCTCAACGCAGTGCAGATCGCCGAGCTGCTCTAAAGCAGATCCCTCAGCCGGTAATAGAGCATCGCGAGCACCAGCAGCGGGCGGCGCGCGAGCGCGCCGCCCGGGAAGTCGCGGTGCGGAATGCGCGCGAAGACATCGAATCGCTCCGCTTCGCCCGCGACCGCTTCGGCGACCAGCTTGCCGGCAATGCCGGTGAGGGCGATGCCGTGCCCCGAGAAACCCTGCAGGAAGTACACATTGGGCATCAGCCGGCCGAAGTGCGGCGCGCGGTTGAGCGTGATGTCGACATAGCCGCCCCAGGTGTATTCGATGCCGACATCCTCGAGCTGCGGGAACACCCTCAGCATGCGCGCGCGCGTCGAGCGGCGCGCATCGAAGCCGCCGAGCCCCGAATAGCTCACCCGCCCGCCGAACAGCAGCCGATGATCGGCCGACAGCCGGAAGTAGTCGAGCACCCAGTTCATGTCGCTGACCGCTGCATTGTTGGCAATCAGGGCGCGCGCGCGGTGCTCCCCGAGCGGTGCGGTGGCCACGATATGGGTTCCTACCGCCATGATTTTCGAGGAGATCTGCGGTGCGGTCTTGCCCAGGTAGACATTGCCGCACAGCACGAGATGTCGCGCGTGGACTTCCCCGTGCTCCGTACGCACGTGTGCCGCGGTGAAGCCCACGGCGCGCGTCTCTTCATGGATGCGCACGCCCCTGCTCTGCGCGGCGGCGGCCAGCCCCAGCGTGTAGTTGAGCGGATGAAGATGGCCGCTGTTTGCATCGTACAGCGCGCCGATGTAGCGCGCGGTGGCGAGGGTGGCGCATACCTCGTCGCGGCCCATGTACCGGACGCTGGAATAGGCGAGCCGCGTCCTGAGCTGCTCGACCTCCTCGTGCAGCTCCCGGTCGTGCCGGGGCTTGAGGGCGGTGAGCATGTATCCGTCGACCCAGTCGCAGTCGATGCGGTAGCGGTTGATGAGCTGCCGCGTCAAAGCCAGCGCCTCCGTAGAGACGTCCCAGACCGCGCGGGATGCCTGCCGGCCGATCAGGCGCTCGAGCCGGGTGTGACCGCAGGCGACGCCATGGATGACCTGGCCGCCGCTGCGGCCCGAGGCGCCCCAGCCGATGTGGTGCTGCTCGAGCAGCACCACGGAATACCCTCGCTCGGCAAGGTGCAGGGCGGCCGAGCAGCCGGCGATGCCGCCCCCGATGACGCACACATCGCAGCTCACCGAGCCGGCGAGCGGCCCCCGGTGGGGCGCCGGATGGGCCGAAGCGGCGTAGTACGAAGGGGCGTGGGCGGCAGGCATGGTGCTCCCCCTATAATAGCCTTCACCTCCATGGCATCGGCGCGCCCCCTCATTGGCCTTCCCGCGGACCGCCGCATGATCGGACTGCATCCGTTTCATGCGGTGGGGGAGAAGTATGCCCGGGCACTGCTCGATGCCGCGGACGCGCTGCCGCTGCTGATCCCCGCGCTGGCCGAGGAGCTGCGCTTCGATGAGCTGATCGAGCGGCTCGATGGCCTGCTGTTCACCGGCAGCCCTTCGAATGTCGAGCCGCATCGGTATTCGGGTCCGCCGAGCGCGCCCGGTACCCTGCACGATCCGGCCCGCGATGCCACGACGCTGCCGCTTATCCGCAAGGCGGTGGAGAAAGGGGTGCCGGTGCTCGGCATCTGCCGGGGATTCCAGGAAGTCAATGTCGCCTTCGGCGGCAGCCTCCATCAGAGGGTGCACGAGGTGCCGGGTCACATCGATCACCGCGACGACGACAGCCAGCCCCTGGAGGTGCAGTACGGACCGGCGCATGAGGTCGCCCTGGAGCCGGGGGGTGTGCTGCGCGCGCTCGCGGGTACCGGGCGTGTGCGGGTCAATTCCCTGCACTGGCAGGGCATCGAGCGCCTGGGACAGGGCCTTGTCGTCGAAGCCCGGGCGCCGGACGGTCTGATCGAGGCCTTTCGCGTGCAGGGGGCGGCGCGGTTTGCGCTGGCGGTGCAGTGGCATCCGGAATGGAAGGTCATGGAAAATCCCTTCTCCCGCGCACTATTCGCAGCATTCGGTGCTGCGTGCAGCGACCGCGCGCGCGCGCGGTGATAAGGTCTGCCCATGGTGAGCGAGATCAGACAGTTCTTCCGCGACAACAGCATCTCCGAAGTCGAGGCCATCATTCCGGATATGGCCGGCATCGCGCGCGGCAAGATCATGCCGGCGGAGAAGTTCGCCGAGGACGGCGGGATGCGCTTGCCCGAGAGCGTCTTCCTGCAGACCGTCACGGGCGATTATCCGCCCGATACCACCGCTGCCATGAGCCCGGCGGAGATCGACATCATTCTCAAGGCCGACGCGAAGACCGTGCGCCGAGTGCCTTGGGCTGCCGAGCCGACCGCCCAGGTGATCCACGACTGCTTCTACGCCGACGGGCGGCGTGTGACGATGGCGCCGCGCCACGTCCTGCGCCACATCCTTGAGCTTTACGCCCAGCGCGGCTGGGAGCCCGTGGTGGCCCCGGAGCTCGAGTTCTACCTGGTCGAGCAGAACAAGGACGCCGACTATCCGCTGCGTCCCCCGGTGGGCCGCTCGGGTCGGGCCGAGCCCGGCCGCCAGTCCTACAGCATCGCCGCCGTCAACGAGTTCGATCCCCTGTTCGACGACATCTATCAGTTCTGCGAGGAACAGGACATCGAGATCGACACCCTCATCCACGAGGATGGGCCGGCGCAGATGGAGATCAACCTGATCCACGGGCAGCCGATGGACCTGGCCGACCAGGCGTTCCTTTTCAAGCGCACGGCGCGCGAGGCGGCATTGCGGCACAAGATGTACGCCACTTTCATGGCCAAGCCCCACGCCAAGGAGCCGGGCAGCGCCATGCACATCCATCAGAGCGTGCTCGACGTCGAGACGCGCCGCAACGTGTTCAGCAGCGCCGACGGCACGCCCTCGCCGCTGTTCTTCTCGCACATCGGCGGGCTGCAGAAGTACCTGCCGGCGGCCATGGCGCTGTTCTGCGCCAACGTGAATTCCTACCGCCGTCTGACCCGTTATCTGTCTTCGCCCATCAACGTGCACTGGGGCTACGACAATCGCACCGCAGGGCTGCGTGTGCCGATGTCGGATCCAGAGGACCGGCGCGTGGAGAATCGCGTGAGCGGCGCCGACGCCAACCCATACATTGCGATCGCTGCATCACTCGCGTGCGGGTACCTCGGCATGGTGCAGGGCCTGCAGCCCTCTGATCCGGTCAGCGGCAGCGCGCACGAGCTGCCCTTCGGCCTGCCGCGCTCGCTCGATGAGGCGCTGCGCGAGCTCAAGCGCTGCGAGCCGCTGGTCGAGGTGCTCGGGGAGGCGTTCGTGTCGGCGTTCACCATCGTCAAGGAGGCCGAGTACGAGGTCTTCCTGCAGGTGATCAGCTCCTGGGAGCGGGAGCATCTGCTGCTGAACGTCTGAGGATTCGAAAGCGGGTGGCGCAGCGTCCGGCGGCCTCGCTCCGGCCCCCTGGCCTTCGCTGCACGCGCGGCTGGAAACAAGAGACCAAAGCTATGACAGACAAAATGCTCGGCATCGACGTCGGCGGATCCTCGATCAAGGCGGGGGCGGTGGACGTCGGCACCGGAAAGCTGCTGGGCGAGCTGATCTTCGCGCCGACCCCGCAGCCGGCGACGCCCGCGGCGATGATGCCGGTGATCGCCTCGCTCGCGGCGCGCCTGCCCGAGACCGCCGGCCGGGTCGGGCTCGCTTTCCCGAGCGTGGTCAAGCAGGGCCGGGCGCGCACCGCCGCCAATGTCGATCACGCGTGGATCGGCACCGATGGCGCGGAGCTGGTGCGGCGCACGCTCGACCGCCCGGCGGTGTTTCTCAACGATGCCGATGCCGCCGGCCTCGCCGAGCTGCGCTTCGGCGCCGGGCGGGGCGTGCGGGGCACCGCCATCATGTTGACTTTCGGCACGGGCATCGGCACGGCGCTGTTCACCGACGGGTATCTGTTCCCCAACGCCGAGCTCGGACACATGGAGCTCAACGGCATGGATGCGGAAAAGTGGGCTTCGGCGCACGTCAAGACGGTGGAGGACCTGGACTGGCGCACCTGGATCGAGCGGGTGAACGTGTACCTGGAGCGCCTGCACGCGATGCTGTGGCCGGATCTGTTCATCCTGGGCGGGGCGATCAGCGAGCGCTTCGCGGACTTCGAGCCGCTGCTGCACGCGGCAGCCGAGATCCGCCCGGCGCAGTTCGCCGGCCAGGCGGGCGTAATCGGCGCGGCGCTCGCGGCGGCGCAGAGCGAGCCGTGACCGCGCCCGAGCGCCGATGACCCCGGGGCGAGGCAAGCTTGCCGATGTCGGCACGACGATTTTCACCGTCGTGTCGCGCCGCGCCCGCGAGCTCGGGGCGCTCAATCTCGGCCAGGGGTTCCCCGATTACGACATCGACCCGCGGCTGGCGGAGCTCGTGGGTCAGGCCATGCGCGCGGGCCACAACCAGTACGCGCCCATGGAGGGGCTGATGGAGCTGCGGGAAGGGATCGCGCGCAAGCTCGCGCTGAGTTATGGGCTGACCTTCGATCCGCACGGCGAGATCACGGTGACGCTCGGCGCCACGGAGGCCATCTATTGCGCTATCCAGGCCTTCGCCGGGCCCGGCGATGAAGTGATCGCATTCGATCCGGCGTACGACTCCTACGAGCCCGCCGTGCGCCTTGCCGGTGCACGGTGCATCCGTCTGCCGCTCACACTGCCGCGGTTCCGCTACGACTGGGAGCGTGTGCGCGCGGCTATCAACGCCCGCACGCGTTTGATCCTGTTCAACTCGCCGCACAATCCGGCGTGCACGACCGCTACGGCCGGGGACCTCGCCGAGCTGGCCGCAGCGATCCGCGGGCGCGACATCCTCGTGTTGTCGGACGAGGTCTATGAGCACATGGTGTTCGACGGGCGCATGCACGCCTCCGTGCTGGCCCAGCCGGAGCTGCGCGAGAGGAGCCTCGCGGTATTCTCCTTCGGCAAGACCCTGCACGCGACGGGTCTGCGCGTCGGCTACTGCGTCGCTCCGGCGCGCCTGAGCGCCGAGCTGCGCAAGGTTCACCAGTTCAACACGTTCAGCATCGCCAATCCGCTGCAATGGGCGATTGCCTGGTACCTTGCCGAAAGGCCGGAAGTCGGCCGGGATCTTCCCGGCTTTTTCCAGGCCAAGCGCGACCGGCTGCGCGCGCGGCTCGCGGGCTGCGGCTTCTCGCTGCCGCCGGCGCAGGGGACGTTCTTTCAGCTGCTCGACTTCAGCGAGCTGTGCCCGCCGGGGGACGCGGCGTTTGCCGAGCGCACGCTCACCGAGGCAAAAGTGGCCACCATTCCGCTCTCGCCCTTCTATGCCGAGCCGCCCGAGCTGTCGGTGGTGCGGCTGTGCATCGCCAAGCGCGATGAGACGCTCGACCGGGCCGCCGAGCAGCTCGCGGAGTTCGCCCGCCGCCTGGGCCGTGCCTGAGCGGCGCTGCCGGTCAGCGGCGGAAGATCCACGCGAGAACGGAGATCACCAGGCTGAGGAGCAGCATGGTGGTGATCGGGAAAAAGAATTGAAATCCGGGCCGGTCGATGACGATATCGCCCGGGAGCTTGAACAGCGGCAGCCGTCTCACCCATGGCCAGGCGAGCCCGATCAGGATCAGCACGGCACCGAGGACGATGAGGATGCGGCTCATGGGGCGACAGTCTACCGGCCGGCGCTCGCCGGGCAATCGCCGCGGATCGTCCCCGTAGACGACATGCCCCGCCGTCGTGCGCCGGGGCGGCCGGATTGCGGCGGCTGCGCAATTGTGCTCATCCCTCGCTGCTCGCCACCCGGACGCGGTACGGGTGATAGGGCAGCACTTCGAGCACCTCTCCGTCGGCCAGGCGCTGCTGCACCCTGCGCCAGTAGGCGGCGGTGAAAATCTCGCCGTGCGTGCGCAACAGGCAGGCGCGCTGGGCGGCGTCGAAGGCCAGGAAATCGATGAAGGTCTCGGGGAAGACGTCGTGCTCGCCCACGTAAAACCAGGCTTCGGCGCGCATCTCGTCCTCGGGATTGGTCGGCTTGGGCAGGTCCCGGAAGCGGCAGTCCGTCACCCGGCAGAGCTCATCGTAGTCGTAGAAGATCACCCGTCCGTGGCGGGTGACGCCGAAGTTCTTCGGCAGCAGATCGCCCGGAAAGATGTCCGTATTGGCCAGGTCGCGGATGCACTGTCCGTAATCGAGCACGGCCTGTTCGGCCTGCGCCGGCGAGGCGGTGCGCAGGTACAGATTGAGCGGGACCATCCGCCGCTCGATGTACAGATGGTCGAAGTCGAGGCATTCGCCGTCCTCGCGCACCGTGTGCGCCGCCTCCTTGAGGAGCTCCGCGCACAGCTCGGGAGCGAACAGCCGTTTGGGCAGGCGCAGCCGGCGGAACTCCTGGGCATCGACCAGCCGCCCGGCGCGGTCGTGCTTGTATACCAGCTGATATTTCGCCAGCACATCCTCGCGCGCCACGCTCTTGGGATAGGGGAAGCGGTCGCGAATGACCTTGAAGACGACCGCGAGCGAGGGGAGCGTGAAGCACACCATGACCATGCCCTTCTCCCCGGGGGCGGTGACGAAGCGGTCCTCGGTCTGGTGCAGGTGACGCATGATCTCGCGGTAGCGCTCGGTCTTGCCCTGCTTGGCCCGCCCCAGCATGGTGAACAGCTCGCTCACCGGCTTGTGGGGCAGCAGGGATTTCAGGAAGGCGACCGCCTCGTCGACGCGGTCGAGGTCGGCGTGGAAATAGGATCGCGAGACGCTGAAGACGATGCTGACGTCGCCCTCGGCCATCATCACGGCATCGACCATCAGGCCGCCGTCGGAATTCTTGAGCGCGATGACCAGCGGGATGCACGGCCCGGACCCGATGATCCGCCCGACGATGTAGGCGCGGGACAACTGGTAGAAGACCGGCCGGATCACCTCGATCCGCTCGACGCCGCCGCTCCTGCCCGGGCCTGCGAGGTGACGCTGCACCTCTGTCGTGACGTGCCGGATGCTGCCGTCGAGGTCCTTCCAGGGCGTACGGAAGCGCACGTCGCCCAAGAGATCCTCGATCAGCAGGGGCAGGGATCCATGGTTGACGTACGTGTTGGTTACGACAGCGGAAGTGGCGTTCGCCAGCGGGTCGAGATCGGTGGCGACGAACTCTATGTCGGGCGCGACGCCTATGGTGCCGAAGAGGCGGCGGCTGACGGAGCTGAAATAGGTCTTGGGGAACTCGGCGTCGGGGAGTTGCGCGACGCGGATGGCGAAGGCGGTGCGGATCCGGCGCCAGAGGGCGCGCTGCAGCGCACGCGCGCCGAGCAGGTCGCGGACCTCCGCGACGGTGTGGTCGACGAACAGATCGTAGAGCTCGATCCGCTCGACGATATCCTGCTGGCTGCCTTTCCAGTCACGGTTGTCGAAGCGCAGCGGCGCGCGGCGGGTGATGAGGCGGAATTGCGCGTTGTACCGGGCAAACGCCTCGGCGATGCGGCGGGCACAGTCGTGCGCCACCGCATCGCCGGGGCCGTCACGGGCCGCGACAGGTCCCTCAGAGGTTGCGGATGAGCGCGTCACCGAAGGCGGACGTCTTTACCTCGGTTGCACCGTCCATCAGCCGGGCGAAGTCGTAGGTGACGGTCTTTTGGCCGATGGTGCGGTCCATCGCGCCGATGATGGCGTCGGCCGCCTCGGTCCAGCCCATGTAGCGCAGCATCATCTCGCCGGAGAGCAGCACCGAGCCGGGGTTCACCTTGTCGAGGTTGGCGTACTTCGGCGCGGTCCCGTGGGTCGCCTCGAACACCGCGTGTCCGGTCAGGTAGTTGATGTTGCCGCCCGGGGCGATGCCTATGCCGCCGACCTGTGCAGCGAGCGCATCGGAGAGGTAGTCCCCGTTCAAGTTGCATGTGGCGATCACGTCGAACTCGTCCGGTCGGGTCAGCACCTGCTGCAGGGTGATGTCGGCAATCGCATCCTTGATGATGATCTTGCCGGCGCCCTTGGCCGCATTCATCTCGGCGTCGGCGGCCTTCTCTCCCTGGGCCGCCTTGGTGCGCTCCCATTGCTCCCAGGTGTAGACCGTGCCGGCGAATTCCCGCTCGGCGAGCTGGTAGCCCCAGTTGCGGAAGGCGCCCTCGGTGAATTTCTGGATATTGCCCTTGTGGACGATGGTGACGCTGCGGCGCCTGTTCGCCACGGCGTACTCGATCGCCGAGCGGATGAGGCGCTCCGAGCCTTCTTTCGACACTGCCTTGATGCCGATGCCGGAGCTGTCCGGAAAGCGGATCTTGCCGTAGGCTTGCGGGAAGTGCTGCTTGAACAGCTCGAGGAACTGCCGGTTCTCGGGCGTGCCGGCCTCAAATTCGATGCCGGCGTAGATGTCCTCGGTATTCTCGCGGAAGATCACCATGTTCACCTTCTCGGGGTGCTTGACCGGCGAGGGCACGCCCTTGAACCAGCGCACCGGGCGCAGGCAGACGTAGAGGTCGAGCAGCTGGCGCAGCGCCACGTTGAGCGAGCGGATACCGCCGCCCACCGGCGTAGTGAGCGGACCCTTGATGGACACCAGGTAGTCCCGGCAGGCCGAGACGGTTGCATCGGGCAGCCAGCTGTTGAATTGACGGTGTGCCTTTTCCCCGGCGTATACCTCCAGCCAATGGATCTTGCGCCTGCCGCCGTAGGCCTTCTGCACCGCCGCGTCCAGCACGCGCACGCTGGCACGCCAGATGTCCGGTCCCGTGCCGTCGCCCTCGATGAAGGGTATGACGGGATTGTCGGGGACGAGGAGCTTGCCGTCTCGGATGGTGATTTTGGCTCCCGAGACGGGCGGGGTGACCTGCGGCGCTGCGGCGCTGGACATTGCGGACTCCTTTGGGTGAGGGGGGATTCGCCGGCCTGCGGCATGAAGTCGAGCAGACCGGTAATCCTAGCATGGGGAGCCGGGAAGCTCAGCCGGATCGGCTCAGCCGTGTGCACTGCGCGCGGCCGGCGGCACTGCACGCGAGCAGCACGCCCGGCGGTGCATGTGCGCCGCCCATGGCCGGCCGCCTGCAGCGCCGTAGGCCTCATCAGGCCAATGTATGAGACACTTGGCGCATGACCATTTTCCGGGGGTTCCTTGAATCATGAATGATGTCACCGGGAGCGAGGCTCCAGAGGCAACGGCAGGGAATTCCTTGTTGCGCAAGCTCTTCGCGGTGCATCCGATTGTGGCCCCCGAGCGCTCAGGCGCCGAGCGCCTTCGCCAGGCGCTGTCGGTCTGGGCGCTGATGGCGATCGGCATCGGCGCCACCATCGGTACCGGGATTTTCGTGCTCACGGGCACGGTGGCGGCCAACCAGTCCGGACCCGCCATCACCCTCTCGCTGATGATCGCGGCTTTTGGCAGCGGGCTGGCGGCGCTGTGCTACGCGGAGTTCGCCGCGTTCCTGCCGGTGCCGGGCAGCGCCTATAGCTATACCTACGCCACGCTGGGGGAGGTGGTGGCGTGGTTCATCGGGTGGAATCTGCTGCTCGAGTACGGCATTTCGGCCTCGGCAGTGGCGGTGAGCTGGTCGGCGTACGTGGCGAACCTGCTGGCCGAGGTGGACATCCATTTGCCGGCCGACTGGATCAATGCGCCGTTCGCGCAGAATGCCGCCGGCCACTTGGTGGCCACCGGGGCGATCGTCAATGTGCCCGCGATCCTGATCGTGTTGGCATTGAGTGCGCTGTGCTACGTGGGTATCCAGGAGACCGCCCGGGCCACCAATTTCATGGTGACCCTGAAGGTGGCGGTGATCGTGATATTCATCGTGGCGGGGCTGAAGTTCGTGAATCCCGCGAACTGGCATCCGTTCATCCCGCCCAACACGGGAACCTTCGGACACTTCGGCTGGACGGGCGTGCTGCAGGGGGCGGGGATCATTTTCTTCTCGTACGTAGGATTCGACACGGCCTCGACGACGGCGCTCGAGGCCCGCAATCCCCAACGTGACCTGCCGCTCGGGATTCTCGGCACGCTGGTGATCTCCACGCTCCTCTACGTGGCCATGGCGGCGGCGATCACCGGGATGGTGCCGTACTTCAAGCTCAATGTTGCCGAGCCGGTGGCGACGGCACTCGATGCGCATCCGGCGCTCTCATGGCTGGGGGTTTTCCTGAAGCTCGGTATCATCGCCGGGATGACCTCGGTGATCCTCACCTCGATCCTGGGGCAACCGAGGATCCTGCTGTCGATGGCCGATGACGGGCTGCTGCCGCCGGCAATGAGCCGCTGCCACCGGCGCTTCAAGACCCCGCACGTGGCCACCGCGATCACCGGGATCGCGGCGGCCCTCATCGCCGGGGTATTTCCGCTCGATGTGCTGGCGGACCTGATCTCCATCGGCATCCTGCTCGCCTTCGCGGTGGTATGCATCGGGGTGTTGGTGATGCGCTACACCCGGCCGGAGGTATATCGTCCGTTTCGCGTGCCCGCGGCCTGGCTCCTCTGTCCGTTGGGCGCACTGGTGTGCCTCGGTATGACGTATTTTCTCTCCGATGCCACCTGGATCCGTCTGGTGGTCTGGACCGCGGTGGGCGGGGCCATCTACGCCTTCTACGGCTTCAAGCACAGCAAACAGCGGGCCTGAGCATGCTCTGCGAGACCGGCGCCCTGCCGGGCACCCCCGCGGCCGACGGCTGGTGGATGCCGGCGGAATTCGAGTCGCACGCCGGCTGTTGGATGTTGTGGCCGGAACGGCCGGACAACTGGCGCGAGGGGGCGCGTCCCGCCCAGGCGGCCTTCCGCGCCGTGGCCGAGGCCATCGGCCGCTTCGAGAAAGTCCACATCGGCGTCTCGGCGGGGCAGAGGGCGACCGCCCGCGCGTTGCTGCCCGCGCACGTGGGCCTGCTGACGCTGCCGCACGATGACTGTTGGATGAGGGACGTCGGACCGACGTACCTGGTAAGCGAACAGCCGGGGTTGCGGGCAGTGCACTGGCGGTTCAATGCCTGGGGAGGCGCCGAGGAAGGGCTCTACCGCCCCTGGGATCAGGACGCGCGGGTCGGCGCCGCAGTCCTGGCGCACGAGGCGGTGGGCCGCTACCGGGCGCCCATCGTCCTCGAGGGCGGCGCCATCCATGTCGACGGCGAAGGCACGGCGCTGCTCACGGAACAGTGCGTGCTCAACCCCAACCGCAACCCCGGCATGACGCGCGAGCGCATGGAGGTGCTGTTGCGCGAGTATCTCGGCGTGAGCCGCTGCATCTGGCTCGGACGCGGCGTAGTCAACGACGAGACCGGCGGACACATCGACAACCTGGCCTGCTTCGTCGCGCCCGGCAAGGTGTGCCTCACCTGGACCGAAACCAAAGCGGATCCCCAGTACGCCGTTTCGTGCGATGCCTGGGAGCGCTTGCGCGAGGCGCGCGATGCGCGCGGACGCCGACTGCAGGTCACGAAGCTGCCCATGCCGGGGCCGCTGTACATGACGGAGGAAGAAGCGC
>JAJZVF010000169.1 GCA_021845825.1 Pseudomonadota bacterium | reverse complement strand
CGAAAGGTACGAACGTTGCGCCGGCGCCGCCATCGCGCACTAGATGATTGATCGGCCGGATCACCGAATTATGCTCAAGCTCAGTGGTGACCACGTGATCGCCGGCGGATACCAGTCCGGGGATGATTAGGTTAAGCGCATCGGTGGCGTTATAGCCGAAGCACAGCCGCTCCGGCGCGTCCTCATCGCCGTGAAAAAACTTCGTCAGGCGCAAGCGCAGATCGTCCAGCAGTGTCGCCGCCTCGACGCCGAGCTCGTGACCGCTGCGCCCGGGACTGACGCCGGTGGAGCGGTAGAAGTCGGTCATGAAGCGGTATACGCCCGCGGGTTTCGGCCATGAGGTCGAGGCGTTGTCGAGATAAAGCAGCTTCCGCGGCGCGCTCATCCGGCTTGTCCTTGTTCATCCGCGAGCGTTTCCGGGAGGAACGGCAGAAGTTTCAATGCAAAGAGCGTGATGAAGAGAGCGAGGGCGCAGCCGCCGAGTCCGAGGGCGCACTCGGGCAGGCTCGGAGCGTAATAGTTCACTACCCCGTCATAGAAGGAACTGGAGACCTGCATGCCGGGGAAGATCGACAGCGGCCAGGCCTGGCCACCGATGATGATGTCGTACATGAGAGCGAGCCCTCCCACCACGACCGAAGCCGATCCCCAGGCCACTGCGTTGCGCGAGCGTCGCGTCTGCGGCAGCCAGAACAGCAGCATCGGCAGCACGCCGCCCAGGAACACCGCCCCGAACCAGAACAGAGCGGTATAGATCCCGCCGTTCCACAGGAGAAAGGCCTCGGACCCACGGAACTCGGCCTCGTACAGTTTGGTGATGTGAAAAGCGAGCAGGAAGTAAAGAACGGCTGCGGCGAACACACCCAGCAGGTTCTTCAAGCGCATCAGCAACTGATCGCCCAGCGCCCGGCCCGTGCCCTTGAACGCTCCCATCAGCACCAGAATGAATATCGCCAGCCCGAACGAAAACGACATCACGATGAACATCGGCGCCATGATCGCTTCATCGTACGGCTGCCGCGCCACCAGGAAGCCGAAAATCGAACCGGTGCCCGTGGTCAGGATCAGCCGCCACAGAAAGGCTACCGTACCGACCATGCGGCCGTAGCGGTTCAACCGGCGTTCCATCATCACCCACAGATACCAGCCGGTCAGCACGATGAAACCGGTGTAGAGGAAGATATTCCAGGCGAAGATCGAACGGAAATTGTAGTGTGTCAGGGCGAGGCCGATCCGGTCCGGCCGGCCGAGGTCGAGCACCAGGATGGCAAGTCCGCCGATCAGAAGCGCTATGGCTACGAGCCCTGACAGCCGCGCGAGCGGCTTGTACTCCACCCTGGCGAACACGGAGGCGATGGAGGCGACATTGAGAGCGCCCGAGGCCGCTACGATGAGAAACACCGCGAACACGTGCGGCATGCCCCACACCACCTGGTTTGTCATGCCGGTGATGATGTGGCCGATACGCTCCATGAAATATCCGGCCGTTGCTCCCGCCGCCATGAACGTCAGCAGCAGCGCCGCCAGGCCCCAGAACCCGGCGCTCCGCCCGTCGATCTCGCGATAGTGGATTGCGTTCATGCTCTACAGGCCCCGATAGTGCACACCTGGATCGAGCATCAGATCGGCGCGCAATTGCACTGAAGGGTACTCGGCGAGCGCGCGGCTCAGCGCGCTGGCCGGGTCTTTCAGATTCCCGAAGGTCATTGCGCCGCCGCCTTCCCTGGCGCACGCCTCGACGCATGCCGGCACCTTGCCCGCATCTATGCGCGGCACGCACAGCGTGCAGCCCTCCACCGTGCCCTTGCCCCGCGGAGCCCACGGCTTCTGCTCAGTGAGATTCTCGCTGACGAAAGAGCGCGCCTTGTAAGGACAGGCCATCATGCAAAAGCGGCAGCCGATGCAGATATGCCGGTCCACCAGCACGATGCCGTCGGCCCGCCTGAACGAGGCCCCGGTGGGGCAGACCTCCACACAGGGCGCGTTCGCGCAATGCTGGCACATCACCGGCACCGAGCGCGAAAATCCCGTCTTCGGATCCGTCACCTGCACCTTGCGGATCCACTGCGGATCGGTCGGCCGGCCTTCGTTCTTCCAACCGTTATACGAAGAGCACGCCGTGACGCAAGCGGTGCAGGACGGCTTGCACTTGGTGGTGTCGATCAGCAGGCCCCAGCGCCGCTTCGAGCTGGCCCCCGTTGCTCTGCGCCCGTCAGCTTCGGCGTAGGCGATTAAGCTCACACCCGGCGCCAGCACCAGCGCGCCCACCACTGCGGCGCCCACGAGTCGCCGTCGCCCTTCATCGATGCCGTTCTCGCCCTCCTCAAAGCCCGCGGGCTCCTCACGGCTCCGCCCTACCCGACCCTCCTCACTGTGGGGCCGTGGCCTCATCCCCTCTGGATTCACTCCCGGCGATTTTGTCACTGCGATCTCCAAAACCGCGAACGCCAGCGCGTGGCCTGTGTCCGAGGCGACACGGAGGAAATGCTCACTGCTTGCCCGGGCACGATGGCCGCAGGCCGGCCCGCATGCGCGAGCACGACCGCGCGGCTTGCCTCCTGCATCGCCCGATACGCCGCATCCGGCCGGTTGGTGTGGCAGGAAAAGCAGTCGATACGCACTCCCACATAATCATGGCAGGCATTGCAGAAGAACTTCTTGCTGGTCACCGACGGATACTTCCCGTCCGGGAGCCTGGAAACATGGCAGCTCATGCATCCCGGAAGCGACTCGTCTTTGTGCCTGATACCCTCATGCACCGCCTCGTAACGCAGTTGCATCAAGAGCTTCATGTGGTACTTGAGCATCCATCGCGTCGGCCGAACGCAATGCGCGCCTTTGGCCGCCGGAATTGCGGGCGGAACGCCCCCTGTGTGCGCCAGCACGCCATCCCAGAACGGTGCCGCCAGAATCACCAGCAGCAGGGCCAGTGCTCCGAGGATGATCGGTCGGTCACCCATCCGCCGCACCCCCCTTTGCGAGCGGCTCGCCGCGCACATTGGTGACGCGCTCCTTTTCTCCGCGCATGACCAACGCGTTGCCGAGCAGCTCATGTACGCCCGCCACCTGCACGCCCGGCACCCAGTAGTCCATCAGCGTGGGCAGCGTCGCCTTGTCGATGGCGCAGATGCACGCGAGGAGGTTCACGCCGTGCTCGGCGCGCACATGGCGCACCGCATTGGCGCGCGGGAAGCCGCCACGCAGGCGCATTTCCATGTTCTCGTCATTGCCCAGACCGGCCCCGCTGCCGCAGCAGAAGGTGTATTCCCGAATCGTCTTTGCCGGCATCTCGTGGAAGTGGTTACAGGACCGCTCGAGCACGTAGCGAGGCTCCTCCAGCAACCCCATCGCGCGCGCCGGATTGCAGGAGTCGTGGTAGGTGACGATGTAGGCGTCGTTGCGCGTCCGGTCGAGCTTGATCTTCTCGTGATAGAGCAGGTCGGCGGTAAATTCGCAGATGTGCACCATCTTGGTCGAGACTGCGTTCTCGAAGCGAGTGCCGGTGAGAGGCGACACCGGCACCTCGAGAAAGTCGGCCGGACCGTTCATCGTGTCCATGTACTGATGCAGCACGCGCCACATGTGCCCGCACTCCCCGCCGAGGATCCATTTGACCCCTAGGCGCTTCGCCTCTGCGTAGATCTTCGCGTTCAAGCGCTTCATCAGATCATTGGAGTGAAAGAGCCCGAAATTGCCGCCTTCGGACGCATAGGCGCTGACCGTGAAGTCGAGTCCGATTTCCTTGAACAACATCATGTAGCCGAGCAGCGTGTAGTAATGCGGCGTGGCGAAGTAGTCCGCCGACGGCATCACGAACAACACCTCCGCGCCCTTGCGATTGATGGGGATCTCGATGTCCAGGCCGGTGATGTCGCGCAGCTCGTCGCGGGCGAAATCCAAGCCATCCTTGAAGGCGTGGGGCGCGATGCCGAGGTGATTGCCGACGCGGTAGCAATTGGCCGCCGGCTCGGTGACCCAGTGCGTGCTCACGCCGATCAGGCTCAGGAGCTCGCGCACGATCATGGTGATTTCGGCGGTGTCGATGCCGAACGGGCAATAAATGGAGCAGCGACGGCATTCCGTGCACTGGTAGAAATAGTAGAACCACTCCTTGACGACGTCCTCGGTCAGCTCGCGAGCGCCCGCCAGCTTGCCGAACAGGCGGCCCGAGGTCGTGAAGTAGCGCCGGTAGACCGAACGCACCAGCTCTGCGCGTGCGAACGGCATGTTTTTCGGGTCGCCGGAGCCGAGATAGAAATGGCACTTGTCGGCGCAGGCGCCGCAGCGCACGCAAACGTCCATGAACAGACGGAAGGAACGGTACCGGGCAAGACGCTCCCGCATGCCCTCGAGCAGAATCCGCTGCCAGTCCCGCGGCAGCTGCCAATCTAGGTCCGTCGGCTGCCATTTGCGCGGGTTCGGCAGCCCGAGAGGGATCAGGTCCTTGGGCAATGAAGCGTTGCTGAACGTCCCCTTGCGGAACTCGACGCGCGCATCGCGCCAGTCGCCTGCCGGCGCTTTCAGCTCGATGTCGATTGCCGGTTTATCCGCCACGATCGGCCCCATCTACCGGTAGCCCGGCCAACTTCATTTTTTCCGCATACTCGGCTTCCCACTCGGCGTAAGTATGGGTAGGCACGGCGTGGTTCCATGGGTTGATGTGGCGTACGCGGCGGCTGTTGTTGGCGAGATTGCGAGTCGGACTCAGAAATACGCCGCCGAAATGCACCAGCTTAGAAAACGGCAGGTAGATCGCCAGAGTCGAGACCAGCATCAGATGCACAAGAAGCAGCATGCTCGGCGCCGCCGGGACGAGCGGATGGAGAGCCACCAGGGCGAGGGCGAACTCCTTCACTGACACGAGATTCACGGGCGCGACGTAGCGCATGGCCATGCCGGACAATGCAATCCCGAGCAGCAGGAGCAGCGCAAAGTAGTCGGTGAACAACGACATATAGCGCAGCATCGGGGTGGCGACCCGCCGTCCCAGAAGGTACAGCAGCGCCGCGAGGACGAGCACATCGGTGATGAGCAGAGGCGGCGCGCCGATGCGCAGGAAGCCGTCGACGGCATCCAGAGTCGGCACGAAGAACGGCGTCGGCAGAAACACGAAGCGCAGGTGCCGCAGCACGATCACGAGCAGCGACCAGTGCAGCACCAGAGACGCCAGCCACAGCAGCCGTGCCTCGGAAAATTCCAGGCGCCCCGCCCCGACGCGGGCGCGGCTGTTGCGCAGGAGCGAGCGGAACGTCAGCGCTTCGATCACGACCCGGATGGCGGCCATGATGCCGTTGTCTGGATTGTCGATGGGCGCGGTGCGAATCCAGGGGAGCGAGCGCTGCTGTCCGCACGTGGTGGGGATGCGATACGGGACCGGAGTTTGCGCCCACCGCCATACCTGCCACGTGAGTCCCCCAAGCAGCGTGCAAAACGCCACGTACGGAAGTACCACGGTGACGGCAGCCGCACCGCCCGGAACGGCGCCGGCTAACGCGCCGGCGATGGCGAGCGCAGCGACCAGGGCGGCCGCGGCGGCGAGCGCCTTCATGCGATTGCACCGCCACTGCGTGCCGCGCGCCGGCGGGCGACACCCATGGCGCGCAGCTGCTCGTTGAGCCTCAGCTGCGCGAGGCGCTCGCGGCACGCGAGATATTGCTCAAATGCCGAAACGGCAAGGCGATCGATGCGCGTCTCGATGTCCTCGGCCGGCATCTGTGGAGCCTGGTCCTCGGCGATGCCCCGCAGGGCAAAGACGAACCCGACCGCACGCTCCACTGACAGGTCCTGGATCGAGCGCAGCGCCATGATTTCGGCAAATGCCGCATCGA
>JAJZVF010000012.1 GCA_021845825.1 Pseudomonadota bacterium | reverse complement strand
CCGAGGCGGAGCGGTGCGAGAAGCCCGCCGTGCTCGGAGCGTTCATGCGCCGCGAGCGCCTGTATTCCTCGATGCTCTCGAGCCGGCGCAAACAGCGCGACCAGGCCGCGGAGAGGGACGGTGGCGCCGCCGCAAGGCAGAT
The DNA here is from genome assembly GCA_021845825.1 of Pseudomonadota bacterium. GTDB lineage: Bacteria > Pseudomonadota > Gammaproteobacteria > Steroidobacterales > Steroidobacteraceae > 13-2-20CM-66-19. The sequence goes on along the minus strand of JAJZVF010000012.1, from coordinate 29,007 downwards.
CCCGCCGGGCCCTGAGCGCGAGCGCATCGCACAGCTCAAGCGCGAGCAGACGGGCCTGGAACGGGAGCTCTTTAAGGCGCTGCGGATCATCGACGTGCAAAAAAACGCGGGAAATCACCGGTTCGATCCGCGGCGATACCGAGCTGCAGCGACGTGCTAAGCTCGCTGCGCACCGAGAGAGATGTAGGACCGACGATGACGACCGACCGATTGACGCCGCTGCTCGCGCAGCGCCCGTGGCTGCTCGCCGACGGCGCGATGGGCAGCAATCTGTTCGCACGCGGGTTGACGAGCGGAGAAGCCCCCGAACTCTGGAACATCGAGCATCCGCAACGGATCCGCGAGCTGCAGCGCAGCTTCATCGAGGCCGGTGCCGACATCATCCTCACCAATAGTTTCGGCGGGAACCGCCATCGTTTGAAACTGCACAAGGCCGAAGGCCGAGTCGCGGAGCTGAACGAGGCGGCGGCAGGACTCGCTCGCGCCGAGGCGGATCGGGCGGGCCGCGTCGTGCTCGTCGGCGGCAGCATCGGACCCACCGGGGAGATCCTGCAGCCGCTCGGACCGCTTTCCGGGGCCGAGGCGCGGGAGTCCTTCGCGGAGCAGGCAGCTGCGCTCGCCCGGGGCGGTGCCGACATTCTGTGGATCGAGACGATGTCCTCGGCCGAGGAAACCGAAGCCGCGATCGAAGGGGCGCGTCTGGCGGCGCTCCCCGTCGTGACGACCCTGAGCTTCGATACCAATGGCAGGACGATGATGGGCATCACACCGGCCGAACTCGCCGGACTTGCCCGGAAACATCATTTGGCAGCCTGCGGCAGCAATTGCGGTGTCGGTGCGGCGGAATTGGTCGCTTCCATCGTCAATCTCGCGGCTGCGGCCGATCCGTCGGCGATCCTCGTCGCCAAGGCGAACTGCGGAATACCGCAATTCGTGGACGGGGCCATCCGATTCAACGGGACACCTGCCGTCATGGCCGAATACGCCCGCCTCGCGCTCGATGCCGGTGCGCGGATCATCGGCGGGTGCTGCGGGACCACGCCCGAGCACCTGCGCGCGATGCGCCAGGCGCTCGAGACGCACGTTCGCGGGCCGAAACCGTCGATCGAGACGATCGAGGCCCGGCTGGGGGTCTTGTCGGCGGGAGCCACGGCGCAGCTGTGCGGCGACATGGATCGTCAAGCGGGGGCCGCGCCCGGTGCCTCCAAGCGCCGGCCGTCGCGGCGAAGCTCGACTCGCGGGGAGTCTTGAGAGCTGCTTCTCGACGCGCACCCGGCTGCTCCAGGCAGGGTGACTTGCGATGCCACGGGCGGCATAATCACCGCATGGTCTTCCTTCACCCGATCGGGCCGATTACCTGCCCGGCTTTCGCGGAAAGCCGGGGATGTCGCGCGCTGGATTCAGGTGAAACAAAGATGAGGACCGGGCTCCATGATGACCGAAGAAGAACTGCAAGAGGCCGTAGCGCCCTTGTGTCTGCGGGTCTGCGGCGAAGCTGATCCGGGCGCGCTCACGCGCGTCGTGGCATATTTCCAGACCCTGAATATCACGCCGCGTCGGGTTCTCGCTGAGTTCGGGACCGACGAAAGGCTGCACATCCGGGTCGACGTTGCAGGTCTCACGGAGTGCCGCTTGTCTGTGATCGCCGCAAAGGTTGTGCAGATTCCCTCCATCGAGAACGCCTACTGGCACCGGCTTTGACGCCGACGCCAATCGGGGCAGCCTGCGCAGCGGTTCAGGAGAGACTTTGAACCACCCGGACCGGACCCGATCCGGAAATTTATCGTGCTACAGTCCGGACCTGCCTGCACCCCGGCGATCACACGGGCGCAATGACTCGGACCTCGAGGCTGCACGGACAAATCGCTCGGGCAGGTAGCCGCTGCGGCCAGATCCGGCATCAACGACTCCCGGGACCAGTGAAGTGAAAAAAGCGATATGCCCGTTGATTTCCCTCGTGCTGGCCATTCTCGCCGCCGGACTCGGCTTCGCGCTGGGGACCGCCAAGCGGCCCGTCAAACCTCCCAACTCGAACACCGTGCGCGCCGTTGCGGGAATCGAGATTGCTCTCGGCCGGAAAGCCTGGGTGGCCTCATGCGGCGCCAGTAATCCGGACGTGCTGCGCGACATGGAAAGTCTGACCGGCATCGACGTGCATTCTCTGCCGCGCAATCAACGCCAGCTCCTCCTGGAGGTCGCATCGCGATTGGCGGGAGCGGACGCGGGCTACAGCGCACTGTTTCTCGCCGATCACCACCCGATGGTTGACTATAGCGAGCGGATCATCCTGAAAGCCGCCGCACAGTCGGCGACCCCGGCCGGCACGGGGCCGGCCACCGCCGCGCTCAGGGAGATTTACTTCGGGCTGCCGGCCATCTCCGAGGAGCCGATGAACTGCTCAGGATGAGGTCATCCGATGGCCGACTCCCCGAGATGCGAATCGGCACGGAGTGTCGAGCGCGCCCGAGCGCTCGCGGTCCGTCGTGCGGGGACCGGGGACTGACAGCCGCTGTTTCCGTTGCCGCTTGCGCGCTGTCGGCTGTGCCGACACGGCAATGATGCACGGCGGGCGCGACCGGCTTAAACTGACGGTCATGAACAGCATCCCGCAAGCCTCGCAAGAGCCGCGCCCGGCATTTGGAACCGTGCTGGCGCCCACGATGACCCTGGCCAGCTTCCGCAACGGCAAGTGGGGGCACTTCGAAGTGCGTCCCTGCGCGCCGATCGAGTTGCACCCGGCCGCGCACGTGCTGCACTATGCCAGCACCTGCTTCGAAGGCTTCAAGGCCTACCGCTGGGCCGACGGCAGTATCAACGTATTCCGCATGGACAGCCACATCGAGCGCATGCGCCAGAGCGCACGGGCGCTCGTCCTGCCGGAGCCGGACGCGCGGCAGCTCGAGGAGATGATCCGTACCACCATCGACCGCAACCGCGACGCGGTGCCGGAGGCGCCGGGGGCGCTCTATCTGCGGCCGATCCTTTTCGGCACCACGCCCAACATCGGCGCCGCCGGCGCCGCCGCCGGCGAGGCGATGCTCATCGTGCTGGCGAGCCCGGTGTGGGATTACTTCGCGGGCGGCATGAAGCCGCTGCGCATCTATGTCGATGACGTCAATGCGCGTACAGCCTCGCAGACCGGCCGGGTGAAGACGGGGGGCAACTACGCCGCGGCCCTCGGCCCCACCCTGGAGGCGCGGCGTCGCTACAAGGTCGACCAGGTGTTGTTCTGCCCCGGCGGCTCGGTGCAGGAAACGGGCGCGTCGAACTTCCTGCTGATCCGCGCGGGTCGGCTGCTCACCCGCAGCCTCGACTCGACATTCCTGCATGGCGTGACCCGCGACTCGGTGCTCACTCTGGCGCGGGAGGAGGGCTACCAGGTCGAGGAGCGGATCTTCGATGTCGCCGAGATGCTGCATTGGATCGGCGACGGGGAAGCGGCACTGTCCGGCACGGCCGCCGTGCTCGCGGGAGTCGGCACCTTCGTCTACCACGGCGATGAGTACAGAGTGGGAAGCGGCGAAGTCGGACCTCACACGCGCAAGCTGCGGGAGCGGCTCGTATCCATCCAGCGAGGCGAGTCGCCGGATGCGCACGGGTGGACGAAGACGATTTGACTATGGACGAACGCCTGGAATTCGGCCCGCTCGAGCTCAAAGTGCTTGGGGTGCTGTGGCAGCGGGGCCGGACATCCACGGTACGCCACGTGCAGCCGTCATTCCCGGGGCTGGCCTATACAACGGTCATGACGACCATGGACCGCCTGTACCGCAAGGGGGTGCTGCGGCGCTTCCGACTCGGCCGTGCGTTCGGCTACGAGCCGCGCTGCTCCCGGGACGAACTGTTCGGCAGGATGGTGTCCGGACAGGTCACCGATCTGCTGGCGGCATGCGGGGACAGCACGGTACTGCTGTCGACTCTCGTGCACGCCGTCGGCCATGCAGATGCGGAACTGCTCGATGAGCTCGAAGCGCTCGTGCGCGCCGAGCGCGCACGGCTCGGCTGGGAAGACCAGAAATGAGCTTCGATTTGACTTTGCCGCTGGTGATGCTGGCGGCTTTCGGATTGTTCAACCTGCTGCTGTCCGCGGCGGTTGCCGTTGCTTGGCGTGCCGGTGTGCCGGCGCGTTCCCCCAGGTCGAATGTGGTGCTGGGAATTCGCCTCCTGCCGGTGGCCGGGTCCGCCGCCCTCGTGCTGACCGTCGTCCTGCCCGCCTTCCTGCTCTACGAGCCGCGCCACGCGCACGATGAGCCCGGGCCGCTGCTGCTGGCATCGGCACTGTTCGCCCTGGCCGCTCTGGGGGATGGGATTCGGCGCGGCTTGAGGACGTGGCGGAGCACTCGCGACCTGCTGCGCCGCTCTGAGGCGCTCATCGATCCGCCGGCGGGCGCAGAGTTTGGCGTCAGTGTGCTCAATGCCAAAGAGCCGCTGGTGGCACTGGTCGGCGGCTTGCGGCAGCGTATCGTAGCAACCCCGTGTGTCGCGGCGGCCTGTGATCGTGACGAGTTTCGCCAGGTGCTTGCCCACGAGACGGCGCGCAGGGATGCCCGAGACAATCTGAAGCTGCTCATGCTGCTGGCAATGCCCGATGCGCTGGCGTGGCTGCCCATCGGCAGTGAACTCACGGAGCATTGGCGGGTCGCGGCCGAGCTCGAGGCCGACGAACGGGCAAGCGGCTCCGATCCTCGCAAGCGCGTTGCCCTGGCCTCGGCGCTGGTCAAGGTGGCGCGCCTGTCGATCGCGAATGGCAGCCCAGGCGTGCGCTCCGGGGGGAGCTCCGGGATCGAGACGCGTGTGCGTCGGCTGCTCGCGCCGTCCCCGGCAACATACCGCGGCCTCCCTGTCCTGTTCATCTTCGCATGCGCGGTGCTCATCCCGTTGCTCGCCATGCCGCTCTATGCGCCCATTCACGGTCTCATCGAGATTCTGGTCGCGTTCGGGCGCTGAGCTTCCATGGGAAAGCAGTCCGTTCCGCGCACACTTTCATGGATGCACAGCACGGCACATCATCCTTGAGAGACCTGATCCTGCGTATCTACGGCCGGGCCGTCGACGTCATCGTCATCGGATTGGTTCTGGTCATGATCGCGGTAATGGCGTTCGCGTTTTTCGACGTGGTGAGAAACGTTTGGAATCTCGTCCCGGTTCTGAAGACGAACAGCGTCAATGCGCAGGATTTCAAAGACCTGATCGTCAACTTGCTGGACGTATTCGTACTCATCGAGCTGTTTGGCACATTTACCGACTACGTGAAAACGCGCCATGTCGGTCTGACGCAGCTGCTGGATGTCACTGTGGTGTTCACGCTCCGGGAATTGCTCCTCAAACTGTATGCGAACGCGCTCTCGCCCGGACAGATGATCGGACTGTGCATCGTCGTGGTACTGCTCGTGCTCGCGAGGAGCCTCACCGGGGTGCTCTCTCCCCAAAGGGGCCTTCGGACGTGACGTTCATTCACGGGTGCGGGTTCATGAGGCATAGGTGGAATGTCGTTTGAACCTATGGACCTTGACAGGGGTCAGAGGAATGCGGCCAAGGCATGCATGGCGGGTGCGGGACGCACGCGGCCGGAAACTCTCTCTTTCGAGGTATGCGTCGCCTCTTTCGTCCGAGAGAGCGGGGGCCGCGACCGCCCATCGCCATCAGTGGAGTGCACGAAATGTTCGACAGCCAGTCCGAAGAAGCCGCTTACGGCTCGATCGCCTTTCTGGATGGGGCCCCCGCATCTGCGCATTCCACGGAAAGACCGCGGCGGCCCTCGGGACCCGGCAGGCGGGTCGCGCCTGCGGACCCGGCCGTAAAGGTGATGACCGATTTCAGCGCCGAGCCTGCGGTCGCCGTTTCGCCCGATCGTCTCATCGACGACGCGCTGCGTGACATGATCGTCGCCGGCGTGCGCGCGCTGCTGGTGGCGCGCGGTGAGGTCATCGTCGGCCTCATCACTTCGTATGACATCCAGGGCGAGCGCCCCCTGCAATTCCTGAGAACCTCGGGCTTCACGCGCCACGACGAGATCCAGGTGGAGCACATTATGACGCCCTGGGAGGAGGTCCCGACGCTCGACACGCAATGGGTGAGTTCGGCGCGCGTCGGCGACGTCGTTCACCACTTCAAGTCCCGTCAGGCCTCCCATTTGCTGGTGGTCGAATATGGGAAGCGGAGCGGTGTCCTGGTGCGCGGCCTGTTTTCCCGCACGCAGCTCGAGCGGCAATTGGGGCAATCGATCTGGTAAGCTCGCCCCGAACTTCCGTGCTCATTCCATCCCGGGACTCAACCTTTGGGGGCGCGTGCTGCGCACCCGCCATTGGCTTGGCCGCGATGCGAAGGGGCAGAGGTGAACGGTGCACCGGACTGCCGTACGCCACGCCGGTACACCTGGGCCGCACGCATGGAACAGCCTCAGCTGAAGTCCTCATGTTCGGCTTGATCGCGTGGGCCGGCTTGGCTACATTCGGCTCAGAGATACACGGCATCCGCTCGAGCGCGCCACGGCGCGACCGTCGGGCTCAGCCGACACGGTAAATTGGCGGAGGCCATGTCCAGAAACGTTTCGGTAAATCCGCCGCTCGATATTCTCCTGTTTCTGCGCGCGGGCTTGCGCAAGCCACGCCGTCTCGGTGCCGTGGCGCCCTCCGGCCGGGCGCTCGCCAAACTCATCACCTCGGAGATCGTCGCGGACAAGGGCCCCATTATCGAGCTCGGGGCCGGCACGGGGGCATTCACCCGTGCGCTGCTCGCTCGCGGCGTGCCGGAAGCGCAACTCGTACTGGTGGAGGCCGATCCGCATTTCGCGCGGCTGCTGAAGAATCGTTTCCCGGCGGCACGGGTGCTGGCCGTCCAGGCGCAGCGGCTGCGCCGCCTGGACCCGCTCCAAGGACACCCCGCGGGGGCGGTCATCAGCGGCTTGCCATTGCTGTCGATGAGCCGACGCGCAGTCCTGGGTGTGCTGAGCGGCGCCTTTCTCCGGCTGCGCCGGGGTGGGGCCTTCTACCAGTTCACCTACGGACCGCGTTGTCCGGTTTCCGCGACGATCCTGAAGCGGCTCGGTCTGCGCGCCAAGCGTATCGGCTGGGTCGTGACCAATCTGCCGCCCGCGATCGTGTATCGGATCGAGCGAGCCTCGGTCCGCACCGCGCGCGAGGCCTGAGCTCCCCCGGGTGGAATGCGCCGGTTCTCGCCGGTGCGCCTCCACCAGCGCGGCGGCAGGCATTTCCGCAGCCCATGCCTCGTGATTATTCGGCGCCGCCTCGAAACGGGACGAATAGCCGCTTGGCGCAGCGTCAATGCTCGTGCCGGTGATGGATGTCGGGATAATGCACGTGTGAGTGGGTCAGCGGCAGGTGGAAGTGCTCGTGGCGATGAGGCTCGCGTCCGACCCACTCGAAATCATGCTCATGCTGGTGATGTTGATCATGTACGTGCGTATGCACGTGCCGCATGCGGCTGTGGATGTGCGGATGAGCATGATTTTCGGTCAGGTGCAGTCCGACGCCTGCGCCCATCAGGAGAGCCGCGATCCAGAAGATCATCCCGGGCATCTGCCTGAACAGCAGTAATGACGCCGCAACCCCGATGAACGGTGCCGTGGAGAAATACGCTCCGGTGCGTGCGGCCCCCAGGTGGCGAAGCGCCAGCACGAATAGCGCCAAGCTAACGCCATAGCCTGCCAGGCCGACCAGCGCCGCGGCCAGGATCCGCGGACCAGCCGGCCAATGTGCGCCGAGGGCAGCGGCGATACCGAGGTCGACGGCCCCCGCAATCAGCCCTTTCAGTGCCGCGATCACCACCGGATCTGCAGCCGATACTTTGCGCGTCAGGTTGTTGTCCATCGCCCAACAGGCGCAGGCCACGGCGACCCAGGCGGCGCCTCCGCCGCCGCCGAGCGCCACGCGCTGCGGCCACGCGAGCAGCACGCCGCCTGCGATGATGGCGAGTATGCCGATGAGGATGCGGCGATCGATGTTTTCCCGGAAGACGAGCCAGGCGAGCAGCGCGCTGAAAACCCCTTCCATATTGAGCAGCAGGGCGGCAGTCGATGCGGGCATCCGCTGAAGTCCCGCCATCAGCATCGCCGGACCCAGTACGCCCCCCGCAGCGACGGCGCCCCCGAAGCAGAGTATCTCGCTCCTGCGCCATGGGACGCTGGGAGGCCGGCGGTGCGGCTGAAGCCGGCCACGAACTCCCAGCCAGATGCCCAGTCCCATGCCGCTGCCGCCGTAGAGCAGTCCGGCCAACAGCACCGGCGGCGTATCGGTCAGCAGCAGCTTGGCAAACGGCGTGCTGGCGCCGAACAAGACGGCGGCGAGCAGCGCGTAAAGCACGCCGCGCCGCATGTCGGTGTCGATGTCCGAATGCCATTCCACTCGGGATCAGTATATCCACGGGCTCTCGCGCCGTGCGGGCGATGAGAGTGCCGCGGGCCAACCGTCCCCTCTCCCATCCGCCGGCGGCGCTGCGCAGGTCTTGCGCTTCGCCCCACGGGGCCTGGCCACGCCCGATGAGGAACTATTGAGCCGGTGCGTCCGCGAGCCGGGCGTGCAGGTCGTACACGTCGGAGGCGGTGATCGTAACGTCGGCCCATTCTCCGGCGCGCAATCCCCCCGCACCTTCTATCCGCACCACCCCGTCGATCTCGGGCGCATCGGCCTCACTGCGGGCGACGGCCCCGTGTTCCTGCGCGGTATCCACGAGCACGCGCAGCCGCTCGCCGATCCGTCGTTGCAGGCGTTGTGTGCTGATGCCGGCCGCGCGCTCCATGAAGCGCGCGTAACGTTCTTCCTGGACTTCCGCGGGTACGGGGTCGGCCAGTGCGTTGGCGGCGGCGCCCTCCACGGGTGAGTACTTGAAGCAGCCCACACGGTCGAGCTGCGCCTCATCGAGCCACTGCAGCAGCGTCTCGAACTCCGCTTCGGTCTCACCCGGGAAACCGACGATGAACGTGCTGCGCAGCGTCAAGTCGGGACACTGCCGCCGCCATCCGCGTATGCGCGTCAGCACATCTTCCGCGTGGGCCGGCCGCCGCATACGCTTCAAAACCGTCGGGCTTCCATGTTGAAACGGTATGTCGAGGTAAGGCAGTACGCGTCGCTCGGCCATGAGGGGGATAACCTCGTCCACGTGAGGATAGGGATAGACGTAATGGAGTCGTATCCAGATGCCCAGCGTACCCAAGGCGCGGGCGAGGTCGATGAAGCGGGTCCGGTACTGCGCATCGCGCCAGGTGCCGCGGGCGTAATGGATGTCCGCACCATAGGCACTGGTGTCCTGAGAGATGACCAGGATCTCTTTTACGCCGGCGGTCGCGAGCCGCTCGGCTTCCCTGAGCACCTCGTCGATCCGGCGGCTCGAGAGTCGACCGCGCAGCGCCGGAATGATGCAGAAGCTGCAAGAGTTGTTGCATCCCTCGGAGATCTTGAGATACGCGTAGTGGCGCGGCGTCAGGCGGATGCCCTGCGGAGGCACCAGGTCGAGGAACGGATCGTGTTGCGGCGGCAGATGCGCGTGGATAGCCGCGATGACTTCGGCATGGCTCTGGGGACCGGTGACCTGCAGAACCCGCGGATGGCGCTCCAGGATGCGCTCGGGACGCGCGCCCAGACAGCCGGTCACGATCACGCGCCCGTTGCGCTGCAGCGCCTCGCCGATGGTCTCGAGCGACTCGTCCACCGCTGCGTCGATGAAGCCGCAGGTATTCACCACCACCAGATCCGCCTGCTCATACGTGGCAGCGATCTCATACCCCTCGGCGCGCAGCGTGGTCAGGATGCGCTCGGAGTCCACCAGCGCCTTGGGGCAGCCCAGGCTGGCGAAGCCGACCTTTGGAACGTGCCTCGAGGCTCTGTGGCGCCGATCGGCGGGGGGCATGCAGCGGATTCCGGAGTCTAAAACGTGGGGCCAAGCTGGCAAAGGCGCGCAAGACTACCTACGCGTCCGCGCCTTCGCAAGGCGGACTCCGCAGGTGCTCATCGGCCGTAGAGTACCGTTATCTCGGCCTTGGCGATCGCCGCAGCGCGCACGCTCGAGTAGACCTCGCGGGGGCTGGGATCGGCGCCCAGATGAAGCTTGGCGACCCGCAGGGCGTACAGCATGAGATGGTAGTGATGGGGCGCGCCGGGCGGAGGGCATGGCCCTCCATAGCCCGGCGAGCCGTAATCGTTGCGGCTCTGGATCGCGCCCCCGGGCATCAGGCGGGCGGCCGGATTGCCGGCACCGGACGGCAGCGAGCGGGTCGGCGCCGGGATGTCGAAGACCAGCCAGTGCCACCAGCCCCCGCCGGGCGCGTCGGAATCGAACATCAGCAGCGCGTAGCTGCGAGTGCCCGCGGGAGGGTGTTTCCACTCGAGCGCTGGCGAGGTGTTGCGGCCTCGGCACCCATCCCGGTCGTAGACATGCCGCAAGCCGATCGGGTCGCCCTGCCTGAGATCCGCGCTTGCCAGCGTGAATCCCGGTGCAGAGGGCGTATCGGCCCGGGCGCAGGCACACAGCGCCAGGCACAGCACCGCCGCCATGGCAGCCATGGAGTGCTGCGAACGCCTCGAATTACTCGGCTGCATGATCAGATGGCCTCCCGGGTGTGCCGACCATGGATGATCAGTGTGCAGCCCTTCGGCTCATCCGGCAAACTAGCGCTGATGGGCATAGATTGCATGGCTCGTTCGGCCGGGCCGATCGGCGCCTTCGGCGGGACGATGGTGCGCAGCGCTGGGCAAGTTTTCCTGCCCGCAAGAGAGAAGCGACATTTGCAAGTACGACGCGCCTTCGACACCGACTATTACCGGCGCTACTACTACGATCCGCGTACCGCAGTCACCACCCGCAGGGAGATGCAGGCACGCGCACGACTGATCGCGGCCTTCACCGAGCACCTCGGGCTGCCGGTGCGCCGAATTCTCGATGCCGGCTGCGGCACCGGTATGCTGCGCGCGCCGCTCAGGCGCCTGCTCCCGAAGGCCGAGTACGTCGGTCTGGAAACGAGCGAATACCTCTGCCGCCGCTACGGCTGGCAGTCAGGCCGCCTCGAGGACTACCGTCCCGCCGAATCGTTCGACCTGGTGGTCTGCTATGACGTGCTGCAGTATCTCGAGGCACAGGGTGCGGCGCGGGCGCTGGCGAACTTCGCCCGCCTGTGCCGCGGCGTGTTGTATTTCAGCGCGCTCACCCGGCGCGACTGGCAATGGAACTGTGACCAGGCACGGACCGACCCGGATGTGCACCTGCGTGCGGGCCGCTGGTACCGGCTGCGCCTGCAGCGCAACTTCCGTGAGGTCGGTACGGGTTTCTGGCTGCGCCGCGGCGTGCCGCTCACTCTCTGGGAGCTGGAATCCCGCTTCTGAATCGCGGAGCAGACAGTGAGCGATTCCCCGGCGCAGCGTCTCATCGCGGTATTCCACGGCCCGGTCGTCTGCCGGCGGGAAGCCGGCGTCCGGGCCGGACTGACGCTCGTCGGCGCGGCTGCCGACTGCCCTGCGGAGACACTGATCCTGACCTTCCTGGCCCCGGCGCCGGAGGATCTTCCGGGGTCATTATCGGCGCCGAGCGTTGTCGAGTTGGACGGGCAGTGTTACCGCATCGCGAGCCCCCCGCGGGAATGGCTGCTGTGGGCGCCCGCGGTGCATGTGCATCGGAACGTCGGCGCGACGTTCTATCGTGCCGTTCCTCCGCGGCCGGTGCCGCCGGCGAAGCGCATCTTCTGGTGGCTGGTGTTGACGCTCGCGCGCCGCCGTACGGGGCAACGCCTGCTCAGGGCGCTGCGCGCCAAGCCGCGTTCGCCTGAGCGCGAGGCGGGCACCTAGGCGCGGATTACTCCCGAGCGGCACGATCATTCAGGGACGCCCCGCCGCCGCGCCGGGGCACAGCTCGTGCACAATCAGGCTCAGCCGGCTTCCACGAATTCCTCCTGCGGAGCCGCGGCCGGAAGTCCCGCAAGCAGCGAGCCATACACGGCCATTTGCCGCTGGAGGGTTTTCTGCCAGGTGAACTGGCGCAAGACGCGGGCCCGGGCGCTGGCGCCGACGGCTTCCAGATCGCGCTCGTAGAGCGCGGCGATCGCTTCGGCCAGGCTGTCCGCGCTACCCGGCGCCGCCAACATTCCCACGTGCTCGTCCACCAGCTCGGGCAACGCTCCGGCGCGGGCGGCAACCACCGGCCGTCCGCACGCCATCGCCTCCAGGATCACCAATCCGAAGGTCTCGCGTGTGCCCGCGTGCACCAGCGCATCGGCCGAGGCGATCCATCGGGCGAGCTCGATGCCGTCGCGCCGGTACGGCAGCAGACTGACGTTGGTTGCCAGGCGCCCTCGGCGGCCGCCGCCGATCATCAACAGGTGATAGGAGCGGCCCAGCCTGGCGAAAGCCCTCAGCAGAACCGGCACGTTCTTCTCGTCCGTGAACCGGCCGGCATACACCAGCACGCGGGCCGTGGGGCCGAGGCCCAGGCATTCGCGCAGCCATTCGCCGCGCCGCTCGGGGCGGAACATGTCGGCATCGACACCGAGCGGCTGGTGAACAGCGTGCCGGATGCCGAGGCCGCCGAGAAAATCGAGCATCTGCAAGCTGGGCGCAAATACCACGGCGAAGCGCCCGTACAGCCAGCGCATGTACCGGCAGACAAGCTGCTCGGCCGGCCGGCCGCCGAGGCGGCGTCCGACGATGCGCGGCAGGTTGGAATGGCAGAATGCCGCGGCCGGGATGCCTCTGCGCTCCGCGACGCGCAGCGCCGCCCAGGCGGGATAAAACGCGTCGCCGGCCTCGATCAGGTCGGGCCGCAGCGCATCGAGCAGCTGCACCCAACGACGCGGCGCAAGCGGCAGGCGGTAGTTGAACGAGCCCGGCACGGGCACGCCGCAGAGCGTGCAGGTGCCCCCGCGCACGATGCGGGTTTCGCTTCCGGGCACCACCAGCGTGTGCCGCCAGCCCGGTTGGCCGGCGAGCCAGCCGTGTTTGGCGTTCAGGTAGCGTCGGACCCCGCCACTCGTCGGCGAATAGAACAGCGTCGTATCGACGAGATGGCACGGCCGCATGGACGTGGTCGAGATCCCCGGGACCTTGTCCCTCCGAACCGCCATTGCACCCCCCTGGCGCCGGAGTGTCAAGGCGCACGTGCGAGCGCCGTCGACCGCAGCTGCGCCCGGCCGGGGGCACTCGTGAGGTTCCGATCAGGCGGCAGAGGACGTTCGGCGCCGCCCGTTGCGCAGGGCGACGCAAGCCGCGATGACTTCTTCGGCTGTGCCGAAGCGGCTTTCACGCCGCTTGGATAGGAGCCGTGCCATCAGGGACGCATAGCGCGACAGCGATGCCGGCAGGCGCGGCGGAGGGGTGTTCACGTGTTGCTGCAGCACCTCCATGGCGCTCGCGCCCGTGAAAGGTTTCCGCCCGGTCAACATCTCGTGGAAGATCACGCCCAGGCTGTACAGGTCCGAGCGCGGGTCGAGCTTCTCACCCATCGCCTGCTCCGGGCTCATGTAGTAGGGCGACCCGCGCAGGACGCCGGTGTAGGTGCTGTTGTGAGTGCCCTCCAGGAGCCGCGCCAGGCCGAAGTCGATCAACACCACGTTGTCGTTGTCGCGCAGCATGACGTTCGGCGGCTTGAGGTCGCGATGCAGCAATCCCGCTCGGTGCACGACCGCGAGCGCCGCTGCGATCTTCTCCAGGAACTTCAGCGCCTCCGAATCAGGCATGCCGACCTGCATGCGCATCTTCAGATCCCCGAGCGGAAAATATTCCATGGCGAGGTATTCGTAGCCGCCGGCGGTGCCGTGATCGAAGATGCGCACCACGGCCGGATCGTGGACGGCCAGTATGGCCTGATACTCGCGCTCGAGTGCCTGCGTGGCGCGGCCTTCGCGCGGAACCTTGCTCACCTTCAGGGCGATCTCGCTCGCGAGGCGGTCGCTTGCAGCCAGATAGACAACGGCCTTTTCCGACTCGCCGATCTTGCGGGTGATCGTGTAGTCGGCGATGCGCGGCGGCTCCGGTGCCCGAGACGAGGTGAGAAGCGCCGCGGGCCGGGACACCGCCTCCGGCGGCTGCGCGGCGACTTCCCGCGTGGTCTGACCGATGTCCGGGGCGCAAGCGGGCGCCTCGCGGCCGCGCGGCTCGATTCTGCGCAGCACCTCATCGAGCGAGGCTTTCAGGCGCAAGGGCCTCAGCAGGCGCTTGGGCAGGTAATCGGCCGCACCCGCGCGGATAGCCTGCACCGCCGCAAGCTCATCGCCCCGCTCGGCCAGGACGATGATGGGCGGGACCGTCTCGCCGGCCTGGAGCCTGCGCAGGAGCCTCAGCCCTTCCGAGCGCGGCTCATCGGGACCGGAGCCGAAATCCGCCCCGAGGATGAGCGTATCGTGACAGTGCCCTTCCTCTGCGTCCTTGCCGGCGTCCCACTCCTCGGGGGCGAGCGTGCTCACCGTGGCCTCCGGGTACAGGATGCCGAGGTGCAGCCGCAACCACTCGCGATATTTCGGATCGCGATCGACCACGAGTATGCGAGCGGACACTGCAGTCATACCTCGGCCACACCATGGACTCGGGGAAATCACTTGTCGCGGCATAGCCTGCGATTTTGTGAACTTCGTCAACCGGGGATCGGGTTATGTCACGTGTACCCGATGCCACGGTCGCCTGGCTGGGCCGCGGCGCGCATCGCGCACGGACCCTCTGCCGATACCGCGGGCGGCTCGCAAACAGAGGAAGTCTAGCGTGGCAGTAGGAATCGCCGGCCCTCGTACGACAGCACCACACCGTCCGGCCGGATCGAGATCACCTGCACGCCATCGGGCAGGGAGTTGCCTTGCTTCAGTCTGTGCATGTTGATCATGACGAAACGCTTGCTCGGATCCGCAGCATACACATGCAGATCGAGACGCAGCCGCGGCAGGGCATAGCCCGGCGCGGACTCGAGCTGCTTGTACAGAGGCAGGTTGGCGCCGGGGCGCGCACCGGCGACCGGCTCCACGGCAGGAGCGTAGCCGGCGGAGTCGGAGGCCATGGCGGGCGTCTTGCCGAACCCCCCTGAGCCGGCGGCCGCCGGCGCGGCGGATCGAACTTGGAGCTGTTCCGCAGCGGACGACACGGTAGCGGCCTGCCGGCCCGGCGATGGCCCGTTGAGGGCGGTGGCCGGTCCCGCGGGCACGCCGCCCGGCCTCCCGACTGCATGCGCCGGGACCGGAGTGCTCGCAGGCCCGCTCGCGGCGCCCGGCTGCGCGGCATTGGCCGCGGCCGGCGTGGGCACCGGGGCCGCGCCGCGATCCGAGCGCTCCAGCACCACCCAGCCGACGACCGCGGCATTGATCGCCAGGAGCACCCCGACAATGACCGACCATCCGGGCAGAGCGCGCCTCGGCGCGGCGACTTTGACTTCGAACAGCGAAGGTCCGACCTGCTTCTGCCGGGCTCTTTCCGATTTCTTCAACGCATCCAGGATGAACGACATGTTCGCGCCTCCCCCTCAGCTGCCATGATCCGCCGACGTGAGCAAGGGGGTGCCGGGCGCGGCAATCGCACCTGACAGCGCCGCCTGTGTGCCGATCCCGGCGACGCCGTTCGCGGTCAGGTGGTGCGTGCGCTGGAAGCGGCGCACCAGCCGGGCGAGCCTCGAATCGTACACGTCGCTCGCCGGGCGGGCGGCGCTCGCGTTCCCGCCCGCCAGCTCCCGCAGGCCGCGGCGCAGCCAGAGCACGTTCGCGCCGCGCATGCCGGCGGACAGGCTCTGTACCGGTCCGGCGCCGGGCCGCCACAGCACGAAGTAATCGCCCAGCCACTCTCGCGAGAGCTCGCCGATACCAACCTGGTGCGCCGATCGCCCGAAATCGACGGTGGCGCGCGACTTCCCCAGCCGGGTCAACACCACCCGCCGTCTGATGCCCATACTGTCGGTCAACAGCAGGATCGCCGGGCGATTGTACAGGCGCAGCGCGCCGAGCGAGCCGCGGCCCTGCAGGCAGGCGAGCCCGTGCCGGGACGCCTGTACGCACGGATCGGTTCCCGGCGCATAGCGCAGGCCCCACAGGCTGAACAGCCGCGTGTAGGCCGCATCGGCCGTGGCATCGCCGGCATATCTGGCCAACAGGGCCGGCAGGGATCCGGCATGCCGCGCGTGTACGGCGGCGCCCCGGCCGGTCGGGGCGCCGGGTACGGTCCGACCCGGATCGCGCGCCGGCGCTGTGGTGAGCGGCTGTGTCCGTGCCGCCACGTCCAGCCACCCCGGTGCCAGGCGCCACAGCGCAGCGCCACCGGCGCTCAACAGGACGAGCAGCGCGACGCCGGCCGCCCAGGGCAGCCAGCCGGGCGGAAAGCGCCGTCCGAAGACTTCCGCGGCTGCCTGCCTCACCAGCGCCGTGGTGATGCGATGGCGGTCGAGGGAGTAGCCGCCGAGCAGCGCGCGGTCGCAGATGACGTTGATGACGCGTGGCACGCCGCCCGAGAGCCGGTGGACTTCCCGCAGCGCGAAGCGGCCGAAGATCTCGGTCGTGGCGCCGGCCACGCGCAGGCGATGGCGCACGTAGGCTGCCGTTTCCGGCTCAGAGAGCGGAGCGAGGTGATAACGGCCCGTGATGCGTTGCGCCAGCTGACGCAGCTCGTTGCGCGAGAGCAGCTCGCGCAGCTCGGGCTGGCCGATCAGGATGATCTGCAGGAGCTTGCGGGTGTTGGTTTCCAGGTTGGTGAGCAGACGAACCTGCTCGAGTACCTCGGGCGAGAGGTTCTGTGCCTCGTCGACCACCAGCACTACGCGCCGGCCGGCGGCATGCGCGCGCAGCAGGTACCCGCTGAGGATGTCGACCAGATCCTTGAGGCTGCGCTCCGCGGAGTCCGGCACGCCGATGCCGAGCTCCTCACACAGGGTCAGCAGGAATTCCGGCGAGGTCATCCGCGGGTTGAGGATTAGGGCGATTTCGGCGTTCTCGGGCGCCCGGGCAAGGAGCGAACGCACGATGGTCGTCTTGCCGGTGCCGACCTCGCCGGTGAGCTGGATGAATCCGCCGGCCTCGTTGATGCCGTAGAGCAGGTGCGCCATCGCCTCGGCATGCTGCCCGCTCAGGAAGAGGTAGCGAGGGTCGGGGGTGATGGAAAAGGGCTTTTCGTTGAGCCCGAAGAATGTGAGGTACATGGGGACAGCTGTTTCAACCTGCCCGAGCTATTCACCAGACACAGCACTGCCACGCAGGAATTCGGTCGCCGGGCTGATTTTCCGCGGCGCGGAGCAAGCGGGCGCCGTTGCGCCCGCTGAGGCGCGCCGCCGCGGGGGCGAGCGCTGCAGCAACCCGGTCCGGGAAGAACTCGAGGCGTCCCGGGCAGATCCGCTCGAGCTCACGTTCCGTTCGTGCCGTCGCTGACCGGTCATGCGTAATGCTGCACCTTACTCCAACGTGTTCGCGCGCCGCAGCGCGTGGTCGCCGAAGCGGGCGCGAACCTCATCGAGGGCGGCGTCGATGCCCGAGGCCCGCGCGCCATGACCTGTGGCGCCCCGGCCATGCTGGAACAAGCCCAGCTGCGAAGCCGGCGCCAGCTCCGCCAAGACTACCCCCAGCAGGCGAAGTTTTGCACCGCGGTGCTCGGCAAGCCAGCGCGTCAGCAGCTCCCGCGCGATATCGCGCACAGTGCGCCCCTCCTGGGTGGGTGGGGCGATGGAGCGCTGCCGGCTGAACGTCGCAAAATCGTGGCAACGGATTTTTACTCCCACCCTCGCGGCCATCAAGCCCTTGCACCGCAGCCGCTCGCAGGCCCTTTCGGCAAGCCGGCAGATATGCCGGTCGAGATCCCGTGGATCGGCGAGATCCCGGGGGAAGGTGTCCTCGGCGCTCAGGGATTTCTCCTCCAGATCGACGCGCACGGGGCGATCGTCGATTCCCGCAGCCCGCTCGCGCATGCGCGCCGTGTCTCGCCCGAAGAGCGGCCAAAGCACCGCATCCGGGGCACACCTGAGGTCCCTGAGGGTACGCAGCCCGGCCGCCTCTACTTTATCGCCCAGCTTACGTCCAAGTCCCGGCAGGCGGCGCACGGGCAGTGGATCGAGCACCGCGAGGATGCGGTTTGCCGGGACCACGGTGAGGCCATCGGGTTTGTCGAGATCGGAGGCGATTTTGGCGACCAGTTTGTTGGTCGCCACCCCTACCGAGGCGGTCAGTCCGGTCCGGGCGCGGATGCGCTCCTTGATCTGCCGGGCGATACGCGGTGGCTCGCCCCAAAGCGGTACGCTGCCGGTGACATCAAGGTACGCCTCATCGAGCGACAGGCCCTGCACGAGGGGGGTGATGTCGTGAAAGACGGCGAACACCTGCCGGGAGACCTCCCGATATCGTCCCATGCGCGGGGACACGCAGACGGCCGCCGGACAGAGCCGCAGCGCTATGCTCATGGGCATGGCCGAACGTACGCCGAAACGGCGCACCTCGTAGCTGGCCGCCGCCACCACCGCGCGGCCGCCGCTGTGGCCGACCACGACCGGTTTGCCGGCGAGCTGCGGGTTGTCGTGTTGCTCCACGGACGCGTAGAACGCATCCATGTCGACGTGCAGAATGGCGCGGCTCATGGCGGCCTCGCTCAAAGCACGAGAAAGCCGTAGGTGAGGATCACCGCAAGCATCAACAGCAAGATGCCGAAGTAGCCCGCCGAGAGCGCGGCGAGCTTGCCGACGGTCCGCCACGGGCTTTCCCCGTACACCCGCCGCATCGACAGATAGAAATAGATCGACACGTACACCCACAGTGCGGTGCTCGCCGTGCCGATGACCAGGCTCGAGGTCGTGAGCATTCCGAGCAGCGTGTACGCTCCGAGCACCAGAAACAGGCATACCTGGTTGTGCACGAGGAACAACAGGTGCTCGACGTAGTAGCGCCGGGGCTTCCGATAGAGCGCTGTCATCAACAGCGCCAGCAGCGGCAGGAACACGAACATGGCCCGCTCGAAGCCGTGGAGCCAGATCGCATTCAGACGCTCGATGCCGCCTTGGGCATTCAGCGCCCGCCAGCTGCGCTCGATGCGCGGCGCCAGCGCGCCGCACCATGCCCCGAGCCTCGGGCTGGTCGCACTGATCTTCTCGCACACCGATCCGATCGACAGGGTGGCCGGCGCCGCGCCGATCGGCGCGGCGCCGGCTGCCGCCACATCGTAGCGGAAGGATCCCCGGGACTCCCGCACGTGGATCGCGGGCGCCGAGAGCCACGATTGCAGGCCGACGAGCAGGAAAAAAATGACACTGACCACCAGATACAGTCGCACCGGCGGCAGATAGCGCACCCGGCGGCCGGCGAGAAATTCCTCCGTCAGAAACCCCGGCCGCAGCAGCAGCGCGTACACCGTCTGCCACAGGCGCGAATCGGCGTGCGTTAGGTCCTCCGTTGCTTCCTGAAGGAAATGGCGGAACGAGTGGACCGGGTGCTCATGATGACGCTGGCCGCACTGGCTGCAGTACGGGCCGGCGAGCGCCGTGCCGCAGTTCTCGCAGTACCGGGTCCCGGCCGGCCGCGCCGGATGGGGCGCGGGGCGCTCGATTTCCGCCGTGCTTTCATCGAGCCCGGCGTCTTGTCCGACGGCGGAGTTCACACAAGGGCGCCCGAGGGCCCCGTCTGCGCCAGCTCTGGTTGGGCCTGGGTGCCGAGCTCGTGCGGGGCGAAGTCGTCGACGTGGATGAGGTTCATGACCTTCCGATCATACTCCTTGAGCTGCGTCGCCTCTTCCTCGCAGAGGATGCCGGCCGCTAGTGCCTGCTCGATTTGTCCCGGCAGGTCGAGTGCGGTGACTTTGCCCGCCTTGACGCCCTCGATGCGGATGCGCTTCTCCAGCGGCTCCATGCGCTCGGCCAGCTCGAGCGCCTCCTGCAGCAGCCCGAGCGGATTGCCCGGCTCGCACGTGCGGTAGATGTGCCGGCACAGCCGCTCGCGCGCATCGGTCGGGCGGGTTACGAGCTCGGCGACCAGGCGGCCAAGCCGGTCGGAAGGCGCCGAGTAGTGCCGCCCGCGCGGGAATACGAGCGCGCGCATGAGGGCGGCGAGCGGCCGGTTGGGGAAATTGCGCAGGAACCCGTGCAGCTGCTCCTGGGCGTGATAGAGCAGATTCCGGCAGGCCCACTCCACGATGGGCAGATCCTCGGTGGGGCGGCCCTGATTCTCGTGATGCTTGAGCACCATCGAGGCCAGATACATGTCCGAGAGCACATCGCCGAGGCGCGCCGACAGGCTCTCCTTCTTTTTCAGATACCCGCCGAGTGTGAGCATGGCCACGTCCACCGTGAGGGCGAACGAGGCGCTGAAGCGCACGATGTGCTGGTAATAGCGCGCGGTCGGCCCGCTCACCGGGGAGCGCGTGAAGCGGGCATGGGTCAGCGCCATGATCAGCGAGCGCACTGTGTTGGAGATCGTGAAGCCGATGTGCCCAAACAGCGCGCGGTCGAACTCGTCCAGCCCGCGGCCGTGGTCCGGGTTGCGCGCGGCGTTCATCTCGCGCAGCACGAACGGATGGCAGCGCACCGCACCCTGGCCGAAGATGATCAGGTTGCGGGTGAGAAGGTTGGCGCCTTCGACCGTAATAGTGATCGGCACTGCCTGGTAGGCGCGTCCCAGGTAGTTCTTCGGACCCAGGCAGATGCCCTTGCCGCCGTGCACGTCCATGGCGTCGTTGGCGACCTGACGGCCCATTTCGGTCACGTGGTATTTCAGCATTGCCGAGGGTACCGATGGCTTTTCCCCTCCGTCGATGGCGCCGGCGGTGACCGAGCGCGCCGCGTCCATGGTGTAGGTCAGGCCCACCATGCGGGCAAGTACGGCTTCCACCCCTTCGAACCGTCCCACCGGTGTGTTGAACTGCCGCCGGATGCGGCTGTAGGCGCCGCTCGCCCAAACGCCGGCCTTGGCGCCGCCGGTGGCATTGGACGGCAGCGATATGCACCGGCCCACCGACAGCTGCTCGACCAGCATGCGCCAGCCGGCGCCGGCCATCTTCGGGCCGCCGATGATGAAGTCGAGCGGCACGAACACGTCGTTTCCCTGTAACGGGCCGTTCTGAAACGGGATATTGACGGGGAAGTGGCGACGGCCGACGACGAGTCCCGGGGTGTTGCGCGGGATGAGCGCGCAGGTGATGCCGATGTCCGTGCGCTCGCCGAGGAGCCGGTCCGGATCGAACAGGCGGAAGGCGAGCCCGATGACCGTGGCGATAGGCGCCAGCGTGATGTAGCGCTTGGAAAAGTTGAGCCGGATGCCGATGATCTCCCTGCCGTGCCATTGCCCGCGGCACACCACTCCGGTGTCGGGAATGGCGGCGGCATCCGATCCGGCCCGCGGACCCGTGAGCGCGAAGCAGGGCACTTCCTCGCCGCGCGCGAGCCTCGGCAGGTAGTAGTTCTTCTGTTCCTCCGTGCCGTAGTGGTTGAGCAGCTCCGCAGGTCCCAGCGAATTCGGCACCGCGACAGTGGAGGAGGCCGTAACGCAGCGGCTGGAGATCTTCGCGAGCACGCACGAGTGCGCATAGGCGGAGAATTCCAATCCGCCGTAGCGCTTGGGGATGATCATGGCGAAGAAGCCGCGCGACTTGAGGTACTCCCACGCGTGCGGCGGCAGGTCGCCGCGCTCGTGCGTGATGTTCCAGTCATCGAGCATGTGGCAGAGCTCCTCGCACGGGCCGTCGAGAAACGCCTGCTCCTCGGCCGTCAGCTGCGGTGCCCGGGCCGACAGCAGCTTCGGCCATTTGGGTGCGCCGGTGAACAGCTCCCCATCCCACCATACGGTGCCGGCTTCCAACGCCTCGCGCTCGGTTTGCGACATGGACGGCAGGAGCTTGCGATACGCCTTCATGAAAGGGCGGCTGATCAGCGCCTTGCGCAGCGGCCGCACGTTGAGCAGCCACAGCCCGGCCAGCATGAGCCAGAGAAAGCCCTTCCACGTTTCGGCCGCTGCGCCGGTGGCGCCGTAGTAGGCATAGGCTGCCAGCAGGACCGTAAGGGTGGCGGTGAAGACGAGCAGCGAGAGCCGCCGGTAGGCCAGGTACAGTACCGCGGCGATGAGCAGCAGCGTGATGACCCCGCCTGCCTGTGTCACGGCGTAGGCGATGGCCGCAAGGGCGGCTAACGACAGGACGACGCCCAGCATGGCAACTCCTTCACGCCGTCGAGGCGGCTGGCTCAGGCGGCGGGAACTATAACGGTTTTTCCGTGCGTGGGGCGAACCTGCCGCAGCTGCGAGCGCCGGCAGCGGAGCTGTGGCCGATCAGATCAGCCTCAGCCGAGGAGCGCTTGCACGCCGGCGCGCTCTGCGTGCAGCTCCGCCAGGGAGGCGTCCATCCGTTTGCGGCTGAACTCGTCGATGGACAGGCCCTGCACGATCTGATAATCGCCGCTCCTGGTGGTCACGGGGTAGGAATAGATCACCCCTTCCGGGATGCCATAGCTGCCGTCGGAGGGCACCGCCATGCTGACCCAGTCGCCATCCGGCGTGCCATGCACCCAGGTGCGGATGTGATCGATGGCGGCCGAGGCGGCCGAGGCGGCCGAAGAGGCGCCCCGGGCCTTGATGATGGCCGCGCCCCGCTGCTGGACTACCGGGATGAATGTCTGCTCCACCCACGCGGCATCGACGAGGGAGCGGGCCGGCTTGCCGCCGACCAGAGCGTGGCTGATGTCCGGATACTGGGTGGAGGAGTGGTTGCCCCATACCGTCATGCGGCGGATGTCGCGCACGTGGCTGCCGGTCTTTTCGGCGAGCTGCGACAGCGCCCGGTTGTGGTCGAGGCGCATCATGGCCGTGAAATTGCGCGGATTGAGGTCCTTGGCGTTGGCGCGCGCGATCAGTGCATTGGTGTTGGCCGGATTGCCGACGACCAACACCTTGACGTTGCGGTCGGCCGCCTCGTTGAGCGCTTTGCCCTGCGCGGAGAAGATCTGTGCGTTGGCGAGCAGCAGGTCCTTGCGCTCCATGCCGGGACCGCGCGGACGGGCTCCGATCAGCAGCGCCACGTGGCAGTCGCGGAACGCGATCCGGGCGTCGTCGGTGGCGATCACCTTGTTGAGTCCCTGGAAGGCGCAGTCGGCGAGCTCCATGACCACGCCGGTAAGCGCCGGCAGCGCCGGCGTGATCTCCAGCAGATGCAGGTTCACCGGCTGATCCGGCCCCAGGAGCGCGCCGGAGGCCGCACGAAACGCGAGTGCATAGCCGATCTGGCCGGCGGCGCCGGTGATCGCGACGTTCAAGGCGGGTTTCATGGTGCTCGAATCCTTGCCGCGAAAAGGGCGGGAATTCTACCGCCGATAGACGGCCTTTATCACCCCGATTTGGTCAAGCGATTGGTCCGTCACCCGCGGTCGCACCGAAAAGAGCGCCGTGAACCGGCGCCGTCAGGCCGGCCGCCCTGTGGCCGGCGCCGGCCGCAGAAGGTGTGCGAACGGCGGTCCCCCCGCAATCTGGCGCTTGAGCAGCACCAGCAGATCCTCCGCGGCGCACGGCTCCCCGAATAGGCGTCCCTGCGCCTGGTGGCAGCCGTTGCGCTGCAGGAACTCGA
This sequence comes from Pseudomonadota bacterium, assembly GCA_021845825.1. Classification (GTDB taxonomy): domain Bacteria; phylum Pseudomonadota; class Gammaproteobacteria; order Steroidobacterales; family Steroidobacteraceae; genus 13-2-20CM-66-19. Next base: position 5,527 of record JAJZVF010000012.1, on the reverse strand, counting down.
GCTGGCTCTGGGACTCGACACCCTCGGCGACCACCACCATGCCGAGGCTGCGGCCCATCTCGATGATGGTGCGCACCAGGGTGGCGTTGCCGGCGTTCTCGCTCACGTCGCGCACGAAGGACTGGTCGATCTTCAGCGTGCCGATTGGAAACTGCTGCAGCGCCGACAGGGACGAGTAGCCGGTGCCGAAGTCGTCGATCGACAGGTGCAGCCCCATGGCGTGCAGCTCATCGAGCAGCGGGAGCGTGTTCTTGCTGTCCGCCATCAGGGTGGTCTCGGTTATCTCGAGCTCGAGCGCCGTGGGCGAGACGCCGTGCCGGCGGAACACGGAGCGGCACCGCAGGATGAAGCTTGCCTGGCGGAGCTGGCGCAGCGAGAGGTTCAGCGAGATCCGGCCCGGATCGCCGCCCTCGGTCCTCAGCTGCCGGTAATCCATGCATACCCGGTTGAGCACCCATTCGCCGATATCGAGAATGAGGTTGGTCTCCTCGGCGAGGGGTATGAAGCGGGCCGGAGAGATGTCGCCATGCCCCGGCAGCCGCCAGCGCAGCAGCGCCTCGGCGCCGACGATCCTTCCGCTGCCGACGTCCACCTTGGGCTGATAGCGGATCACGAGCTCGTCGCGCTCGAGCGCGCGGCGCAGCTTGCTCTTCAAGATCAGCCGCTCGACCGCCGCGGCGTTCATCTCCGGGGAGTAGAAGGTGAACGTGTTGCCGCCGTTCTGCTTGGCGTAGTACATGGCTGCGTCGGCGTTGCGGATCAGGTCGATGACGTTCTCGGCATCACGCGGGCAGAAGGCGATGCCGACGCTCCCGGTGAGGAAGACCTCCTGCTGGTTGAGCTGGAAGGCACGCGCCACCTCGTTGAGGATCGTGCGCGTGAGCTGCGCGACCGGCCCGCGGTTGTCGGTTTCCGCCGGCAGACCGTGCAGGCAGAGCGCGAACTCATCGCCGGCGAGACGCCCCAGGATCGCGTCCCGCGGCAGCGAGCGGGCCAACCGCTCGGCGAGCACCTCCAACACACGGTCGCCCGTGGCGTGTCCGAAGGTGTCGTTGACCTCCTTGAATCGGTCCATGTCGAGGTACAGCAGCGCCACGGCGCTGCCGGCGCGCAGCCCGCGGGAGAGCGTCTGCTGCAGCAGGTGCTGGAACTGCATGCGGTTGGGGACTTTGGTGAGCGTGTCGTAGCGGGCCAGGTAGCGGATGCGCCGCTCGGCGCGCTTGCGCTCGGTGATATTGCGGGCGACGAAGACGATGCCCTGGAACTGGGGGTCGTCGCTCTCGATGCGCGAGCCGGCGAGCGACACCGGAATGGTCTGCCCGTCGCGTGTGCGGACGACTGTTTCGCGCGTCTGCTGCGCGGCCTGCAGCAGGTCGAACTCCCCCCGCAGGTTCTCGGCGAGCGCCGCGACGATGCTGCGGCCGAGCAGTTCCTCCTCGGTGAAGCCGAGCAGCCTGCAGGCGGCGAGGTTGGCCGTCTTCACCACTCCATCGGGTGAAGTGATGAGCACGGCGTCGGTCATGCTGTCGAGGACGCTGCGCAGGTAGTCCTTGTGAACAGTCGACTGGCGCAGCCGCGAACGCATCTGTTCCATCGCCTGCTCGAGGTCGCCGAGGCGGTCGCGGCGATGCACCGGCAGCGGGCGAGTGTAGTCCCCCTGGCCGATGCGATGGGCGCCCCGGACGAGCACGCCCGCGGTGGCGTCGATGTCGCGATCCCGCCGCCACGCGCCGATGGCCGCCAGGACGCTGCCGGCGAGGGCTGCCACGCCAGCCGCGGCCCACGCGGCTTCGGCGGGCCAATGTCGCCAGAGCAGCCAAAGCAGCACGCTCCCGCTCGCCACCGCGACGAGCAGCGTGAGGGTGAACGCGCCGAGCGCGTGCTTGAATCCGGGTCTGCCGGCCACTGAGGCGGCTCTTGCTCTGGTTGCGGGCGTCGGAAGGATCGACTGATCAATATTAACCGCCGTCGAGTCTTCGTCAAATCCAAGCACTTCGCCCCGGCAGGGCGGCTCTGTGCCCACGCGGGGCCGTGCCTGGCGTCCGGCGCAGGGGCATGGCTGCAGTCCGCCCCGCCGTTTGAGGGGTTCTCCGGGCCCCTAGCCGGACCAGACCCGCTTGAGGTAGCTGACCATCAGCACGCGCATGCTGGACATGGGGTCGGCGGCGGCGGCGAAGACCGGCGGGCGGCGCCTGAGCAGCCGCCAGTTCTCGCTGCGCAGGACCCGGCGCAGGAAGGCGATATTGCGCTCGATGGCCTCGATGTACGGATTGCGGCCGCCGTAGAGAATCTCCAGGTACCGGTAGGCCGAGTGAAACTCCCCGTCCAGGCGCCTCCTGCGGGTCTCCGCAGCGAATTCCGGGGTCTGGCGCAGCAGATCGAGGCCCGAGGCATATCGTACCTGTCGATCACCCGTGGAGGAGACCGGCAGAGCCACTCCGCCGAGAACGAACTCGGCATACAGCCGGTCGCGGCACTTCTCCAGATAGCAGCGGTCGGCCATCTGGGCGATCATGTCCGCCGTGCCGAGCAGATGCCCGACGATGATGTCGCGTGGATCGCTGAGTCGCGCCTCGATCTGTGCTCCGGGCACCTCGTAGCCGGTGAAATGAATGATTTCCCGCGCCACCGCCACCCAGCGGCCGAGGCCGATCACAGGCAGGAATTCTTCGAGGAAGCGGGCTCCCCTCGACACGTGCACGAGGGTGAATTCGGCGCCATTGCGCGATTCGCGCTCGTCGATGCGCCGCAGGTAGCCCACATCGTGGAAGAGTCCGGTGATGAGCCCCGCCACTGCCCGCTCCCCGCCCAGACGATCGCGCGGCTCGACCTGACGCTCGTAACCTACCAGCAGCCGGGCGAGGGCGAGCGTGATGTCGAGCGTATGCTGGCGGTCATGGTAGACCGTGTCGACACCGTGATAGCCGGGGATTTTGCCGGCGAACAGCAGCTCAAAGTGCTCGAAAGAGCGTTGCAGCGGCGCCAGAGAGATTTGGGGCCACGTGGGCCGGAATAGTGCTTCGACGGCCTCGCGGACCGCGGTGGGGGAGCTTACCTGGACGGTATCGGTGACGTCGTAATCGCTACGCCGGGGATTGGTCATTCTGTCACGCGGAAGGCAGGGCGGGCAGTCCGCACCCCCAGAGTGATTTCAATTACTTTAAAATGGACCCCGGCCGAAATCCGAGAGCCATCGCGCAATTTCATGCGCTGCGCCCGGAAGTGACGGATTTCGCCCGCAACGGCGAACCCCGTCCCAGTGGTAGCGCGCAGGGCACTGAGAAGGGCTGGTTCTCAGGGAATGTGACTTAGGTCGCCGGATCGCCGGGAGCGAGAATGCCGTGTTGCGCGAGAAGCGCCTGAACGCGCGGTGGCCGGCCGCGGAAGTCAACGAATGCCTCCATCGCATCCCGGCTGCCGCCCCGGGACAGGATGGCCTCGAGGTACCGCCTCGCCGTGGTCCGATCGAACACCCCGTGCTCCTCGAACGCCGAGAAGGCATCCGCCGCCAGGACCTCCGCCCACTTGTAGCTGTAGTAGCCCGCCGCGTAGCCGCCGGCGAACACGTGCCCGAAACTCATGGGGAAGCGGTTCCAATCCGGCACCGGCACCACTGCCACGTGCCGCCGCACCTCTTGCAGCAGTGGCAGCACGCGGCCGCCCCGCTCGGGGTCGTATTCGGCATGCAGCCGGAAATCGAACAGCGCGAACTCCAGCTGGCGCACCATCTGCAATCCGGCATGAAAGCTTCGCGTGGCGCGCAGCCGCCGCTGCACATCGGCCGCCAGGGGCTCGCCGCTGCGAAAATGGCCCGAGATTCGGCCGAGCACTTGCGGGTGCCAAGCGTAATTCTCCATGAACTGGCTCGGCAGCTCCACCGCGTCCCAGGGCACGCCGTTGATGCCGGCAAGGCTGGGGTAGTCCACCTGCGTGAGCAGGTGATGCAGGCCGTGGCCGAATTCATGGAACAGCGTCAGCACATCGTCGTGTGTCAGCAGCGCCGGGCGATCCTCACCGGGAGGCAGCACATTCAGCACCAGATAGGCGACCGGCCGGGCATCGCCCGAGGCAAGGTGCTTGCGGCCGACGCACTCGTCCATCCACGCGCCGCTGCGCTTGTGGGCGCGTGCATAGGCGTCCAGGTAGAAGCTGCCCACGGGCTCGCCGGCGGCGCTCTCGATGTCGAAAAAGCGTACGTCCGGGTGCCAGATCGGGGCGCCGGAGCGCTCCCGGATGCGTACGCCGAAGAGCCGCTCGGCCACCTCAAACAGCCCCGAAAGCACTCGCGGTAGCGGGAAGTAGGGACGCAGCTCCTCCTGCGAGATGGCGTAGCGCTGCTGCTGAAGCCGCTCGGTATAAAATGGCACGTCCCAGGCGGAAAGCTCGCGGCCGGCGAAGGCGCGCAATTCGTCGAATTCGCGCACCGCCGCGGGACGGGAGGCGCGCGCGAGCTCCTCGAGAAACGTCATCACCTCTTCGCCGCTGCGCGCCATGCGCTTGACGAGCGCGTACTCGGCAAAGTTGCCGAAGCCAAGGATCCGCGCGGCCTCATGCCGCTTGCGCAGGATCCGCTCCATCACCGGTGCGTTGTCCCAGCGGCCCGCCTGGGGGCCCTGGTCCGAGGCGCGCGTGCTCCAGGCTTCGTAGAATCTGCGCCGCAACTCGCCGGATTCCGCGTCCGTGACCACCGCGACATAGGTCGGCTGATCCAGTGTCAGCATCCAGCCCTCGAGCCGCTGCTCGTGGGCACGGCGGCGCGCCTGCTCGATGAGCATCTCGTTCAGGCCGCGCAGCTGCCCGGCGTCGGCGACGTGACAGCTCCAGGCGTTGGTCGCGTCGAGCACGTTCTCCTCGAACTTCGACTGCAGCTGCGTGAGCTCCAGCATCACGGCCTTGAAGCGCTGCTTGTCCCCGCTCGGCAGGCCGACACCCGCCAGGGTAAAATCCTGCAGCGCGTTGCCGATCACCCGGCGCCGCACCGGATCGAGCGTTGCGCCTTCGCTGCGCTCGATGGCGCGGTAGGCGCGGTAGAGCGGCTCGTTCTGCGCCAGATCGGTCTGATAAGCCGAAAGCAGCGGCAGGCAGGCGTTGTAGGCATTGCGCAGCGCCTGGGAGTTGAGCACGGCGTTGAGATGGCTCACCGGAGACCAGCGGCGTGCCAGCCGATGCTGCAGCTCCTCCAGCGGCTCGATCACCGTGGCAAAAGTCGGCGGATCGCAGCTCGCGATCTCCCCGATGCGCGCACGCGCATCGGCGAGCACCGCGCTGATGGCGGGCTCGATGTGCTCGGGCCGGATGCGGGCGAAGGGAGGCAGCGGCTCGTCGCAGAGCAGGGGATTGTCCATGGCGCGGGATATTGCCCGAGTGGAGGCCGGAACGCATGAGCGGATCGCTTGACCTGGTCCTCCGTCACCGCATGGTGACCAGCTCCTCGGCGGCGGTGGGGTGGATGGCCACGGTGTCATCGAAATCGGCCTTGGTCGCGCCCATGCGCACCGCCACGGCGAAGCCCTGCATCATCTCGTCG
>JAJZVF010000168.1 GCA_021845825.1 Pseudomonadota bacterium | reverse complement strand
TGCCGGCGGTGTGGGAGGATCTGCCCGACCCGCGCGATTTTCTCACGCAGCTGAAGCTCAAAGCCGGTTGGGCGCCCTCGTTCTGGTCGGAGGCGCTGCGGGCCGAGCGCTACTGCACCGAGACCTTCCGATCGGCGCTCGAGCCGGGCCGCCCGGGCGATTCCTGACCGGCAGACTGAGCGGACGCCGGCGCCATGCGCTGCGGCTGCAAGCGGCTGCTCTTGACGACACAAAGCGTCGATATATTTTACAACGACCCAATGTACCGCTGACCGTCCTCTCGACAACCGATTGAAAGCATTGGTGTGTTCAAAAATGGCCCGAAATTTGCTTTTATTTCACCGCCGGAGCGCACCGTCGCTCCTGCGGGTCACACCGGATTTGGATCACTGCGAGGTAGATCGGCAATGAAGACCAAACTCGCCGGATTCGTCTCGGCCATCATCCTGGCCTCGGCCATGGCCGCCGCGCCGGCGCTGGCGACGACACTGGGCGGATCGACCAACTGGAATTTCTTCTCACTCGGCGGCACCCCCCCCTCCCCCGGGGCGAGTCTCGCAACACCCGCCTACACGTTCCAGCAAGGCACCCAATCGCTCACTGCATACGCCATGCAGTTCAGCAGCACCCTCGGCTGGGTCGGGAGCACCGCCTCTTTGTACATCAAGAACGGCGGTTCGGCGGCTGAGCAGGGCTTGGGACTGAACAATGACCCCTACGGACCCAACGGAGGCTATAACGAGATCGCCTATCCGAACGGCATCGAGCTCACCGGGTTCTCTGGACACATCTCGAGCGTGACCATCGGCTCGCTGCAATCCGGGGAGGACTTCCAGATACTCGGCTGGAACAATGGCTGGACGTCGCTCGACAGTGGATCGGGCCTGCCTGTCAGTCAGACCTATAGCGGCGCGAACCTGATGGGCTACTCCGATCTGATCATCTGGGATCCGAACTCTTCTGCGTCGGCGGCCAGCGGCTCGAACGACATCTTGCTGGAGTCCGTGACCACCGTGCCTGAGCCGGGCACGCTTGCTCTCCTTTCCTTCGGACTGGCGGCCGTCGGGTTCGCGGTGAGCCGCCGCCGAAAGCTCAAGACCGAAGCATAAGAAGCAGTAGATCCAGCACAACAAGAAAAACGAAGCGCTCATGAAGCCGGCAGCCCGAGCGCTGCCGGCTTTTTCGTTGCACGGCACGCGGCGGCGGTGCGCCGGAGCGCGATCGCCGCACAGCCCGCAAACGACACGCCTCCATCGTTGCTGAGCGGCCCGGTCATTCAGCGCCCCGCGGCCGCACGCGCTCGCAGTTTCCGGATGATGTGCGCTAGCGCGTATCGGCGGCCGGATCGCGCTGCGGGAAGTCGCTGCGCCAATGCGCCCCGCGGCTCTCCCGGCGCACGAGCGCCGCGCGCACCATGGCGATCGCGAGTTCGAGCCGCCGGCGGGTCGTCAGCGCCTCTGGCGCGAGGCGCTCGCGCAGCGCCGTGAGCTCGCGCAGCCCGCCCAACAGTTCCCCCTCGTGCCGCAACGGTCCCATGCAGCGGCCCATGATCTCGCGCAGCTGCGCCGCCCCGCCGTGCCGATCGGCCGCGACGTCGGCCGCCGGTGCTGCCGGCGCGCGCGGCCTGCACGGCGCCGGGCTCGAGCGAGCGAGCGACTCCCCGGCGATGCGTCCGCAGACGACCGCCTCCAGGAGAGAATTGCTCGCCAGGCGATTGGCGCCGTGCATGCCCGTGCAGGCCACCTCTCCGCACGCCCACAGTCCCGGCAGGCTCGTACGGCCGAGCGCATCGACCGCGATGCCGCCCATGTGATAGTGCGCCGCCGCGGTGACCGGCACCGGCTCGCGCGCCGGATCCAGACCGTGCGCCCGGCAGGTGTGAAGCGCCAGGGGAAACTCCCCGGCGTGCTCGCCGCGAAACACCGCCGTCGCATCGAGCCACACCGCCTCGCCCCGCAGGCGGCGCGCCCAGACGGCGCGCGCCACCACGTCCCGCGGCGCCAGATCGCTCAGGGGATGTGCACCGTGCATGAGCCGATCGCCGTGCGCGTCGAGCAGAATCGCCCCCGCTCCGCGCAGCGCCTCGGTCAAAAGGGGCGCGGGGTCTTCGGGTGTCTCGAGGGCCGTGGGATGGAACTGGATGAACTCGAGGCCGGCGACGCGCGCGCCGCAGCCAAGCGCCATCGCCAGGCCATCGCCGCCGGCATGGCGGCCGTTGGTCGTGAACGGGAACAGTCCGCCGAGGCCGCCCGTGGCGAGCACCGTGTCCCGTGCGCCGATGCGCACGGGAGCGCCCTGCCGGTCGAATCCGAGTGCGCCGGCGATATCCCCGTCCTCACCCCGCAGGAGCGAGGCGACGCGCAGGCCCGGGAGCTGCTCGATGTGCCCGCACCCGGCCGCATGCGCGAGCAGCGCCTCGAGAATCGCCCGGCCGGTGCGGTCGCCCTCGGCGTGCAGCACGCGGGGACGGCTGTGCCCGGCCTCCAGGTGCATCCTCCAGCCCGAGGCGCCCTGATCGAAGCGCACGCCTACCCCGCTCAGGAAGCGCACCGCCTCGCCGGCGGCCCGGATCACCCTGAGGGCGGCCCGCCGATCGCTGCTGTGGCAGCCGGCCGCGAGAGTGTCCACCCACTGCGAGCGCACCGAGTCGCCCGCCCCGAGAGGCGCGGCGATACCGCCCTGGGCGAGGGCCGTGGAGCTCGCCGCGCGCGGATCGTCGGCGAACGCGAGCAGCACGCGCCGCGGAGCGGCGCTGATCGCGGCGCAGAGTCCCGCCGCTCCCGCGCCGACCACCAGCACGTCGGTGTCGATCGAGTCCATGCGCGGGTCGGACGGACGGTCAGCTTACGGACAGCATGCGCGCGATCGGCCTGCGGGCGCGCTCGGCGATGGCCGGATCGATGCGGATCGGCTCCTCGAGCCGCTCGAGCGCCTCGCCGAGCCGCTCGAGCGTGGTCGCCTTCATGTGCCGGCACAGATTGCAGGGGCGCAGAAAGGTGATGTCCGGACACTGCACCGCGACGTTGTCGGCCATGGCACACTCGGTGAGGAGCAACGCCTGCTGCGGCCGCCGGCGCGTCAGGTAATCGGCCATCGCGGCCGTCGAGCCCACGAAATCCGCCTCGGCCTGCACGGCCGCCGGGCACTCCGGATGCGCGAGCACCGTCGCGCCGGTGCTCAGGCGCAGGCCGCGGATATCGGCCGCCGAGAAGCGGGTGTGCACCTCGCACTCGCCGTTCCAGGCGATCACCTCGAGCCCGGTGGAGTGGGCCACGAACTGCGCCAGATGCCGGTCGGGCAGCACGATGACCCGCTCGCTGCCGAGCGAGCGTGCGATCCGCACCGCGTTGCCCGATGTGCAGCAGATGTCCGCCTCGGCCTTCACGGCCGCCGAGGTGTTGACGTAGGCGATGACGGGGGTGTCGGGACAGCTTGCGCGCACGCGCCGCACGTCCTCGGGCGTGATCGAGTCGGCGAGCGAGCAGCCCGCCTCCTGCGCCGGCAGGAGCACCCGCTTCTGCGGGCACAGGAGCTTCACGGTCTCGGCCATGAAACGCACGCCGCACACCACGATGGTATCGGCCTCGCAGCGGACGGCGAATTGCGCCATGGCGAGCGAGTCGCCGGTGAAATCGGCTACCGCCGCGGTGATGAGCGGCACCTGATAATTGTGCGCCAGCACCGCCGCGCCGCGCCGCGCCTTAAGGTCGAGGATGCCCTCGATGAGCGGCAGGCCGAGCTCGATCTCGGCAGCAGGCACCACGTGCGACAGGCGCGCCGCGAGCGTGCGGCGCGGTAAGCCGCTGTCATACGCCATCATCATGACCGGCGATCTTGCCCGAGCCTCGTGCACTTGCGTAGCGAGCAGGATGACATTCCTCACCCCCGGGCACGGCCTGCCGGCGGCCGCCGCCGCGCGTCCCCGATCCTCGTGCGCCCCCGCACACTTGCGGAAATCCCCTATATCGCCTCTGCCGGGCTCGCGGTAGCGTGGCCCCCGATGCACAGAAAACGCACTGTTCGAACCCTCTCCATCGCCGAAACCGACTGCGGCACCTGCCCCTCCGGCGGGCGCTGCTGGGGGGAGCTGCGCGTGCCCATCGAGAACGTGCGCGGTCGCCGCGCGGCGGTGCTCGAGCGCGGCGAGCTGCTCCTGCGTCAAGGCGAGAGTACCGGCACGGTCTACCTGGTGGTCAACGGCTGCCTCATCCTGCGCGAGAACCTCGCCAACGGCACCCAGCGGGTCGCCGGGCTCGGCATGCCGGGCGACCTGGTGGGCCTGGAAGGCTACGCGCACGGTCGACATGCCTACACGGCGCAGGCCGCGACCGAGGTCTCGGTGTGCCGGCTCAATGTGGCTGCGCCCGGAAGCGGTCAGTCGAGCGCGGCGCTGCTCGAGCGGCTGCTGCTGAAGTACGCCATGCAGCTCGAGCGCACCGCCGCGCCGTGGTCGGGCCTGCCGGCGCTTGAGCGTGTGGCGGCGTTCATCGAGAACTACGCCTCGCGTGCACAGGTGCGACGGGCTACCGAGGGCCTGTTCAGCCTGCCGCTGACGCGTGCCGATATCGGCTCCTACCTCGGGCTTGCGCCCGAGACGGTGGTGCGTGCGCTCGGTCAATTGAGCGAGGAAGGGCGCCTGTCGGTGCGCGGGCGCACCGTGCGCCTGAGCGAGGCGGTGGAGCCGGCGAGCGCCTCCCCGGCCGCCTAGGCCCCGCAGCGATTTCTCACCGCCTTCACCCCGGGCGATGGCGGGGATCTGCCCCGGGGGGCATTTCCCGGACCGTGATGCCCGCATCCCTTCAGGCCGCGGGCGAAGCCATTGCGGTGGTCACACCGGCCGTCACGGGGAAGCAGCGGGCGATAATCCCCCCGGCACGACCCCGAGGCCGGCTTCGATCCGCAATCCCCGCCCATCGCCGCCGAACCGATCCTCCCAAAGAATGAACGGCAGCTGGGAATCAGACCCCACCCTGCCCTCAAGAGCCTCGCCTCGATACGCCAGCCGCCGCGTCGCGACGGCGCGGCACAGTGTTCCTCCATCGGCAGACAGCTTCTGCGCAGCTCCACAACCTACGGCGTAAACACATCGCCCCGGCGTCCGCTGCCCGCAACGGTTTGACAGCGTCACTCTCCCGAGCGGCCGAAAAGCGCCGCACCCGGATCGGCTCACCCCGAGCGTCTTTTCTCTATGCCCGATCGAGGCGGTACTCGCTCAGGCTTGCATCGGGAGGCTCGGCGTCTCCTTTGCTGATTTCAACGACAGCGATGCGCTTTATCAACTCTTCGCCGCGCGCCGCCACGCCGCACCGCCGCAACCGGCATCCGGCCCCTGGCGCTGTGACACGCTTAACAGCTACAACATCGTCCTCGAGAGATTATTCCCCGCATCGTGCGTTCTTCTCTTGCGCCATCAGCTGTGATAAGCCGACGGGCCGCCTCATGGAGGCAGCTCGCGCACAAGCGCAACACTTACGCCCCCCACTCATATCTGCGGCTCGAACGGAAGTGATGGGAGCGTCAGCGCCGAGCGCACCCCGGCGACCAACGGCCGGCATCGCACCGCCGCACGTCCCCATGTTCTCGGATCGCCAGAAACAAACCCGGAGAAATGTTCCATGCAGAAGAACCAGAAGGTAGTGATCGCCGCCCTGTGTGTGGTCGCGTTGGCCGGTTGCGCCAAGGGCAGCGGAGCTCCGTCGCCCGCGCGCACGACGGCAACGGCGTCCCCCACGACCGCGCCCTCCGACCCTGCACCGAGCGCATCGGCCCGCGCCGCGCTGCCGCTGCCCTTCAAGCTCGGCGGCGTCACTTTCGATGGCCGGAGCCGGGCTCAGATCACCAGCGCCCTGGAGGCGGCCGGCTTCACCGCCGAGAACGTCA
>JAJZVF010000167.1 GCA_021845825.1 Pseudomonadota bacterium | reverse complement strand
GGCCAGGCACAGTACGCGTTGCACATGGCCGATACGGCGGCCGAGCGCGCGCTGCAGTCGGCCTCGGGCGCCGCCAATCAGCCCAATGACATCCTGTTCGCGCTGAAAACCGTGGCGCCCGTGATCGCGCAGGATGGCGCTGCAAAGAAGGTGCTGTTCCTGGTGACCGACGGGTTCGAGAACTCGAGCTTCGCGAATTTCAGCGCCGGCATTGCCGATCCCGGCCACATGCTACAGCAGGTCCGTGCACAGGGACTGCTCGCGAACTTCGGCGGTGCGCGGGTCTTCGTGCTTGGCGCGGGGATTTCACCGTGAACGGTCGTCGGCCCTTCGTTTCTGCGGCAGGCCGGCGCTGCAGGATCCCGGGTCAGGCGGTCAGGCAGGCGCTGATATTGCTCCTGCTTGCTGCCGCTGTGGCCGGCACCGGCGCGCTCGCAACGGCACAGGCACGGCGTCCCACCCCGCTGGCCGTGCTCATACAACAGGCCAGGGCGGGCAGCGCTTCGGCACAATTCATTTTGGGGACTCGTTATTACTTCGGCCAGGAGGGGTTGCCCAAGAGCGATGGGCAAGCGGTCAAGTGGTGGGGGAAGGCCGCTGCGCAGGGGTACGCGCCGGCGATTGCCCAGCTACGATGGCTTCGAAATGAACAGCGGGAAGTCCTCGGGCAATCCCGGCCGCGAGCAGGGGAGGCGGCTGTTGTACATTCGGCGCGAGCTGCGCCTGCCGCACCGCCACCGGACCATCAGCGCCTCGTGCGGAGTCTGCAATCGTTTTGGGGCTTGTACTTCAGAGCGTCCGACGCACAGGTGGTCGATTTCGGCGCGCACGGAAGCCGGAGGCGCCGTGATGCGGCGTGCGGCGCCGGGAGCATCCCCGGCCGCCCCGCCGCATCCCGCCTCGCACGTTCGGCCGGCGCACGGCGATCGACCTCCTGCCGGCGGGTGAGCCCCAAGTCCGCATATCCGCCCGGCCGCCCTTCAGCCGACTCCTGCCGCACGCCACCTCGCCTCTGTCGCCTGTCTTGAAAGAGCGCTGCGGCACATGCGTCGCGCCGGATGGCGCGCAGCGCCGGGGCGTGCCGTGAGCGCCGAGTCAGTCGGCGCGTGTTTCGGCCGGTCTGAAAGCCGAGCTTGACGCGCAGCGGCCTTGGCCGCGCTGCACCGGCGCGTCCGTTTCAGATCCGAGATCCCCGGCGCCCCCGGTACCCCGTGCAAGCGCGCGGCGAGAGCGAACTCCCGGAGCGACCCTGTCACCTGCGTTTACGAGTGCCAGCGTATCCCCGCGCCCGCTACTCCCGGGACGATGAGCCACGTGCAATGCGTCCACGCGTTGTGAATACGCAACATAGGGCTTGACAGTCCTGCTGCATGGAGCGGCTGCGCTCAGAAGGGCTTTTAGGAAGCGCCCAAGATCTACATCGAGATACCACAGGGGTAGAGAATTCTGTATGATTCACGTCACAGCGACTTGGCAAACGAACGCTTGATTTAATTTTGCAGGACGAGTCCGGGGAGGGGGCATGATGAAGAAGATCGGCACGCTGCTGTGCGCCATGGTGCTCGTGGGGGGGATCGCCGGCTGCGGCCACAACAGTCAAAGCGGTACGGTGGCGAGCACCGATCGGCGGGGCACGCTGGTCAATGATCCGCCGCTGCGCGTCGCCTCGCTCTCGGCGAGCGGGCTCGCTGCGCAGTTGACCGCGATGCCCTCCGGTGCCGCGCTGCTGCAGCTTGCGGGCGCGCCGGTCTGCGGCGTGGACGTCTATTACCTCAAATACTGGACCGTGGCGCCGGATGACTCCCCGCAGCTCGCCTCGGCAGCGCTGATGGTGCCCACCGGCTCATCGTCCACCTGCTCGGGCCCGCGGCCCATCGTGGAATACGCGCACGGCACGGCGACCGCCTCGACCTACGACATCGCCGATGTCAGCAATCCTTCCAATCCGGCGAGCGCCGAGTCGGCGATCATCGCCGCAGTGTTCGCCGCACACGGCTATATCGTGGTAGCGCCCAACTACCTCGGCTATGACATCTCGACGCTCGGTTACCATCCGTACGTGGACGGCGCCGAGAACGCGATCGTCATGATGGATGCGCTGACGGCGGCACGCAAGGCGCTGCTCAGCACCTTCACGCCCAATACCAGTGATGACGGCCGTCTGTACATCACCGGCTACTCCGAAGGCGGCTACGTGGCCATGGCCACCGTCAAGGCGATGCAGGCGGCGGGCGAGACCGTCACCGCGTCGGCACCGTCTTCCGGACCGTACGCGCTGGAGGCCTTTGCGGACGCGATATTCTTCGGTCAGGTCGATATCGGGGCGACGGTGTTCGCACCCCTCATTACGACCAGCTACCAGCATGCCTACGGCAACGTCTACAGCCAGACCTCCGATATCTATTCCCCGACGTATGCGACCGGTATCGACACGCTCCTGCCGAGCACGACGCCCCTCGATACCTTGTTCCAGGACGGCAAGCTGCCGGAGTCGGCGCTGTTCGACAGCACGACGCCCACCTCGTCCACCGGCATAGCGGCGGTGGACACGACGGCGGATGAGCTGCTCGCCTTGCCCTCGAGCGCGCAGTACGGGGCATCGCTCGCTGCGCTGTTCGATGCGGGCTTCGGCACTCCCTACCTCGTAAACAACTCCTACCGTGTCGCCTATGTGGACGATGCGATCATCCACCCGGACCAGGCCGAGATGGCCATCCTCAACCACCAGGCGCTGACATCGGGCGACGTCGCGCTCGCCGCCTCGCCCTCGATCGGACTGCGCCAGGACCTGAACTTGAACGACATGCGCAACGGCGGCTGGGCCCCCGAGGAGCCCATGCTGATGTGCGGCGGGGACGAGGACCCGGAGGTGTTCTTCATGAACACGCAGATCATGGCCGCGCAGTGGAGCGCGTACCTTGGCACGCTCGTGAACGTGCTCGATCTGAACGCCACGCCGAGCGGCTCATTCGCGCAGCTGCAGAGCGCCTTCCAGGCCACCTACGCCGGGCTGGTCGCCTCCGAGGGCGCGAGCACCGCCATCCAGGCCTACCATACGACGGAGGTGCCGTTCTGCATGGTCGCGGCCCGCGACTTCTTCGGGCAGGTCCAATAAGCACAGCGAGAGACGATCATGCAGAGAAAGATCATCACCGTGGCGCTCGGCGTCGTGCTCGCGCTCGGCGCCTGCGCGGCGTACGCGGGCGGCAGCCAGCCGAACGACATCCGCATCGGCGCGTACTTTGTCCACTACGACAGCACCGCCACCGACATCACCGGACCGTTCACGCCCCCGGGGCTGAACACCAGCATCGGAAGCGTCACGACACTGTACCTGGCGTACGTGCGTACCCTGGCTACCCACTGGCAGGTCGAGTTCGCCTTCGGCTATCCGCCGGTCACCTACGCCAAGGGCAAGGGACCGGCGACCGTCGGCTCCCTCCCGTACAACGGCAAGGAGATCGCCAGCATCCGCTGGGTATCCCCGACGCTGCTGCTCGAGTACGCCTTCTTCAGCCCCCGGGCGAAGTGGCGGCCGTTCGTCGGCCTCGGAGTCAACTACACGCGTTTCATCGACCGGCAGATCACCGCCGCGGGGGCGGCGATAAGCGGCGGTCCCACCTCGATCTCCCTGCCGTCCTCCGTCGGGCCCGCCGTCACCGCCGGCGTCACCTATCGCTTCAGCGGCCGCTGGCACTTCACCGCTTCCTACTCCGTGGCGCAGGTCAACAGCAGGCTCACCACCGACACCGCGGGGATCCTGCGCTCGAACAAGGTGCACTTCTGGCCGAACGCCGCGGTGGTGTCGGTCGGCTATTCGTTCTGATGCGCTGAGGCGGGAACTTCCCGCCCCGCTCAGGGTCGATGGCGGGTGCGGCGGGGGATTCGCGGCGCGCGCTTGCCGGGGAGGTCCGCTGCTCGTCTCGGTTGGTCGTACCGGGTGCTCGGCTCGGCGCACGGCGCGTGTCGGGTGTCCGCCGGACCGGGTCCGGATTGGCTAGAATCGATCCAGTGCAGAGCAGATCCGGCCGCGGGGGCCGCGTGGTGATCGAAGAGCAGTGACCGGCAGGGAAATCGCACGACTACGCCGATCCGGACGCTACGCGTCCCGGGGTGCCGCGCCCGCGTGGGCCGTGGCGCTGGCGCTGCTCGGCTTCGGTCTGCGCGCGCTCGTGCCGCTCGGGTTCGAGCCGGCCCACGGCTCGCTCTCCCTCGTCCTGTGCCACAAAGGCTTCCCCGCCCGGTTCTTCTCGCACGGGCGGGGAGCGACTGGGCACGGACGCGCGGGCGGCCCGCGGCGCGATGTGCACTGCGCTTTCTGCAACGGCACGAGTCCCGCCCCCGCCCTCATCTTCGCCGGCATCCCCCGGATCACACCCGTTGCGATCGGCATCGTCGGCATTCCCGAGTTCTCGAGCCAGAGCGTCCGCCTCGCTCACATCCCCCAGGCGCGCGCGCCGCCGCCCCTTGCCTGAGCCTTCCGTTCGGTGAATCGCCCGCGGCCGACGGCCGCTCGGGTGCTGAGCGTATTCCCATGCAGGATCAGAGGGTCCGCCGGCGGCGGATCCGGAGGTTTGAGGCGTGACTATCCTTGATCGCAGGGCGGCCCGCGTGCGCCGCCGCTCTTTCCGGCTCTCTTCGCCCCTCGGCGCGGGCCTGGCCGTCCTGGCGGCCCTCGGGCTCGTGCCGGCGCGCAGCTGGGCGGAATCCTTCGGCAGCGTCCGGGTGACGGTGGAGAACGTGCACAACAAGCCGATGGCCGGGGTGGAGGTTGAGCTACGCAACACCTCGGGCCGGGTTCTGCGGGCGCGCACCGACGCGCGCGGCCGCGCGGTTTTCCCGACGGTGGCGATCGGCAGCTACCTGCTCACCGTGAGCCGGCACGGTTTCGTGGGCGAGAAGGAGGCGGTCACGGTGGAGGCGGGGTATTTCCCCTCGCCCCTCATTCACCTGGTGCCGGTCTCCAAGCTCGCCCGCGTCACCATATCGGGCAACCGGGTGCCGGTGGTCGCCTCGGTCACCCCGATCACGCTGGTGAGCGCCCAGCAGATCGCGCAGACCCCCGGGGCGATCGACGTCAACAGCCTGACGATGATCACCGACTATGTCCCGGGCGCGTACGAGGCCCACGACATGCTGCACATCCGCGGCGGGCACCAGACGAACTGGCTGATCGACGGCGTGGAGATACCGAACACCAACATCGCCGAGAGCCTGGGCCCCGCGGTCGCCCCCGAGGACATCCAGACGCTCGGCGTCGAGCGGGGCAGCTACAACGCCGATGAGGGCGATCGCACCTACGGCATCTTCAACGTCATCCCGAAGAGCGGCTTCGGCAAGCACGACCAGGGGGAGATCGCCGTCTCGGCGGGCAACTTCGGCCATACCGACGATTACATGAGCGTCGCGAGCAACGCGCACAATTTCGCCTACTTCGCGAGCATCGAGGGCAACCGCAGCAACCTCGGCCTGCAGACCCCCGTGCGCCAGGTGATTCACGACGGGTCGCAGGGCTATGGGTTCTTCACCAACCTGCAGTACGACCCGAGCGCGAACAACGAGCTGCGCTTCGTCGCCCAGCTGCGCCAGGACCAGTACCAGATACCGAACTGCCTCGGTCCGCTGCCCGATGACCCGCAGTGCGTCGGCCAGTTCGGCGACGTGCAAAAAGAGGCCGACAACTTCGCGCTGCTTTCCTGGGTGCACACCTTCACGAACGCCATGGTGCTCACGAGCTCGGTCATGTATCACTTCGAGCGCGCTGCCTACGACGGGGGCGCCCACGATTATCCGATCATCACCCACTTTCACCACACCTCCCAGTACGAGGCGGGCGAGGAGAACCTGCGCTGGCACCTGCCGCACAATCACGTGGATGTCGGCGTCTACG
>JAJZVF010000166.1 GCA_021845825.1 Pseudomonadota bacterium | reverse complement strand
TGCATTTCCGCCACACCGAAGTGGCCAGCATCGAGCCGCTGGAGCTGCCGCTGTCGCGCACCATGCGCTTCCGTGACACCAACATCATGAGCATCCAGCTGGTCAATCCGCCCGATGATTACGATGGTGTGCTCACTGACGGGCGCGGCGATGTCGTCGGCTTGTGGTCGAGCTTCGCCTACGATACGGCGAACGGCGAGGGTCAGGAATTGGAGGGCGTGCCCATCGCACCGGTCGAAGACATGCTGCAGAGGATCCGCAGCGGTCAACCGCTGCACTCGCTCGACGTCGAGCTGTCCCTCACCCCGCTCGCCAGCGCCCGGCTGATCGGGCTGCCGGCCTCGTGGGCACACAGGCTTGCCGCCCAGGGGGCTACCCGGCGCGAGGTGCTCACGATTGCACGTACGACCGGCGGCTCGCCGGCGCAGCGGCTGCTCGATCCGGGCGACCTGCTGCTCGCCATAGACGGGCGGGTGGTGACGACCTTCCGCCAGGTCGAGCGCGCGACCGCCGACCGGTCGGCGGTCAAGGTGACGGTATGGCGCGGACACCGCACGCTCACTTTCACGGTGCCCACCGTGGTGCTGTCAGGCACTGCGCTGCACCGGATCGTGGAATGGGCCGGTGCGACGCTGCAGACCCCGTTCCATTCGATGCTGGCGCAAAGAGGCGTTGCGCCGATCGGCGTGTACGTTGATTATTTCGATTACGGCTCGCCGGCGGCGCGCTATGGGTTGTATCCGGGACTGCGCATCGTCGCGGTAAACGGTACGCCGACACCGAATCTGGATGCGTTCATCCACGCGGTGATCGGGCGGCCCGATCATTCTTCGGTGCGGCTCACGGCCATCACCTGGAACAACGCGCCGCAGGTCATCACTCTGGTGCTCGACAAGCACTATTGGCCGGCGTACGAGCTGGTGAGCACTCGCCGCGGCTGGGTGCGCCGTCCGCTTTGAATGATGATCCATGGTGCAAGTCCTCAGGGTCACCGAGGCGCAGCTCGAAGCGGCTTTGCAGAGCCTGCGTGCCGGCGAGTTGGTCGCCTTTCCGACCGAGACCGTCTACGGTCTGGGTGCCGATGCGACCAACCCGGCGGCAGTGCGCACGCTATTCGAAGTGAAGGGCCGCCCCGCTCACCACCCGCTGATCGTCCACCTGGCCGGCATCGAGCAGCTGCGCGAGTGGGCCCGGGAAGTGCCGCAGGAGGCATTGCGGCTCGCGGAGCGATTCTGGCCCGGGCCTCTCACCCTGGTGCTGCCGCGCGCCGCCCATGTGAGTGATGCCGTAACCGGCGGGCAGGACACCGTTGCGCTGCGGGTGCCCTCTCATCCCATCGCGCGGCAGCTGCTCGCGGCCTTCCGGGGCGGCATCGCCGCACCGTCTGCCAATCGCTATGGCAGGCTCTCGCCTACCCGGGCTGAGCACGTGCGCGAGGAGTTCGGCGCCGCGGTCAGCGTGGTCCTCGACGGCGGGGAGTGTCAGATCGGACTCGAGTCCACCATTGTCGCCTTCCAGGGCCGGCGGGCACGCCTGCTGCGCCCCGGCGCGGTCACAGCCGCGCAGGTCCGCCAGATGGTCGCAGACCTGGGAGTCGGAGCGGATGAGGCTTCGCCGCGCGTGCCCGGCAGCACATCGGCGCACTACGCGCCCACGACGCCGTTGATCATCGTGCCCGCCGGCCAAATCGACGTGCGGGCCGAGGCCCTGTCGGCGGGCGGTCGGCGCGTTGCCGTGCTGGCGTGGCGCGCGCCGCTTGCGGCTCACCGCTCGGTGACCTGGATCAACGCCGGCCGGCGGGCGCGCCAATACGGGCATGATCTATATGGGAACCTGCGTATCTTGGACAAGTGCGGGTGCCGATGGATCCTCGTGCAGGACGTGCCGGAGGGGGAGGCCTGGAGGGCCGTCCGGGACCGTTTGCGGCGGGCGGCCGCCGCAAACGGCGCCGAGGGCGAGGCGGAGGTCGGTAAGAGGTGAGTACACGCCGGAGCCGGTTCGTCGATCCCTTCCAGCCCGCGGAGATCCGCCGGCTGGTGCGCGAATTCGGCTCGCCGCTGCTCATTCTCGACTGCGAGCGGGTGCGCGTGCAGTACAGGAAGCTGCGGGCGGCATTGCCGAAGGTCAGCCTGCACTACGCACTCAAGCCGATGCCGCACACCGCGGTGGTGCGCACGGTGCTGGAGGAAGGCGGTTGCCTCGATCTGGCCACGACCGGCGAGGTCCAGCTCGTGCGGCGCCTCGGCGTCGATCCCGGTCGTTGCATTCACACTCATCCCATCAAACGTCCGCCGGACATCCGCAATGCGCTGGAATTTGGCGTACGTACGTTCGTAGTGGACAACGCGGACGAGGTGCGCAAATTCGAGCGGCTCACGGGCCGAGCCGAGCTGCTGATCAGGGTGTCATTCCGCAGCCCCGGCGCCGTGTGCGATCTGTCGCGCAAGTTCGGCTGCGACCCGGAGGACGTCCTCTCGCTCGCCCGGCTCGCCGCCGAGCTCGGCGTCACGGTACGGGGATTGTCGTTTCACGTCGGGTCGCAGGCGGCGGACTCGGCCAAGCATGTCGAGGCGATTCACGCCTGCGCGCGGCTCATGGCCGCCGGCAGGCGAGCGAAGCTCGGGGTTCTCGACACGCTCGATATCGGCGGCGGCTTTCCGATCGACTACGCGCAGCCGGTGCAGGACATCGGCTGGTTCTGTGAGCCGCTGCGCGAGGCGCTGGAGCGTCTTCCGAAGCGGGTGCGGGTGATCGCCGAGCCCGGCCGGTTCATCGTGGGGCCGGCGGCCATCGGGGTTGCCTCCGTCATGGGGCGGGCGCGCCGCGAAGGGCACTGGTGGTACTACCTGGATGACGGCCTGTACGGCTCCTACAGCGGGCAGCTGTACGATCACGCCCGTTATCCGGTCGAGCCGTTGAAAGACGGGGGCGAGCGGCTGCCGTCGGTGCTGGCGGGACCGACTTGCGACAGCATCGACGTTATCGCGGAGAATCTGCTGCTGCCGAAGCTCGAGACCGGGGACCTGATCGTGGGACGGGCCATGGGCGCCTATACCTGGGCGAGCGCATCGGAGTTCAATTTCTTTCCCAAGGCCACGGTAGTCGCGGTGAATCTGACCCCTGGCGACACCGGAACGGTGCTGCCGTTTCCCTTGTAATGGGCATGTCCACGCCGATCCGCAACGTGGTATTCGATATCGGCTGGGTGTTCGTGCACCTGAACTACCGGCCCTTTCTCGAATTTCTGAGCGCGCACGAGGTGCAGACGCCCGAGCTGCATTCGGTGCTCACGCGGGTCGCCCTGTGGGAACACGAGTGCGGACGGCTGTGCGGCGCAGAGTTGCTCGAGAGGTTTGCCTCGCTCGCGCGCCGACCGATGGATCTCGCGCAGGCGCATGCGAGCTGGGTGAGCATGTTCGAGTATCAGCCCGCCATGGTGGAGCTCGCACATCAGCTGAGCCAGCGGTGCCGTGTATACCTGCTGTCCAACATCGGTGACCTGCACTGGGCACACCTTGCGCGTGAATACGGGCTGCATCGTATCGGGCACGGAGCGCTGCCGTCGTTCCTGGCCGGTGTCATGAAGCCCGATGAGGGGATTTACGCCGAGGCGGAGCGCAGGTTTGCACTCGAGCCTGCCGCGACGGTCTTCATCGACGACCGCGCCGAGAATGTCCTCGCCGCGCGCCGCCGCGGCTGGCAGGGCATCGAGCACAGCGGCCACACCTCGACGGTAGGCGCGCTGCGGGCGCTGGGGGTGGCGTGCTGACCGCCATCGACCGGCAAGTCGCTGCCGCACGCGAAGGGCGCGACCCGAGCGTTCTCGCGCGCATGGCGAGCGGCTGGGCTGTGCTCGGAGAGCGGCAATTCCTGCGCGGCTACGCGCTCTTGCTGGCCGATCCGGTGGTGCCCGATCTGAATGCCCTCGATCCGGCTCGGCGGGCAGTGTTTCTGCGGGATCTCGTACGGCTCGGCGACGCGGTACTGGAGGTCACCGGCGCGGTGCGCATCAACTATGCCATCCTCGGCAACCTCGAGCCGGCCCTGCATGCGCACGTCATCCCGCGATACGCCGACGAGCCCGAGGCGTTGCGCACGCTGCACCCCTGGGCCTACGACTGGCAGAGCGCGCCGCGACTCGATCCTTTCGCAAGCCGGCAACTGATCGAGAGTCTGCGCCGCAAGCTCGCCTCGGAGGAGTGAGCCGCGGGCGCCCCGCCTCAGGGCGAGGTCGTCGGCGGACTGGTGATGAGCTGGCGCAGCTGCCGCAGCTTCGCTTCGATGACCGCGGCGTTTTTCGGGCCCATGCGCAGCAGCAGTTTCTGTCCGGCCGGCAGCGCCTCGAGTTTCGGATCGGCGAATTGCCAGAAGACCCTGCCTTGTACCAGCTCGATCGGCTGTTGCACCTGCGGGGTGGCGAGCAGGCTGTCGATCGCCTCGACCAAGCGGTCGTTGAAATACCCGTGGGGATAGCCGAGGCTCCGATAGGCCTGCTGGAACAGCGGGTAGAGCCGGAAGTAGACTGCCGCCAGGGACTTCATGTCCATCGCGCCTATCACCTGCACGAAGGGCGTGTAGCGCGCGTAATTTTTCCGGCTGAGCAGCGTGGTTGCGCCCTGCTGATTGACGACCGTTTGGCCGGGAGTAGGCCGGATGGGCCGCAGGTTGGCGGCCACCTTGGCACGCGGCAGATTGTCGACGGTCACCACGATGTGCCGGATGATGGCCTTGGGCACGAGGAAGCGGGCAATCGCCGGCCGGCCGACGAGCCGGGTCAGCGCATCGAGGACGGTCGGGTCACTGCTGTCCAGCGCGGGAAGCCCGGCCGATGCCGATTGCCCGCTCTGGGCCGGGATCGGGTGCTGGATCACAGGTGCGGGCGGCGCTGCCGGCATCAGTGGAGTGGCCTGCTGCTGTGCGGTGGGCGGCGGCGGCGGTGAGACGGGCGGCGGCGGCGCGGAATGGAGCCGAAAGTATGCGCCGACGCCGATGATCGCGGCTCCGACGATGATGGCCGACCACCAGATGACTTTGTTCCGGAAGGACTCCTCGGGATCGGTTGTCTTCCACATTGGCCGGCGCTCCGCTGGGCGGTAAAGTATTGTACTTTACTTCCATGAGTGTTCGACGGGTACTGAAAATGGGCGAGCCGCTGCTGGCGGCGGTGGCCGCGCCCGTGCGGCGATTCGATGCCGAGCTCGCCTCGCTTGTGTCGGACATGAACGACACCATGCGTGCCCTGAACGGCGCGGGTCTGGCTGCGCCGCAGATTGGTGTGAGCCTGCGGGTGGTGGTGTTCGAGGTGACCGTCAACCCGCGCTACCCGCATGTCTCGCCCGTGCCCTACACGGTGCTGGTGAATCCGGAGTTGACACCGCTCGGTGAGAGCCGGGAGGAGGGATGGGAGGGGTGTCTGTCGGTACCGGGTCTGCGCGGCCTGGTGCCGCGCTTCAAGCGGCTGCACTACCGGGGATTCGATCCGTACGGACGGCCCATCGAGCGCACGGTGGAGGGTTTTCACGCGCGCGTGGTGCAGCACGAGGTGGATCACCTCGAGGGGATTCTTTATCCGCAACGCATCAGCGACTTGCGCAATTTCGGCTTTGAAGATGCGCTCGCCGAGCGCATGACTCCCATGCCGGATTAGGCATGCATCACGCCCCGGCGCCGGGCGCCCGCGGGCCTGCATTCAGGCGAGGGTATGGAAGACCCTCTGCACGTCCTCCTCCTGCTCCAGCTTGTCGACGAGGGTGAGCACTTCCTGGGCCTGCTCCTCGGGCAGCTCCGCCGGCACGCTGCAGATGTACTCGTGCTCGGCCGACACCGGGGTCAGGCCGCGCGCCTCGAGCGCCTCCTGGAGCCTGCCGAAGTCGGCGAAGGCGCAGCGGATGA
>JAJZVF010000165.1 GCA_021845825.1 Pseudomonadota bacterium | reverse complement strand
CCATGGAGGCCCCGCGTGCGCTCAATATCCAACAGTGGATCGATCAGAACCGTCATCTGTTGAGGCCGCCGGTCGGCAACCGGCGCGTGTTCGCTGACGGGGATTTCATCATCATGGTGGTCGGCGGCCCGAATCTGCGCCAGGACTACCACGTCGACCCGGGCCAAGAGCTGTTCTACCAGCTGGAAGGCGACATGGTGCTGAAGACGATGCAGGCGGGCCGCTGTATCGATGTTCCCGTCCGCCAGGGCGAGATGCTCCTGCTGCCGCCCCTGATGCCACACTCGCCGCAGCGTCCCGCCGCGACGGTCGGTCTGGTCATCGAGCGCCGGCGCCATACCGGAGAGCGCGACGGGTTTCAATGGTATTGCCCGGGCTGCGCCGGTCTGCTGCACGAGGCGTTCATCGAGCTCACCGACATCGAGACACAACTGCCCCCGGTATTCGAGCGTTTCTACGCCAATCGCGCGGCGCGCACCTGCGGGCATTGCGGCGCCGTGCTCGAGCGCTGAGGACCCCGCGGGCAAAGCTTCCCCGGCCGCGGAATTTTCCCTACACTCGTCCCGCAGCCGCCGCTGCGGTGGGAGATCGTGATGTCACGCGTCACCGGTGTGCGCTTGCTATTGACCCTGGCTGCGCTCGCCTGCGTGGGGAGTTCCACGCTGGTGGCGTTCGGATCGCCCCCCGGGGCACATTTCCCGATGCGCCTGCTGCGCTTGCCCAACGGGCTGTACCGGATTGAGCCACTGCCCCATTCCTCGCTGCCGGCCGGTCTGCGGGCGGGCGATCTCATCCCGATTCGCCGCCTGGAACCCGTCGGTCGCGCCGCAGTCTTCGCTCAACACGACGTTGCGTCGGGCAGTGTGCTCACATTGCCGATCATTCGTGCCGGTCGACAGCGGGTCGTAGCGGCTCGGGCGATGGTCGACAAGAGCACGGCGTTGGAGACCGTGGAATTCCTCGGCTTTCAGACGGTCATGTTCGCGATCGCGATGCTGACCTTGTGGCGCGGGCGGGATTGGGCGGCGTGGGGACTGTCGGCGGTGTTTCTGAGTTCGCTGTTCATCGCCGGTCCATTACAACTGCCGATCGGTCTGCACTGGGTATTCTGGCGGCACCAAGCCAGGAACGTGGCCCACGTCGTGCTGATGTTGCCGGCGCTGTTCGTATTCGCCGATGCACTGGCAGGTGGCAAGCTGCCCGCGCGACTGCGCCGGACGATCCGCATCGGCTTTGCGCTCGTGATGGTCGTCATGCTGGCCTTCGCCGAAATACACTATGGAGAGCTGGTCGGCTCCGGCGTCGCATGGATGGCCGGCGGATATCGGGCAATCATGTTTACGCTGTATGCCATGGCGATTTTTTTACCGCTGCTTCTGCTGCTCGTCGGGCATCGGTTCGCGGCACACGAGGATCGACTGCGCATCCGCTGGGTGCTGTGGAGCACGGCGCTGATCTTTATCAGCAACGCGCTGCTGATTGGAACGCCCATATCCTGGCACACCGCGCTGACGCAGGTCGTGGTTTTGCTGCAGGCTTTGGCGCTGCTGGGCTACCTGTACGCCGTGCTGCGCACGCGCCTGATAGACGCCGCTTTCGTCGTCGACCGCGCGCTGGTATTTGGCCTGCTCACCGCGCTGGTGTTCGGCACGTTCTCCATCCTCGAGCTGGCGCTGCATCAGTTTGCCGTCAGCGACCGGGTGGGCTGGGCACTGCAGGCGCTCGCCGCGCTCATACTGGCCATCGTGCTGAGCCCGCTGCACAAGCGCCTGGAGAGTTGGATCGAGCAGGCGTTCTTCCGCAGTCAGCGGCTCGCGCTCCTGGGCCTCGAGCGCCTCACGCGGGAGTGCCCGTTCGTGGAGCGCGAAGCGCGTCTGCTGGAGCTGGTCATCGAACGGCTCGAGCCCCAGTGCGCCCGGCTCGCGATCTACGAGCGTGCCGGGAGCGGTTATCGCCGCCGGGCCGCGAGCGACGAATCCTGGCCTGCCGTGATCGACGCAGACGATCCGGCATTCGTGGCACTGCGCGCGGAGCACCAGCCGGTGGCGCTCGCGGCACTGACCAGTCGTATCGGCGCCGAGGGACTGGCGCTGCCGATGGCCGTCGCGGAGTCTCTGCTCGGCGCGCTCGTGTGCCAACCGCGCGACGGCGAGCAATTCGCGCCCGAGGTGCGCGCGGGGTTCACCAACGTCGCGCATCATCTCGGCATGGCCCTCATGGCATTGCGGCATCGCGACCACGCGCGACTGGTGGCGGACGTGGCCGCCGGACGGATCGACCCGGACGCCGCCCGGCGCCGCGCCATCGCCCTGGTGGAAAACGATCCGGTGCCGGCGAGCCTCGCGATCCCCCCCTGAGCGACGCTCGAGCGCGGCGGGCTCAGCGCCGTTGCGGCGCCCCGGCCTCACCGGCCGGGGCGGCCTCGGGTATGCCGATCCGGTGCGTCGACTTGACTTCCTCCATCACGAAATAGCTGTGCGTCTGCTGCACGCCGCGGATGCCGGCGATGGTTTCCCCGAGCAACCGGCGATAGCGCTCCATGTCCTTGACGCGCACCTTGAGCAGGTAATCGAATCCCCCGGCGACCATGTGGCATTCCATGATCTCGTCCTGGGTGGCCACCATTTCCTTGAAGCGCTCGAATGCCTCCGGCGTGGTGCGGTCGAGCGTCACCTCCACGTACACCAGCAGGCCGAGACCCAGGCGTCGCGCATTCAGGCGCGCGAAGTACCCGGTGATGAAGCCCGCGGCCTCGAGGCGGCGTATGCGCTCGAGCGTCGGGGTGACGGTGAGATTCACCTCGCGGGCAAGCTGGGAAACGGGCAGACGGCCATCCTGCTGCAGCCGCAGCAGCAGCTTTCGATCGATGCGATCCAGCGATCCGGCTCCGGAAATTTCTTTTTTTCGCCTCATATATAGGTAAATATACTGCTATTGACGTAAAAATATGAAACTATTCTCTACATCTATCGCTAACATAAGCATATCTTACTAATTTAGTGGCGCGTTAGATGACCTCGATGCCGGCTCAGCGGGTCTTTCCCCAGGATCCCGATGAGCTTCACTCCTTGCGCGAGCGCATCCGCGAGGCGACGTTGCGCCCCGAAGCGCCGGCTGTCGCCGAGCTGCGCGAGACGCTGCTCGGCGTACAGGCACCGTTGCAGGCCGCGCGCGCTCAAGCCATCGACTGGATTCACGCGGCGCGCGCGCACGCCCGGCCCGGTTCGCGGGTCGAGTCGCTGCTGGCGCAATTCAGCCTGGACAGCGCCGAGGGCAAGGCCTTGATGAGTCTGGCCGAGGCGCTGCTGCGCACGCCGGACACCCTGAGCGCCGACCGCCTGATCGCCGAGCGGCTCGCTGGACTGCGCGCCGGAGGGCCCGGCGCGAGCCTTCAGGTGCGCCTCGGTCTGACCCTGCTGCGCGCCGCCGCGCGACTGATGCCGGATACGCGCACGTTGCTCGGCGAATCCTCCACGCGCCGGCATCCGCTTGCGCCGCCCACGCGCCGGATCATGCGCCGGGCCATGCGGCTGATGGGCCATGCGTTCATCGTCGGGGAATCCATCGAAGCCGCGCTGGCGCGAGGAGCGAGGCAGACGGAGCTCGCCCTGTGCTCGTTCGACATGCTCGGCGAAGGGGCTCGAACCGAGGAAGACGCCCGGCGATACTTCGAGGCCTATCGCGACGCCATCGAGACCCTCGGCCGCCAGCCGGCCGGTCCCGTGCACACGCGGTCCGGCATCTCGGTCAAGCTCTCGGCTCTCGAGCCGCGTTATCAACTCCCGCAGCGCCCGAGGGTTCTCGAGCGCCTGATCCCCAAGGCCGTCGAGCTGGCCCGCTGCGCCTGCCGCGCCGGCATCCCGCTCACCGTCGATGCGGAGGAGGCCGACCGGCTCGACCTGTCGCTCGATGTCATCGAGGCGCTGGCGCATGATGCGCAGACGCGCGGGTGGGAGGGGCTCGGGCTCGCGGTGCAGGCCTACGGGCGGCGCGCACCGCGGGTCATCGAATGGACGGCCGCGCTGGCACGCAAGACGGGCCGGCGCATGAGCGTTCGCCTGGTCAAGGGCGCCTATTGGGACAGCGAAATCAAGCGCGCCCAGGAGCGGGGCCTGATGAGCTTCCCGGTGTACACCGCCAAGGCGGTGACGGATGCGAGCTATGTGGTGTGCGTGCAGCGGTTGTTCGCCGCCGGAAACGTCCTCTATCCGCAGTTCGCCACCCATAACGCGCTCACCATTGCTTCCGTGGCGGCGCTTGCGCCGCGCGGCGCGCGCTACGAGTTTCAGCGGCTGCACGGCATGGGTCAGGCTCTGTACGCCGTGGTGCGCGCCGCGCGGCCCGGGCTGCCGCCCGTGCGCGTGTATGCGCCCGTGGGCACGCATGAGGACCTGCTGCCGTACCTGGTTCGGCGACTGCTCGAAAACGGCGCCAACACATCGTTCGTACATCACTTCCTCGACAAACACATTCCCGTGGAGCAGGTCGTGGGACAGGTCATTCCGGACAACATCGAGCCGCCGCACGGCGTGCGCGAGCCGCCGCATCTATACGGCACACGCGCCAACTCCCGAGGCGTGGATCTCGGCAACCCGGCCGAGATCGCGGCGCTCCTGGCGGATCTCGGCGCGGCGCGCGGCCGCCACCGGCCCGGCGGGCCGATCCTTGCCGGCGCCACCGGCGCACCAGCCGACACGCCGGTCGTCTCGCCGACCACCGGCGAGACCGTGGGCCTCAGCCGTGACGCCGACGAAGCGGAGATCCTCACGGCACTGGAAGCCGCGGACCGGGCCCAACCGGCCTGGGATCGGCAGCCGGCCGCGCAGCGCGCCGCCATTCTGGAGCACGCCGCGGCGCTGCTCGAGCAGCGCCGCGGCGCGTTCGTCGACCTGCTGGTGCGGGAAGCCGGCAAAACGCTCCCGGACGCCCTTGCCGAGGTACGTGAGGCGGCGGATTTCTGCCGCTACTACGCCGAGCAGGGCCGTTCGCTGTTCGGCACCGCCCAGCGCCTGCCCGGCCCGGTCGGCGAGCGCAACGAGCTCTGGCTGCAGGGACGCGGCGTGTTTGCCTGCATCAGCCCCTGGAACTTCCCGCTGGCCATCTTCTGCGGCCAGATCACCGCCGCGCTGATGGCCGGCAACACCGTGCTTGCCAAGCCGGCCCCCGCGACACCCCTCATCGCCCACGCCATGATCGCTCTGCTGCACGAGGCCGGCATTCCGCGCATGGCGCTGCAGCTGACTCCGGCGGAGGGTCCTTTGTTCGGGCGGATCGCCCTCGCCCACCCGGCAATCGCCGGTGTAGCCTTCACCGGCTCGACAGCCACCGCGGCAACCATCAACCGTACGCTGGCGGGACGCGACGGGCCCATCGTGCCGCTGATTGCCGAGACCGGCGGCGTCAACGCGATGATCGTCGATGCCACGGCGCTGCCCGAGCAGGTGGTCGACGACGTGATCACCTCAGCCTTCACCAGCGCCGGGCAACGTTGCTCGGCACTGAGGCTGCTGTACGTGCAGGAGGAGATCGCCGGGCGGGTGATCGAGATGCTGATCGGCGCAATGCGCTGCCTGACGATCGGCGATCCCCAGGACCCGGCCACCGACATCGGACCGGTGATCAGCGGCGAAGCCCACGCGAAGCTCACCCGCCATGCCCAGCGCATGCGCCGCGAGGCGAAACTCCTGTATGCCTGCCCGACCGATCATTGCCCTCCCAACGGACACTTCTTCGGCCCGCATCTGTTCGAGCTGGCCGCTCTCGATCAGCTCAAGACCGAGGAGTTCGGCCCCATCCTGCACGTCGCCCGCTACCGCGCCGAGCAGCTGCCGCGGGTACTGGAGGCGATCCGCGCCACCGGCTTCGGTCTGACGCTCGGCGTACACAGCCGGATCG
>JAJZVF010000164.1 GCA_021845825.1 Pseudomonadota bacterium | reverse complement strand
TGGTTACACTGGCTATGCGTCAATCCTCCAAAGTACGGCGCCCGCGGCTCTCAGACTCGATGCGGAGCCGTTCGCTGAACGTCTCCAGACTCATCGTGCCGAGATCCTTGCCGCTACGGGTGCGCACAGATAACAGATTCGCGGCCACTTCCTTGTCGCCGGCGACCAATAGATACGGAACACGCTGCAGCGTGTGCTCGCGGATCTTAAAGCCCACCTTCTCATTGCGCAAGTCGGCCTCGACCCGAAAGTGCTGATTTTTCAGGGATTCCGTTACGGAACCTACGTATTCGGCCTGCCGGTCCGTAATGCTCATGATCACGGCCTGAACTGGTGCGAGCCACACCGGCAGCCGGCCGGCATGGTGCTCGAGCAGGATCGCGAAAAAACGCTCCAGGGAGCCAAAAATTGCCCGGTGCAGCATCACCGGGGTGCGCTTGGCGCTCTTTTCATCGATGTAATGGGCGCCCAGGCGTCCCGGCAGGTTCAGGTCCACCTGCACCGTCCCGCACTGCCAGTCGCGGCCAATCGCATCCCGTAGTACGAACTCCAGCTTGGGACCGTAGAAAGCGCCCTCGCCCGGATTGAGGATGTAATCGATCCCGGCCGCCTTCGAGGCCGCCTTCAAGGCCTGCTCGGCGCGATCCCAGACCTCATCGGCACCCACTCGCTTCGCCGGACGGTCAGCAAACTTGATCCGCACGTCCTCGAAACCGAAATCACGATAGATATCGAGAATCAGCTGGGTGACCGCAACGCACTCCGCGGTGATCTGCTCCTCGGTGATGAAGATGTGCGCATCGTCCTGGGTGAAAGCACGTACCCGCATCAGACCGTGCAGTGCCCCGGAGGGCTCATAGCGGTGAACTTTGCCGAACTCCGAGAGCCGCACGGGCAAATCACGATAACTGCGCAGCCCGTGCTTGAAGATCTGGATGTGACCGGGACAGTTCATCGGCTTGATGGCATACAGGCGCTCATCCGGCGTCTGGGTGAGAAACATGTTCTCGCCGAACTTCTCCAGGTGCCCCGACTGCTTCCACAGCGAGGCGTCCATCAGCTCCGGCGCGTTCACCTCCTGGTAGCCCGCCGCCTGCTGCCGCTCGCGCATGTACTGGATCAGGTTCTGAAAGACGCTCCAGCCCTTGGGATGCCAGAAGACCGCACCGGGGGCCTCTTCCTGCAAGTGGAACAGGTCCAATTCCTTGCCAATACGCCGGTGGTCGCGCTTCTCAGCCTCCTCCAGGCGGTGCAGGTACTCCTCGAGCTGCTTCTTGTCGGCCCAGGCCGTCCCGTAGATGCGCTGCAGCATCTCGTTGCGCGAATCGCCCCGCCAGTACGCGCCCGCCACCTTGGTCAGCTTGAAGGCCTTCAACTTACCGGTTGAGGGCACATGCGGGCCGCGGCACAGATCGGTCCACTCGCCCTGGCCATAAAGGCTGATCGGCTCGGTCGCCGCAATGCTGCCGATGATCTCGGCCTTGTAGTGCTCGCCGAGTCCCTTGAAATAGTCGACGGCTTCATCGCGCGGCATCAGCCGGCGGGTCACCTTCTGGTCGGCGTGCGCCAGCTCAGTCATGCGCGCCTCGATGGCGGCCAAATCCTCGGGCGTGAACGGCCGCGCATAGGCGAAATCGTAATAGAAGCCATCCTCGATCACCGGGCCGATGGTCACCTGGGCCTCGGGAAAGAGCTGCTTGACGGCCTGCGCCAGCAGATGGGCGGTCGAGTGACGGATGACCTCCAGCCCCGCCGGGTCCTTTTCGGTGACGATCTCGAGCGCCACGTCGTGGTCGATCAGGTGTGAGGTGTCCACCAGCTTGCCATCGACCCGCCCGGCGAGAGCGGCCTTGCGCAGTCCGGCACCAATGCCTGCGGCCACCTCATCCACCGTCACCGGATGGTCGAAGCGGCGCTCACTGCCATCCGGCAATGTGACCACAGGCATGTCGATGCTCTCCCGATCAGACTCGGCGTGCAACGGCGGCGGACGCCCGCAGCTCTGCCGCGCGCGTCCGCCGTGGAAACTGGTAGGCGCGAGTGGGATCGAACCACCGACCACCACCATGTCAAGGTGGTGCTCTACCACTGAGCTACGCGCCTGTACTCAAGGATTCGCCCTGAGGAGGGCCGCGAACGATACAAGAGGCGCGCACCGCGCGCAAGCTAATCCAAGCCATTCCAAGAACTTACAGGCCCGGCGCGCGGGAGACGGAGTCAGGCGACGCCCAGTTCGAGGCGCTTCAGGCGCGCAACCTCATCGCGCAGACGGGCAGCCTCCTCGAATTCCAGGTTGCGCGCCCGCTCCAGCATCTCGGTCTCGAGCTTCTTGATCTGCCGCGCCAAAGCTGCCGGCTCGAGCGTCTCAGGCGCGGCACTCGCAGCACTGCGCCCTTTGCCCTTTGCCGCTGCCTTACCGCCCCGGCCGCGGGCCGTCGGTGCCGCACTCCGCGCGCCCTCCATGATGTCGGCGACGGACTTGCGGATCCCTCGCGGGGTGATGCCGTGCACGGCGTTGTATTCGAGCTGCTTGCGCCGGCGGCGCTCGGTCTCCTCCATGGCACGGCGCATCGAGCCGGTGATCTGATCGGCGTAGAGGATCGCCCGGCCGTGCAGATTGCGCGCCGCCCGACCGATGGTCTGGATCAGGGAGTGGTCTGAGCGCAAGAACCCCTCTTTGTCCGCATCCAGTATCGCGACCAGCGACACTTCCGGCATATCGAGCCCCTCGCGCAGCAGATTGATGCCTACCAGTACGTCGAATTTTCCCAGGCGCAGATCGCGAATGATCTCGGTGCGCTCGACGGTCTCGATGTCCGCATGCAGATAGCGAACCCGGACACCGTGTTCGGCCAGGTATTCGGTCAGATCTTCCGCCATGCGCTTGGTGAGGGTGGTAATGAGCACCCGCTCGTTGCGGGTGACACAGAGGCGGATCTCCGAGAGCACATCATCGACCTGCGAGCCCACTGGCCGCACCTCGACCTCGGGATCGATGAGCCCGGTCGGGCGCACCACCAGCTCGACGGTCTGACCCGCATGGCGCCCCTCATACGGTCCCGGGGTGGCGGACACGAAGATCATCTGCGGCGCGAGCCGCTCCCACTCCTCGAATTTCAATGGGCGGTTATCGAGCGCCGAGGGCAGCCGGAAGCCATACTCGACCAGCACCTCCTTGCGCGAGCGATCCCCGCGATACATGGCCCCGAGTTGCGGAATGGTCTGGTGGCTCTCGTCGATCACGAGCAATGCATTGCGCGGCAGATAATCGAACAGGCACGGCGGCGGCTCACCCGGGGCCCGGCCAGAGAGGTAGCGGGAGTAGTTCTCGATGCCGGCGCAATAGCCGACCTCCTGCATCATTTCCATGTCGTACATGGTGCGCTGCTCGAGGCGCTGCGCCTCGAGCAGCTTGCCCGCCTCGCGCAGCTCCCCGAGCCGCACCCGCAGGTCCTCGCGGATCTGATCGACCGCTCCGAGCAGCCGCTCTTTGGGAGTGACGTAATGGGTGCCCGGATACACCGTGAAGCGCGGCACGTTGCGTGCAATCACGCCGGTCAGCGGATCAAACAGCGAGAGCGCCTCGATGGTGTCATCGAAAAGCTCCACGCGCACCGCTTCGCGCTCCGACTCGGCAGGAAAGATATCGATCACATCGCCGCGCACGCGATAAGTGCCCTGGGTGAGATCCAGATCGTTGCGCGTGTACTGCATGTCCGCGAGGCGGCGCAGCAGGCGGCGCTGATCGAGCCGATCGCCCCGCACCAGGTGAAGGATCATCGCGAGGTAAGCCTGCGGATCGCCGAGTCCGTAGATCGAGGAGACCGTCGCCACAA
Organism: Pseudomonadota bacterium; assembly: GCA_021845825.1. Lineage (GTDB taxonomy): Bacteria > Pseudomonadota > Gammaproteobacteria > Steroidobacterales > Steroidobacteraceae > 13-2-20CM-66-19. The sequence continues at coordinate 2,296 of JAJZVF010000164.1, read as the reverse complement.
TGATCGCATCGGGACGCTCGAGCAACGCCTTGGTGGCCGAGAGGCGCATCTGCTCGATGTGCTCGTTGATGGAGGCGTCCTTCTCGATATACGTGTCCGACGAGGGCACGTAAGCCTCAGGCTGGTAGTAATCGTAGTATGAAACGAAGTACTCGACGGCATTGTGCGGAAAGAAGCCGCGAAATTCGCCATACAGCTGCGCCGCCAGCGTCTTGTTGTGCGCCAGCACCAGCGTCGGGCGTTGCGCGCGCGCAATAACCTGGCTGATCACATAGGTTTTACCGCTGCCGGTCACGCCGAGCAGCGTCTGCGCGCTCAACCCGTCGCTGAGACCCTCGAGCAGCTTCTCAATGGCCGCGGGTTGGTCGCCCGCAGGCTGAAATTCAGCCTCGAGTTTGAATGGGATGTGTTCCACGCCGGACCCGTCCTCCTCGCATGGTGGCATCGCCGGATGGCCGCGGTGACGCCGATGGCTTAATATAGAGCGGCCAGTTGCTTTGGCGCATCACAGGAATCCCAGTGACTGTAACCGTTTCGCGGCGCGTGCAGCGCGTCAAGCCCTCGCCGACGCTCAACGTTACCGCTCGTGCGGCACGTCTACGGGCCGAGGGCAAGGATGTGATCAGCCTCGGAGCCGGTGAACCGGACTTCGATACACCGCAGTATGTGGCCCAGGGTGGGATCGAGGCGATTCAGAAAGGACTCACCCGCTACACCCACGTCGAAGGCACCAACGAACTGAAGGATGCCATCATCGCGAAGTTCGCGCGCGATAACGGCATTCAGTACGAACGCGCCCAGATTCTGGTCACCTCCGGAGCCAAACAGGCGATCTACAACCTGTGCATGGCTGTCCTGGACAAGGACGACGAGGTGATCATCCCGGCGCCCTACTGGGTATCTTACCCGGACATGGTCTTGCTTGCCGACGGCCAGCCTGTGATCCTCACCTCAGGTGCCGCGCAGGGTTATAAGATCACACCACGGCAGCTGGCCGCGGCCATCACGCCGAAGACCCGCCTGGTGCTGCTGAACAGTCCCTGCAACCCGACGGGCGCTGCTTATACGCGTGCGGAGCTGCGCGCCCTCGGTGAGGTGCTGATCGACCAACCGCGCATCGTCATCGGCACCGATGACATGTACGAGAAGATTTATTGGGGCACCGAGCCATTCTGCAGCTTGCTCACCGTGGTACCGGAGCTCTACAGCCGCACGGTGACCATCAATGGGGTTTCCAAAGCCTACGCCATGACGGGCTGGCGCATCGGGTACTGCGGCGCACCGAAGGAACTGGTGGCCGCCATGGCGACCATTCAGGGCCAATCGACCTCGAACGCATCGAGCGTGTCGCAACACGCCGCTGCGGTGGCGCTGAACGGCGATCAAAGCTGCGTGGCGCGCATGAACGAGGCGTTCAAGGCCCGTCACGACTACATCGTGAGTGCGCTCAACGCGCTGCCGGGTATCAGTTGCCTCCCGGGCGCTGGCACGTTTTATGCCTTCGCAGATGTCACGCACGCCATGGGAGCGCTCGGGTGTTCTTCGGACACCGATTTCGCAGAAGTGCTGCTTACCGAGGGCGAGGTCGCGGTGGTCCCGGGCTCGGCGTTCGGAGCTCCAGGCCACATCCGACTGTCCTTCGCCTGCAGCCTCGAGACGCTGAAGAAAGCCGTGGATCGCATTGCCGGCGTGCTGGCGCGAGGGAACGCCGCCCGCCGGGCGTGACGTCATGGCCTGGCGGGCGCTGGCGGATGGGCTGGTCCTGGTGCACCTGGCTTTCGTCGCGTTCGTCGTCTTTGGCGGCTTTCTGCTGTGGCGCTGGCCGAGATTGATTTTTGCGCACATCCCGGCGCTCGCCTGGGGGGTGTGGATTGAGCTGTCCGGCCAGATCTGTCCGTTGACCTACCTCGAGAATCACCTGCGCCACTTGGCGGGCGAAGCGGGGTATCGCGGCGGCTTCTTGAATCACTACCTCCTACCGATTCTCTATCCGCCGGGCCTCACGCGCGCAGATCAGTGGGTTCTCGCCGGGATACTCATTGCGCTCAACGTGCTTGCCTACGGAGGGCTGCTGAAGCGCCAGAGAGCGCGTCCGATCAGCCGCTGAGGCCAACGCTACGGGCACGCCCGCAGCACGGAACGACCTGCGGTCGATCTCGCGTCAGCGCCCAAAATTTATTGATTCGGATTCCTTGACGAGCGGTAGGCACTCACCGCAAAATTCGCCCCCTTTCGCGGGCCACGCGAATCGGTTCCCCGGTAGCTCAGTCGGTAGAGCGTCGGACTGTTAATCCGT
>JAJZVF010000163.1 GCA_021845825.1 Pseudomonadota bacterium | reverse complement strand
GATCTGGGCTCACGTCCATGTAGTTGATGCGATCGCGCGGCATCAGCGTGAACTCGTTCTGGAAGCGGCAAGAAACCAGATCGTCGCCGAGCTCGCCGTTCGGCCGGAGATTGGCGTTCGCCTGCGCAATTGCGAAATTACCCTCCTCGATCGCCGACAGATAGTCGATCCGATCGGTCACCCGCCCGTTTTCGACGCGTCGGTAAGGCGTTTCCAGAAAGCCATATTGGTTGGTACGCGCATAAACGGCCAGTGAATTGATCAGGCCGATGTTCGGGCCTTCGGGAGTCTCGATCGGACAGACGCGTCCGTAATGAGTGGGATGCACGTCGCGTACCTCAAAACCGGCACGCTCGCGCGTGAGGCCGCCCGGACCGAGCGCCGAAACGCGCCGCTTGTGTGTGACCTCGGAGAGCGGGTTGTTCTGATCCATGAACTGCGAGAGCTGCGAGGAGCCGAAGAACTCCTTGACCGCGGCCGCCACCGGCTTGGCGTTGATGAGTTCCTGGGGCATCAACGGTTCGCTTTCGGCGACCGTGAGGCGCTCCTTGACCGCGCGCTCGACGCGCACGAGGCCCACGCGGAAGGCGTTCTCCGCCATCTCGCCGACACTCCTCACCCGGCGGTTGCCCAGGTGATCGATGTCGTCCACCTGGCCGTTGCCGTTGCGGATATCGATCAGCACCTTAAGCACATCGATGATGTCCGAGGTGCCGCCGTACTGCTCGACCAATCGCTTGGCGGCCTCGTCCGCGCGGGCCGCGAAGTACTTGTGATCGTACAGGATGCCTGCGCCGGTGATGGCGTCCCGGCCGACACGGCGATTGAACTTCATGCGACCCACCGCCGACAGATCGTAGCGCTCGGTGTTAAAAAACAGGTTGCCGAACAGGTTCTCGGCGGCGTCGCGGGTCGGCGGCTCGCCGGGACGCATCATGCGGTAGATTTCAACCAGGGCTTCGAAGCGGGTGCGAGTCGGATCGATGCGCAGCGTGTCGGAAATATACGGACCACGGTCCAGGTCGTTGACATACAGCGTGTTTACTCGCGTGACGCCCGCCGTGATCAGCTTCTCGACGGACGCGGCGGTCAGCACCTCGTTGGCCTTGGCGAGCACTTCGCCGGTGTCGGTGTTGACGACGTCATGCGAGAGAATCTTTCCGTACAGGTACTCGCGCGGCACGCGCAGCCGCGTGACATTCGCCTCTTCCAGCTGGCGCACATGCCGGGCAGTGATGCGCCGGCCCTCCTCGACGATCACTCTCTCGCCTATGCGGATGTCGAAGGTGGCGGTCTCGCCGCGCAGGCGCTGCGGTACCAGCTCCAGCGCCACCTCCTCTGACCCGAGGTGAAAGGCATTGGTATCGAAGAAGGTCGCGAGAATCTCTTCCTCGCTCATGCCGAGCGCGCGCAGCAGAATGGTGACCGGGAGCTTGCGCCGGCGATCGATGCGCGCGAACAGGCAGTCCTTGGGATCGAACTCGAAGTCGAGCCATGAGCCGCGATAGGGAATGATGCGCGCGGAGAACAGGAGCTTCCCGGAGGAGTGGGTCTTGCCGCGATCGTGATCGAAGAACACGCCCGGCGAGCGATGCAGCTGCGAGACTATGACCCGTTCCGTGCCGTTGATGATGAAGGTCCCGTTGTCGGTCATCAGCGGCAACTCGCCGAGGTAGACCTCCTGCTCGCGCACGTCCTTGACGGGCTTCTTGGCCCCCGGGGCCTCCTTGTCGAGGACGATCAGGCGGACTTTGACGCGCAGCGGCGCGGCGTAGGTAAGCCCGCGGAGCTGGCATTCCTTCACGTCGAACACCGGCTCGCCGAGCCGGTAGCTGACATATTCGAGGGAAGCGTTTCCGGAATAGCTCGTGATCGGGAACACGCTCCTGAACGCGGCATGCAACCCGACGGGCTCGCGCACATCCTCGGGCCGGTCCGCCTGCAGGAATGTGCGGTAGGAGTCGAGCTGAATGGCGAGCAGGTAAGGGGTGTCCAGGATACCCGGCTGCTTGCCGAAGTTCTTGCGGATGCGCTTCTTCTCGGTGAAGGAATAAGCCATCTCGGGTTCACCTCAGAGAAAAAAATAGTGAGCCGTCCCGGCTCGGTGTGCGCGTCGCGCCCTTCGGGTCGGCGCCGCGTATGTCCTCGGTCGTACGTACTTCCCTGGGAAATCGTTCCCTGGACGGGGTCCGCGCTTCCGGCGCGAACCCCGTCAGCCCTGCGCGCGAGCGCAAGAAATTCCCTACTTGATCTCCACCTTTGCGCCAGCCTCCTCCAGCTTCTTCTTGAAGCTCTCGGAATCGGCCTTGGACACCGCCTCCTTGACGGTCGAGGGCGCCCCTTCGACCAGATCCTTCGCTTCCTTCAGGCCAAGGCCGGTGATCTCGCGGATCACCTTGATGACGGTGACCTTCTTGTCGGCCGGATACTCCTTCAGAATCACGGTGAATTCCGTCTGCTCCTCGGCGGGCGCGGCGGCTGCACCGCCGGCGGCGGGTGCGGCGGCCACGGCCACCGGGGCCGCGGCGGTGACGCCGAACTTCTTCTCCATGTCGGAGATGAGCTCGACGACCTCCATCAGGGTCATCTTGGAAATTGCATCGAGGATTTCGTCTTTGCTGACAGCCATGTTGAGTCTCCGCAGATTGAAATTGGACAAGTCGGTGTTGCGCTAGGCCGCCTGCTTCCCGTCACGGACCGCCGCCAGCGTGCGGGCGAGCTTCGCCGGCGGTTCCGCCAGCGTCGCCACGAACTTCTGGATCGGCGCCTTGAGCACGCCGAGCAGCATCGACAGCGCCTGCTCGCGAGTCGGCAGATTGGCGACCTTGTCGAGTTCCCCGGCCGGCAGAACCTGCCCGCCGAGAGACACCAGGGTCGCCACGAGCTTCTCGTTCGCCTTGGCGAAGTCCTTCACCAGGCGCGCGGCCGCGCCGGGATCGTCCTTCGAAAACGCGAGCACGAGCGGCCCCTTGAGCTTCGGGCCCACCGGCTCAAAGGTGGTGCCGGCGAGCGCCTTGCGCGCCAGCGTGTTCTTCACCACACGCATGTACACGCCCTGCGCGCGCGCCTTGGCGCGAAGCTGGGTCATCTGCTCGACGGTGAGGCCGCGGTACTCGGCAGCCACGATGGACTGCGCTCCGGCGGCCACCTCGGCCACCTCGGCCACCAACGCCTTCTTGTCTTCCAGGTTGAGTGCCATTCCTTCTCTCCTCTCCGGTGAGAAGATCACGGTTTAACAATGAAGCCGCCGGCTGCCCGGCCGGGCTTCCCCTTGAGTCCGCGGCTGCGGCACCTTGCGGTACCGTCGCCGCGCGGTGACCCTTCTCGCCTCGAGGACGGACCTCGATACGATCAGCGGTTCACCATCTGCGCAGGCGTTCATTAAGAGGGCCGGCCCCTCGCCTGCGGTCTTCGATGATGACCGACACCGCTAGCACGGCATCGGCCCGCATCAAATTCATGCGCTTGCGCGCGGGAGTTGCGCTGCCCACCCGAACCGGCGAGCCGCGCGCACCCAAAAAAGCCCCATCGGAAAAATCCGTTCACGCCGGACTGCTCAAGGTGGCGTGGTCGATCATGACGCCGGGTCCCATGGTGGAGGACACAGTGACACGCTTCAGGTACTGACCCTTGGCGGTGGCCGGCTTGGCCTTGTGCAGATCGGCGATCAGCGCAGCCAGGTTCTCCTTGAGCGCATCGACCTCGAAGCTGGCCTTGCCGATGGTGCAGTGCACGATGCCCGCCTTGTCCACGCGGTAGGTCACCTGACCGGCTTTGGCGTTCTTCACGGCGGTGGCCACATCCGGCGTGACCGTGCCGACCTTCGGATTCGGCATCAGGCCGCGGGGGCCGAGGATCTGACCGAGCTGGCCGACGATGCGCATGGCATCGGGACTGGCAATGACCCGATCGAAATTGATCTCGCCGGCTTTGACCTGAGCGGCCAGGTCCTCGAGGCCGACGATGTCGGCGCCCGCAGCCTTGGCGAGATCCTGGTTCTTGCCGGAGGTGAACACGGCCACACGCACCGTCTTGCCGGTGCCGTGCGGCATCACGGTCGAGCCGCGCACCTGCTGATCGGACTTGCTGGCGTCGATGCCGAGGTTCACAGCCGCGTCGACCGACTCGTCGAACTTCGCCTGGGCGAATTCCTTGACCAGCTTGAATGCCTCATCGGCCGGATACTGCTTGCCTGGGGCCAACTTACCCTCCCAGGCCTTCACACGCTTGCTGAGTGCCATGATCAAAGCCCCTCCACGTCGACGCCCATGCTGCGCGCGCTGCCGGCGATGGTGCGCACGGCGGCATCCAGGTCGGCAGCGGTCAGATCGGGCTGCTTCGTCTTGGCGATCTCCTCGAGCTGCGCGCGGCTGATCTTGCCTACCTTGGCGGTGTTGGGTGTACCGCTGCCCTTGTCGATGCCGATGGCCTTACGGATCAGTACCGACGCCGGCGGCGTCTTCATGATGAAGGTGAAGCTGCGGTCCGAGTAGACCGTGATCACCACCGGAATGGGCAAACCCTTCTCGAGCTTCTGGGTCTGCGCATTGAATTGCTTGCAGAACTCCATGATATTCACGCCCTGCTGGCCGAGCGCCGGCCCGATGGGCGGCGAGGGATTGGCAGCGCCCGCGGGCACCTGCAGCTTCACGTAACCTTGGACTTTCTTCGCCATCGAAATCTCCCGGGTTCAGGCGCCTCTTGCAAGGCTCCCCGTTGTCAATTGGCTGAAATTCGCCTGCGGCGCTTTCAGCGGCCAACCCATAGACTCAGCCAAGCTCGCCGGCAAAAAGCGTGGTTTTTGCCGCCTTATCGGCTTGCTCCTCAACCGCCCGGCTCGATCCGCAAGGCACCTGCGGCGCTTGCGGCAGCCGGTTTGTCCATGGCCTTTCGGCCGACTTCCCTCGGCGCGTAAAGGGTTCCGTACATGCAGCCAGCGCTGCACGCCGGGAAATCCGCCTCTCTAAGCCTTCTCCACCTGCGAGAAGTCGAGTTCCACGGGCGTCGAGCGCCCGAGGATCTGCACCGCCACCTGCAGCCGGCTCTTCTCGTAGTTGACGCTCTCGACGACGCCGTTGAAATCGTTGAACGGCCCGTCAATCACGCGCACCACCTCGCCAGGCTCGAACAGCACCTTCGGCCTCGGCTTGTCCACGCCTTCCTCGACGCGACGCAGGATCTGCATTGCTTCGCGGTCGGTGATCGGCGCGGGCTTTTCCGGCGTGCCGCCGATGAAGCCGAGCACTTTCGGCACCTCGCGCACCAAGTGCCATGTGTCCTCGTCCATCTCCATGTGCACCAGCACATAGCCGGGATAGAATTTGCGCTCGCTGCGGCGCTTGTGGCCGTCGCGCATCTCGACCACTTCCTCGGTCGGAACCAGAATCTCGCCAAACTTCGATTCCAGCCCCGCCCGCTTGACCCGCTCCTTGAGCGACTCCGCCACCCGGTGCTCGAAATTCGAGTAGGCGTGCACCACGTACCATCTCAGCGCCACTTCATCCCCCTTGTCCGGTCAGCATCTTGGTGGCCCAGGCAAGCACGACGTCGAGTCCCCAGAAAAACAGTCCGGCAATCGCGACGAACACGAACACCACCAGGGTGGTCATGGCGGTCTCCTGCCGGTTCGGCCAGACGATCTTGCGCAGCTCCACGCGTGCGCTGACGACGAACTGGCGAAACTCGCTCCCGTAGCGCGAGAGCCCCACGATGAGCGCACCGGCTGCAAGGCCGCCGACCACACACAACCAGCGCACCCACTCGGCCTGCGTGCCAAGCACGTAATAGGCGACGACGCCCGCGACCGCGGCCAGCACGGCGATCCACAGCTTCGCCTTGTCGGCCGTGCCGAATGCCTCGAGTTTGGTTTCGTCTGTCATGTCACCGACTGGCAGGCCAGGAGGGAATCGAACCCCCAACCTGCGGTTTTGGAGACCGCCGCTCTGCCAATTGAGCTACTGGCCTGTAACTGAACTATGGGCGGGAATCGCCGAGGCGATACCCGCGATAGCCTACATAGCTACCGCGGACCGGGGAGCGGCTCATCGCCCGCTGCGCCGTACCATCGCGGTACCCTGCAAGGTTGCCGGAGGAGCTCTGCGACCGGTGCGCACCGGGGCGGATGCCCCCGGATACGCAATGGTCTTTCGCCCGCCGGGTCTTGGCGAATGTCCGGGGTGATTTCAGCGTTACCCTCAC
>JAJZVF010000162.1 GCA_021845825.1 Pseudomonadota bacterium | reverse complement strand
GCCCCTCCGGTGTGACTTCACGCGTGGTGGTCAGCAGGTGCGCATGGAAGTTGCGCGGATCGCCGTACGGGCGCGGCGCGTGTACCGCCAGGTCCACCGCCACGTTGTAGCGGTCGGCGATCTCCCGCGCGAATGCTCTCGCCAAGGCCACACGCTCGCCGGCTGCAAGCTCCGCCGGCAGCGCCATCATGTACTCGCGGGCCACCCGCGAGTTGCGCTGGCGCTCCGCGCGCTCCGCGGCGTGCCATAGCGCCGAGCGATCGCGGGCCCAGTCGATGACCGCGCCGGCCGCCTGCACTGCCGAAGGCAGCAGGATCTCCTTGTGCAGCACGTCCTCACGTTTGCGATGATCGTACAGCGTTCCTGTGCGCTCATCGCGGATCGCCTCTCCGGCCCGATAGGCCGCCGACGCGAGTGCATTGCGGCCCTGCGCCCGCGTCACGGTCTTGATCTGCATCTGGAAGATGGCCATGAGAGGGCGCCCGCCGGAGCCGGCCGACATCTGATTTCTAGTGCGCGCACCCGAAGCGCACGTGCAGCCACACCGGTGATCCGGCTGTCTTCAGGTAGCCGGTAAAGTCCGGCAGCTGCTCGATCTGCGAGGCGAGCACCGCCGCCTCGATCACCTGCTGCTCGCTCACGTGCAGCGAGCGGCGGGCCGCGCGGGACCCCTGGCCGAGCCCGCCCAGCCCGTCCCGGCCCCGCGAGCTCAGGCGGCGCACCACCTGGTGCTCGCCGATCAGGCGGGAGGCGAACTCGGCGGTACCGCCGCGCTCGCTCGCCGAGCACCTGAGGATCAGCGTGTTGCCGCAGTTCTCCACGATTGTTTGCGCCTCGCCCGGGCCGTAGGTGGCCGACACCTGGGCGAGCGATTGGAAACCGAGCACGCAACGCCCGCCGAACTTGCGCAGCCGCGCGAGCGCGTCCTTCAGCCCATCGATCGCCCCGAGCGCATCGAGCTCATCGACGATGAACCAGAGGCGCCGATCGCCCTCGACGCTCATGGCTTCAAACACCGCCAGACGCACCCAGGCGGCAATGACCGCGCGCAGCGCCGCAATCTGTCCGGCCTGATAAGGCAGAAACAACACCCCGCGCCCCTCCCGCACCCAACTGCGGATGGAGAAGGCGCGCGAGCGTTGCGCACCCACGTGCTCGAGCGCGGCGGCGCTCGAGGCGGCCACCGAGCGGATCGAGCCGAACATGCGGGCGTTCTCGGGCTCGAGAAACGGCTGCGCCGCGGTTCCGCACACGATGGCGCGCAGCTCCTCGCTGTCGGCCACGGCGATGAGCCGCCACAGCTGCGCGGCATCGCGCCGCTCCTGCCGCGAGCCCCTCAGCAGCGCGGCAAGAAACGTCCGCGCGTAGCCGCGCCACTCGCGCCCGGAGGCATCCTCGCACGAGGGGATCAGGCTCCCGGCGAGCTGTTCGGCATCGCCCGGGGCGAGCAGCTCCGCGAACGGATCCCATCTCACCGAGGCCGGCTCGAACGGGTTGAGCAGGACATCGCCGCGCAAGGGGTTGAAAAAACGCTCGCGGTAGCCACCGTGCGGATCGGCGATGACGGCACGGTCGCCGCGCGCGAGCGCCGCGCCGAGCAGCTCCCGAATGGCGGTGGACTTGCCGGTGCCGGTGGTGCCGATCAGCTTGAAATGCTTGGTTTCCTCCGCTTGCGCGATGGCGACGCCGGCGAGCGTCACGACGGACGCGCCCCGGCGCCGCAGGCGCGCGGCGCGCCGCTGCGAGCGCCGTCCATCGATGATCCGGGTGCCGCGCCGGTGCTCATCCGCCGGCCGCCGGCGCCGGCAAAGCACAAGCAGCACCGGCAACAGCAGCGCGAGCAGTCCGACAAGCCCGGCGCGCGCGACCGACGGGCTCAAGCGGCGCATCGGGGCACCCACGCTCACCGCCCCTTCACCGGCAGGAAATCCCCGTGCGGCCCGTACGCCGGTCCCCGGCGATCGACCCGCACGCACAGCCGGCCACGCGCGCCGCATCGTCTGAGCTGTACCCGTGCGCCTGAGTGCTCGAGACGGGCAATGTCGGCGAGGAGGGCGGCGCGGCGCGCCCGCAGCGCCGCGATCTCAGCCGCCGAGGGCAGCAGCCGCCACATCGTCGCCGCGCCAAGCACCGCGCTGATGACGGTCACCGCCACCGTCCAGGACAACACGCGCACGTCCGCCGTATGTCGCAGGCGCCGCAGCGCCTGTGCAGCCTGGGTCGTCTCCTCGACCAGACCGGCGATCGCCTCGCTCAGCGTGTGGTGTATCTCATCGCGCACGACGCTGTCGAGATCACGCAGATGCGCGTGCAGCCGCTCGACGCACTGCTCACCGAGGCGCTGCTGCGCCTCGGCCGCCTCCATCAGCAGCCCTGCCCGCATGACAAGATCCGCCTGCGGCGCCTCACTCATGCTCGCAGCCCTCGGCAGTGCGCATCGCCTGGCGCGTCTCGCTCTCGCGCACCTCATCCGCCGCCCGCGCGGCGTGCGCCGAGCGCCGCGCAGCACCCGCGGCCAGCTCGCGCTCGGGCACGCGCAGCAGCACCCGGCGCCAGTCGGGTGAGGAGGCGAGTTTGAGATACCCGGTGAGCTCGGCGAGCCGCTCGATCTCGGAGGCCATCACCGCCGGCTCGACCTGCCGGTGCTCGCTGTCGCTGATCGAGGCGCGCCAGCTCCCCGGGCGCTTGGACCTCGAGCGCGTGAGGCGCACCACCTCGCGCTCCCCGATCAGACGGGAGGCGAACTGCGAGGTGCCGCCGTGCTCGCTCGCCGAGCACCTGAGGATCAGCGTGTTGCCGCAGTTCTCCACGATGGTCTGCGCCTGCCCCGCCCCGTAGGTGCTCGACACCTGCGCGATCGACTGCAAGCCGAGCACGCAGCGCCCGCCGAACTTTCGCAACCGCGCGAGCGCGTCCTTCAACCCATCGATCGCCCCGAGCGCATCGAGCTCATCGGCCACGAACCACAGCGGCCGCCCGCCCTCCGGCCCGTTCATGGCCTCGAAGATCGCGAGCCGCATCCAGCCGGAGATCATCGAGCGCAGCGAGGCGATCTGCCCGGCGCGATAGGGAATGAAGAGCGTACCTTCGCCCGATCGCACCCACCCCCTCACCGACAGGGGCTCGGCGTCCTGGCGGGCCACGTGCCGCAGCGCCCCCACCGCCGAGCTGAGCACCGAGCGGATGGAGTCGAGCATCCGCTCGTTGTGCTCGTCGAAGAACGGTTGGGCGGGCGTGCCGCCGACGAGCACCTTGAGCTCCCCGCGCCCGGCCGTCACCAGCAGATCATAGAGCTCGCCCACATCCGACACCCCCGCCTCGCGGGCCTGAGCGGTGACCGCGCTGAACAGCGTCCGGGCATAGCCGCGCCAGCTGCGATCCGCGCCCTCGTGGTCGGGAACGAGCGCGAGCGCGAGTTGATCGATGTCGTAGGGATCGGTGATCTCGCCGAACAGATCCCACCGGCGCGCCCCGCGCTCGAAGGGGCTTAACACGACATCGCCGCGCCGCGGCTCGAAAAAACGCCCGAGATAGCCGGCATCCGGATCGGCGATCACGGCCCGATCGCCGCGCGCGAGCGCCCCGGCGAGCAGCTCGCGAATCGCGGTGCTCTTGCCCGCGCCCGTGGCGCCGATCAGCTTGAAGTGCCTGGTCTCATCGGCCGCCGGCACCGGCACGCCCGCGAGCGTGAGCGCGGCGCCGCGGACCTCGGCCGCCGCGCCGTGCCGGCGGGCCAACCCGTTCTGCAAGCCGCGCGGCGCATCGGCCCGCCCGGCCGCCGTATCCTCGCGCACGACGGCACCGCGCACGTGTTGATCGCGCACCGGCGACCGAGCCGAGGCGAGCACGCGTCCGCCGGCATATCCGAACGCCGCGCACACACCGGCGCCGGACAGCGCATACGAAAGAGCGTTGCCGAGGTCCGCCGCGCGCAGCGCCGACGCCACCCACGACATTGCGCCGCCCGCGGCGAGCAGCAAGGGAGCGGCGAGCAGCGGCGAGGCGAGCCACCGATCGAGCGCGGCCCGCCCGCGCGCCATGGCGATCCACATGGGTGCCTGGACGCTGCCGTAGGCGACGGCAAGACCCGACAGGCCGCGTGTCAGATCGGTGAGGGTCTGCGGACCGATCATCGCGCCGACGCCTGCCCATCGACCGGCGCGCGCCCGCGCGGGTGGTCCGGCGCGCGCCCGCTCGAGATCCCTGCCTCGCTGCGCGGCCGGTACCAGATCTCCTTGACGCAGCGCCGGTGCCGGTCGAGCCCGCATTGGATGACCACGTCGATCAGCAGGTGCAGGAGGCTGCGGATGTCGCGGCGGGCGAGTTGCCGGCCGCCCGGACTCTGCTTGACGAGCAGTGTCAGCTGCTCGAAGGCAAGCCGTGCGCTCGAGGCGTGCACGCTGGTGATCGAGCCGGGATGCCCGGAGTTGACATTGCGCAGGTAGTCGAAAGCCTCCTCCGAGCGCAGCTCCGCGAGCAGGATGCGGTCGGGCTTCATCCGCAAGGAAGCCTCGAGGAGCTGCTTCGGCGTGACTCTCGCAAGACCCTGGTCGTCCTTGCTGTAAAAGAGCCGCACGTGATTGGCATGGGCGTCGAGGGTGAGTTCCGGGGCGTCCTCGATGGTGATCAGGCGCTCGTCGGCGGGAATCTCGCGGATCAGCGCCTTGGTCCAGGTCGTCTTGCCGGATCCGGTCGGACCTGACACCAGGATGTTGCAGCGGCTGCGCACCGCCAGGCGCATGAACGCTTCATATTGACGCGCCGCAAGCAGCGCGCGCAGCTCCCGTTCGATCTCCCGGGGCGCCTCCCCCGCCGGGCGCGTCTCGCGGAAGATGCCGCGCGCGGACAGCTCGCCGACCGACCAGGGCAGCTGCGCGGGCCGGCGGATGTTGATGGCCACGCAGTCCCGGGCCGTGGCCGGCGGCAGTGCGATCTGCACCCGCTCGCCGCTCGGCAGCGCGCCGCAAAGGAGCGGCGCCACCTCATCGATGCGCTGGCGGGTGTAGTTGGCCACCAGGCGCGCGAAACGCCGGCACCACTCGAAGTCCGCCCCGGGCAGCGACTCACGCCGCCAGCCGCTGCCGCTCTCGAGAAACGCCTCGCCGGGCCGGTTGATGCACAGCTCGGTCACCCCCGGGCGATCGAGCAGCGGACGCAGCGCCCGCAAGGTGAGCTCGAGCGCCGAGGCCGGGCCCGCATCCTGACCCGCTGCAGCGGCCGGGAGTGTCTGCTCAGGAGCGAGGGACGAGCTCATACACCGACCTGAAATCGACGTCCCGCGCCACCAGCACCTGGATGCGCGCTCCGTTGGGCACCGTGATGGTCGGAGGAATGTCCACCGTACCGCGCAACGCCTCCGTCATGACATCCTCGGACGCCATCGGGTCGATCACCACCGTGCGGCTGCCGGACTCGAGACTCGACTGCACGCCCGCATCGATGGTGGAGACCAGCAGCGCCGCCCCGAAGCGCTGCCAGAAATGCCGGTTGACGGTGCCGGTCAACCCCGAGCGCCCCAATGCATCCGTGCCCGGGGAATCGAGCCGGACGAGGACTCCCGAGGGCGTACGGGCCTCGGTCCAGATCACGAACACCCGCGCCATCCCCTGGCGCACCTGGCCGCGGGTTTCTCCGATGAGCTGCGTGCCGCGCTCGAGCAGCACCACCGTGCCATCGGCGCTGAAGGTGTCGGTGGCCGTGATGCAGCTCGTCATGCCCGGCAGCGTCGAGTCGATCGCCGTCTCGAGCGTGCAGTCGATGAAGGCCCCCTTGGGAAGGAGCAGGCGCTGCTCGGGCAGCAGCTGCGCGCGCGTGGCGCGCAGGACCGTCGGGCGCAGCAGCGTGCCGAGGGTCTCACGGCCGGATACTTCTCCGTTCGGCCGCACCGCAAAGCCGGGGTACGCCGAGCCAGCCGGCCGGCCGCCGGTCATGCCGGCCGCCGGCGAGCCGCCCATCGAGCCGCCGGCTCCGGTGCCCGCTGCGGCGAACACCGCCCCGGAGAGGCGGCGGGCGAGCGCCCGGTGCGGCCCGCGGCGCAAACCCGCGGCGCATGTCCCGCCGATGGGTGCGCGGGGCAGCAGCGCCGGCTGTGCCGGCAACAGCGGCATGAGCGCTTGTACCGCCGCCGGCTGAGGGGCGCCGAGAGCGGCATGGACCGCGTGCGCCGCGCGAGGGAAGACAATCGGACCGAGAGGAGGAAGCCTCATGCGCGCCTCGGCAACAAGGCTCGCCGCGGCCGTACCGGCGCTGCGGCC
>JAJZVF010000161.1 GCA_021845825.1 Pseudomonadota bacterium | reverse complement strand
CGGCAGGCTGCTCGACGGGCGAGGAGCCCTACTCCATCGCCATGACCGTGCTCGAGACCCTGCCTCATCCGGCCGGCTGGGACGTGCGCATCCTCGCAACCGATCTCGACTCGGAGGTGCTGCAGCGCGCCCGTAACGGCGCATATGCCCCGGAGCGCACGGCCGGCCTCTCGCGCGAGCGCCTCGCGCGGTTCTTCATCGAGCGGCCCGCGGGGCGGACCACGGTCCATCAAGTGACGCCGGAGCTCGCCTCCCTGGTCACCTTCAAACAGCTCAATCTCATGCACCCGTTGCCGATGAAAGGACCGTTGGACGTCATTTTCTGTCGCAACGTGGTGATCTACTTCGACAAGGACACTCAGCGCGACCTGTTCGTACGCTTCAGCCTGCTGCAACGGCCGGGGGACCTGTTGTTCCTCGGCCATTCCGAAAGCCTGTTCAAGGTCTGCGACAGCTATGGTCTCATGGGCAAAACCGTCTACCGGCGGGTCTGATGCGAAGGTCGGCCGGCGCGCGGACGGCCAAGCCGAGCGCGCTCCTCAGCCGCCGCCCCCCCTGCCCGGCTTCGAGCACTTCCAGCGCCACTGGGACCGCGAGAACGCCTGCTGGGCGGTGAAGATCCTCCCCGGAGAGTACTACGTCACCCGTTACGAAGAGGCGGTGAGCACCGTGCTCGGCTCGTGTGTATCGGCCTGCGTGCGCGATCCGGCGCGCGGGGTGGGCGGCATGAACCATTTCATGCTGCCCGAGGACGCCTCGCTCGGGGCCGACGACTGGCTGGACCCGGCCGTCGGGCTCGCCACTCGCTACGGCTCGTACGCGATGGAAAGCCTGATCAACGACCTGCTGAAGCTCGGCGCCGCGCGTGAGCGGCTGGAAATCAAGCTGTTCGGCGGCGGAAAGATCCTCTCGGTCATGACCGACGTCGGCGGACGCAATATCCGCTTCATCCGCGCCTACCTGGCGCTCGAGGGCTACAGGGTGGCCGCCGAGGACCTCGGCGGCACGAGTCCGCGCAAGGTGATCTACTTTCCGGCGAGCGGCCGGGCACGGCTGCGCAAACTCCAGCCGGTGGAAAATCGCATCATCAGCCGTCACGAGCAGCTCTACATGGAGAGTCTGTGCAGACAGGCAGCCGGCGGCGAGGTGGAGCTGTTCACATGAGGAGCCCTGGCGCAAGCGCGCTCCCCGGACGCCCGGCCGGCCTCGCCCGGCGGCGCATCCGCGTGCTCATCGTCGATGACTCGGCGCTGGTGCGCAGCCTGCTCACCGAGATGCTCTCTGGCGCACCGGACATAGAAGTCGTGGGCGTCGCGGCCGACGCACGTGCCGCGCGCGAGAAAATCAAGCGCCTCGAGCCCGATGTGCTCACGCTCGATGTCGAGATGCCGAAAATGGACGGCATCACCTTTCTGCGCAATCTCATGCGCCTGCGGCCGATGCCGGTGGTCATGGTCTCCTCGCTCACCGAGCGCGGCGCCGATGTGACCCTCGATGCGCTCACGCTCGGAGCGGTCGACTACCTGCCGAAGCCCAAGGTCGACCTGGCTGCGACGTTCCAGGACTATCGCGAGGAGCTCATCGAGAAGGTCCGCACCGCCGCCTGCGCCAGCGTGCGGGCGCTCGCGCCCGAGCGCACCGCGCTCTGCCCGGGACCGGCCCACAGCGCCGATGCGGTGCTGGCGAAGACCGCCGGCCCGAGGCAGCTGCGCACCACCGACCGTGTCATCGCCATCGGCGCCTCCACCGGCGGCACCGAGGCCATCAAGGAAGTGCTCACGCGCCTGCCGCCGGACTGCCCCGGGACCGTGATCGCGCAGCACATTCCGAAGGCATTCAGCGGCCCGTTCGCGCAGCGCATGGACGGCTGCAGCGCCGTCTCGGTGTGCGAGGCACAGGACGGCCAGCAGATCCTCGCCGGCCACGTCTACATCGCCCCGGGCGACCGCCACCTGCTGGTGGTGCGTGACGGCGCCCGCTATGTCTGTCGGCTCGATGACGGCGTGCCGGTGAACCGGCACAAGCCCTCGGTGGACGTGCTGTTCCGCTCCGTGGCGCAGAACGTCGGCCCTAACGCCATCGGCGCCCTGCTCACCGGCATGGGCAAGGACGGGGCCCGGGGCCTGAAGGAAATGCTCGACAGCGGCAGCCGCACCATCGCCCAGGACGAGCGGACCAGCGTGGTGTGGGGCATGCCCGGGGAGGCCGTTGCCCTCGGCGCGGCCCAGCATGTCGTGCCTCTGGAGAGCGTCGCCGCCCGCATACGCCAGCTGGCCGACGCCATGGACGTCACCCGTGAGCAGCGGATGCCGCCGGGAGAAGCCTGAACCGTGAGCCACGTACTGGCGTGCTCGCGGCATGGAGCCGAACATGCGCCTGCCGATACGGTGCCCGCGAAGAGGCCGCCCGCTTGAACAGTCCCGCCAGAGAGATTGCCGCTCCCGCCGCCCGCACGGAGGTCTTTGCCTTCGTCCAGGCGCTCGCCGCCGAGCTCTCCGGCGGCAAGGTGGATCTGCCGAGCTTCCCGGACGTCGCCCTGAGGGTCCGCCAGGTGCTCTCCGACGAGGAGGTCTCGCAGGAGAAGGTCGTGCGGGTGGTCGGCTCCGAGCCGATGCTGGCCGCGCGCTTGCTGCAGATCGCGAACTCCGCGGCCATCAACTTCAGCGGGCGCGCGATCACCGATCTGCGCAGCGCCATCGCGCGGCTCGGATTTAACATGGTGCGCTCGGCGGCCATCGCCTTCGCCATGGCGCAGCTGAAGCGGTCCGCGGAGCTGAAGGGCCTGGAGCGCCCGCTCGAGGCGCTGTGGCGAAGCAGCGCTTCGGTCGCTGCCACCTCCTACGTGGTCGCCAAGCGCTTCTCGCGCGTCAATCCCGATACCGCCATGCTGGCGGGCCTGCTGCACGGCATCGGCAAGCTCTACATCCTGACGCGAGCCGGCAACCACCCGGAACTGGCCGCCGATGAGCCCACCTACAACTCCATCGTGCGCGACTGGCACGCCTCGATCGCCAGGGCGCTGCTCGAGAACTGGGAGATGGCCGAGGAAATCGTACAGGCGGTGAGCGAGTACGAGGACCTCGAGCGCAAGGGCACCGGCACCCCCGATCTGACCGACGTGCTCACGGTGAGCTACCTGCTCAGCGCCTTCAAGGACCATCCGGAAACCCTGGAGCTCAACATGCACGATGTCGCCGCTTGCCGACGCATGCAGATCGACGCGGCGGGCTACCGCAATCTGCTCGAAGAATCGCAGCACGAGATCGACGCCCTGCGCGAGGCACTCGGCGTCTGATTGCCGAACGCAGCGCACACCCCATGCAAGCCCAACTCCTCGAATCGACCGCGAGCCACGCCACCGGCGCAACCGAGCGCGACGTCGCCTTCACTTTCGTGCAGGCGCTCGCCGCCGAGCTCTCCGGAGGCAGGGTCGAGCTGCCGGGATTTCCGCACATCGTCGTGCGGATCCAGCGGGTCCTCAACGACGAGCAGGCCGACACCGCGCGCATCGTGCGGGTCATCGGCGCAGAGCCGGTACTCGCCACGCAGCTGGTGCGCATGGCGAACTCCGCCGCGTTCAACCCCGAGGCCGTGCCGGTCACGGACCTGCGCTCGGCCGTCACCCGCGTCGGCCTCGATACCGTGCGGACCGCGACCATCGCCTGCGCGATGCGCCAGCTGCGCAACGCCCCCACGCTGCGCGGACTGGAGGCGCAGCTCGGAGTGCTCTGGCGGCGCTGCGTGCTGGTGGCAAGTCTCAGCTTCGTCGTCGCGCGGCGGCACACCCAGGTCATCGCCGACACGGCGCTGCTCGCCGGCCTGCTGCAGGGGGTCGGGCGTCTCTATATCCTCACGCGCGCCGGCCGCCATCGCTCGCTGTTCCATGACGCGGCGGCCTATCAGGCCATCGAGCGTGCCTGGCACCGCAGCATCGCGGCGGCCCTGCTCGAGAACTGGGGCATGGCGGAGGAGATCGTCCTCGCGGTGCAGGAATCGGAAAACTATGAGCGCGAGATGCGCGGACCGCCGGGGCTCGCCGATGTCCTGCTCGCCGGCACGCTGCTCGCCGATATCGGCGATCCGCTCGCGCTCGCCGAGGTCGTTCAGGGAGCCAAGCCCCTGCAGCGCCTGGGGCTCGATCCGCAGGCTTGTCAGACGCTGCTGGAAGCATCCGCCGCGGAAATCGGCGCCCTGCGCGATGCGCTCGGCTGAGGGTTCCCCCCACGGAATTCACCGCGAACAACGATCCGCATCATTCCTGATACGGCCGATTGCGCCCCGACCGCAGCCTCCCTGCACCGGTCGGCTTGCGGCGGCTCGCAGCGCAGCGTCGGGTGAACGGCCCGCAGCGGGCGACCCGCGCGGCGCTGCTCCGGTACGGTCTCAGGCGGCCCCGAGCGAGCGCCCCCAAGGGGTGCCGCCGCAGCATTGGCCCCGGGGGCCGTACGTGTCGAGACGGGCCGGGCGGCCGGTCAGCGCACCCAGCATGCCCTGCACCCTTTTCAGACGCGCGGTAACCAGAATGCCGTTGCGGTCGTTGAGATCCCGGCAGCGCACCGCGCGCGTGGCACAGTCGCGCAGGCACTCGGTCAGCGTTCCCTGCGGATCGCACCAGGCCATCAGGGCCTCGAGTCCCGCCCGGTCCGCCGCAAACCCATGCAGCGCGCAGAGCACGCCGCGTTGCTCCTCCAGGCGGGCGAGCGCGCCCATCCGGTCCTGGCGGGCGCGGGTCGTACCCTCCAGCGCCCGGATGTCGGCAGTCTGCAGGACACTCGCTTCGCCGGTGAGCAGCGTCTCGAGCTGCTCGAGCAGTGCCGCTTCCTCAGCGAGCAGCGCCGACAGATGCTCACGGCAGACGGCCGGGTCCATATCAGCCTGCGCCGATCTGCGCGAGCGAGCGCTCGAACTGCAGGAGCTGGGCGGCCACATGCCCGGACTGGACGGTGTAGCTGCCGCTTTCAATGGCGGTGCGCAGCTGCGCGACGCGCGCCTCGTTTACGGCGGGCGTAGCGCTAAGCTGCTGCGCGAGGCCGGCGAGCAGGCTGGCCGAATCGGTGATGTGCACATCGGCGGTCGGGGTCCCGGCCGAACCGGCCTCTGCCTGGCTGCTCGCAGTCGCATTCTGAGCGCTTCCCGGGCGATGACCCGTCCCGACCGCGGTCGGGGCGCCGCTCAGGCTGTCGATTTTGCCGGTCACCGCGAATCTCCTTAAGCTTCTTTGAGCGAGTATCGGCCGGACAAAGCGCAACTTTAGGGCATGACATCCACCAGGGTCCGGCTCTGCACGATGCCCTGGACGACCCTGGAGGAGGACAGGTTCCGCACCCGGATCAGCGCGCCGTATCGGCCCGCCTGCAGCGCCACCCCCTCGGCGCGGACCCGGATGCCGCCGAACGAGGCGAGCAGCACGACCTGCTGGCCCTGGTGCACCAGGAAGTCGGCGAGCAGATCATCGAGGTGCAGCGCCGCCCCGGCCGGCAAGGCATGCCGCAGCGTAGCGCGGCCGAGCACGGCGAGATTGCCGACATAGCCGGAAGACAGTCCCGACACCAGACGTGTCTGCGGCACGAGGTCCGCCGCAGTCAACCGCGCCCCCTGGACTTCCGGCCTGCGCAAGACCCACACCCGGATGCGCGAGCGCACGCGCACCGGGACATAGAGTGTCCAGTCGGCGCCGTCCCGGCAGGCGACGGCGACGGACGCATTCGCCTGCAGGCGCTCGCCGGAAAGCAGCGAGGCATCGAGCGGGCCCGCGCAGCGCGCCAGACGCAAGCGGGAATCGAGCCTGCCGGCGCTGACGACGGCACCCTGCCCCGGGGGCATCTGGGCGCGTATGAAATTCTCGGCCGCCGCCCGGATGGAGGCGAGCGGCTGAATGGCGGCGAAGACGGGCGTCCCGGCTGCGACGCTCAAGGCGGCAAGGACGGCCACCGCCCGCAGCGGACGGCAGTGACGGAATGTTGACGCGTGCGCTTTCATGATGTCCCACAGCCTGCAATTTGCAGGCCAGCGCGAGCGCTGCCCGCGCGCAGCGCGCCGTAACCCTTACCCCTCCCCAAAGCGGCGATCCACCGATCGCCGCGGGCGATTCTCGCCCGCGCAAAGCCGGCCCGTAAGCCTCCGATCTGCCGCGCCGCGGCGATTCCTTGCCGCCCCCTACGTGATCCGGCTCACGCTCCGGAGGGCGGCGCGCCGCAGCCGCGACCGAAAAACCGCCGGCGGCGCCACTGGCACGCCTCTTGCTGTTACCTCCACAGCTGCCACTACCGCCGGTTTTCCGACATGCCGCTCAACCTCAACGCCTATCTCGGCATCCAGCCCGATGCGCTGCAGGTG
>JAJZVF010000160.1 GCA_021845825.1 Pseudomonadota bacterium | reverse complement strand
CGGGCAGCGCGGCGCGAGCAGCAGAATGTCGATGTCCGAGCACAGATGCAGCTCACCGCGCCCGTAGCCGCCCACCGCGATCAGCGCCCAGGCGCTCATCGAGGCGAGAGTGTGGGTGTGCCAGGCGGCCTGCAGCACGCTGTCGATGAGGGCGGCGCGCGCGTGCACCAGGGCCTCGACCGGCTCATCGGCGAGGAAGCGCGCCTTGAGCTCCTCGTGCGCCTGGCCGAGCACTGCCCGGAAGGCGCTCGGCGCCTTCGCCCCTTCGGCGAGCAGCTGCGGCAGCCGGGCGAGCAGCGGCCAGTCGAGCCGGGCGGGGGGCGTCGAGGTCGCTCCCGAGTCATCGGGATCCAGGTCTGCGGCGGCCATGTCGATCAGTGTGTGCGCCGGTCGGCTGCCCCGAGCGTGAGCACCTCGTGGCCGCGGTCCGTCACCAGAATGGTGTGCTCCCACTGGGCCGACAGGGAGTGGTCCTTGGTGATCACGGTCCAGCCGTCGGGAAGCAGCCGCACGTGGCGCTTGCCCGCATTCACCATAGGCTCGATTGTAAAGGTCATGCCGGGCTCGAGGATAAGCCCCGTCCCGGGCTCACCGTAATGCAGCACCTGCGGATCCTCGTGGTAGACCCGGCCGATACCGTGGCCGCAGTACTCGCGCACCACCGAATAATTGTGCTGCTCGACGAAGCTCTGGATGGCATGGCCGATGTCCCCGAGCTGCGTGCCCGGGCGTACCACTTCGATGCCGCGCCACATCGCCTCGAGGCAGGTCTCGGTGAGCCGCTGCGCGTGGGCGGGCGGCTTGCCCACGAAGTACATGCGGCTGGTGTCGCCATGGTAGCCGTCGCGGATGACTGTCACGTCGATGTTGACGATGTCCCCGGCCTTGAGGCGCTTCTCGTTCGGAATCCCGTGACAGACGACGTGATTGACCGAGGTGCAAATGGTCTTGGGGAATCCCCGGTAATTGAGGTTGGCCGGCACCGAGCGCTGGACGTTGACGATGTAATCGTGGCAGATGCGATCGAGCTCCTCGGTGGTCACCCCCGGCACCACGTGCTCGGCGACCATATCGAGCACCGCGGCGGCCAGCTGGCCGGCGATGCGCATCTTTGCCTGCTCCTCGGGGGATTTGATGGTGACGTGCATGGATCTTCCGGAAAGGCCTAACCGCGCGAGCTGCGCAACAGCCCGGCTGTTGCCCGCGCAAGACGTTGTTCAGGCGAGGTCTTCATGGTATAAAGCGCGGCCTTTTTTGGCAATCAACCCACACGCGCACCGCTGAAATCCGCTGGCTGGGTGTTCCGCCGGGCGGGGGACGCAAGACCCCCCGGGCGGGATGGCTGCGGAGGTGCGCGGAGGCTCAACCCAACGAGGAGAATCTCATGCCCAGCGTGTCCATGCGACAGATGCTGGAAGCGGGGGTCCATTTCGGACACCAGACCCGCTTCTGGAACCCGAAGATGGCCCCCTATATCTTCGGCGAGCGCAACCGGATCCACATCATCAATCTCGAGAAGACGCAGCCCATGTATGCGCAGGCTGCGCAGTTCGTCAAGGGCGTCGCGGCCGACGGCGGCCGGGTGCTGTTCGTCGGTACCAAGCGCTCGGCCCGCGACTCGATCCAGAAGGAGGCCGAGCGCGCCAGCCAGCCCTACGTCAATCAGCGCTGGCTCGGCGGCATGCTCACGAATTTCAAGACCATACGCCAGTCCATCAAGCGCCTGGAGGAGATTACCGAGCTCGCCGCCTCCGGGGCGCTCGAGAGACGCGGCAAGAAAGAGGCCACCCAGCTGCGCCGCGAGCAGCAGAAGCTCGAGAAGAGCCTGGGGGGCATCAAGAAGATGGATTCGCTCCCGGATGCGCTGTTCGTGATTGACGTCGGCCACGAGAAGCTTGCGATCGACGAGGCCCGCAAGCTCGGCATCCCGGTGGTGGCCGTGGTCGACACCAATTGCAACCCGGACGGCATCGATTACGTGATCCCGGGCAACGACGACGCCATGCGGGCCATCCAGCTCTACGCCGCCGGCGTCGCCGACGCGGTGCTCGAGGGCAAGGAGTCCATGCCCGCGGTCGTCACGGGCGAGGACGAGTTCGTCGAGCTCGATGAGGCGGGCAACCCCCGCAAGAAGTCCGCGCGCGGCAAGCCGAGACCGGCCCCGGTGCGCGCCCGCAAGCCCGTGAGCCGGCGCCGGCCGCCGCTGGTGAAGGCTCCTGCCGCACCCGTGAGCGAGGATGTCGCCGTCGACGAGGAAGCGCTCGAGGTCGAGGTGCCGGAAGTGGCCGCCTCGGGCGGTACGGGCACGACCCCCGCATCGGTCGCGCGGCGGCCGAACGGAGCTTCCCGCCGCAAGAGCGGCCGGGGAGACTGACATGAGTGTCACGGCACAGACCGTCAAGGAGCTGCGCGAGCGTACGGGCGCGGGCATGATGGAGTGCAAGAAGGCGCTCCTCGAGACCGGCGGCGATCTGGATGCCGCCGCGGAGCTGATGCGCAAACAAGGTCTGGCCAAGGCCGACAAGAAAGCGGCCCGCATCGCCGCCGAGGGAGTCATTGCGATCGAGCGCTCCGCGGACGGGCGCCGCGCGGCCATGGTTGAGGTCAACTGCGAGACCGACTTCGTGGCGCGCGAGCAGGATTTCAGGGCATTTGCGGCGGCCGTGGCCGCGCGGGCCGTGGCCGAGCGGCCGGTGAGCCTCGAGGCCCTGCTTGCGGCCCAGCTCGGCACCGAAACGGTGGAGGAGCGCAGGCGGGCGCTCGTGGCCAAGGTCGGCGAGAACATCGGCGTGCGCCGCTTTGCGCTGCTCGAGGCGCCGCAGCACCTGGGCGCCTATCTGCACGGCACCCGCATCGGCGTTTTGGTCGCCCTCAAGGGCGGACAGGTCGAGCTTGCTCGCGATCTCGCGATGCACATCGCCGCGGCCAATCCCCGCTACCTCTCTGCGCGGGACGTGCCGCAGGAGGTGCTCGCCAAGGAGCGCGAGGTCCTCACCGAGCAGGCTCTCGGGGAGGGAAAGCCGCCCGAAATCGTCGCGAAGATGGTCGAGGGACGCTTGCGCAAGTCCCTCGGGGAGATCACGCTCCTCGGCCAGCCGTTCGTCAAGGACCCGGACGTGACGATCGAGAAGCTGCTGAAGGGCTCGGGTGCCGAGGTGCTCTCGTTCGAGCGCTTCGAGGTCGGCGCCGGCATCGAGAAAAAGCGGGAGGACTTCGTCGCGCAGGTCATGGCGCAAGTGAAGAGCTCCAGCACTCCGGAGTAAGGATTGAGACATCGGTCGGACTCTTCACACACTGCGGGCAGGGCGCCCGGGCGCAGCGCCCAGTTGCCGGCGGGTTGAGAAGCAGAGGTCTTTCCGCGCGCCCGAGCGGCGTGCTCGCGGCGCCTGCGGCAAATCGGCTCGAGGGAGCCGCTGCGGACAGCCTAAATTTGAGGTGGCCCGTTCCCTGACGGGGTAAGGTCGGTGCATGGCGATTGAAAAAACCAGGCCCTCTCGCTACTCCCGCGTGCTCGTGAAGCTCTCCGGCGAGGCCCTGATGGGCCGGGGCGAGTACGGCATCGACGCGGCGGTGCTCAAGCGCATTGCCGGGGAGATCGAGGAGATCGCCGGCTCCGGCGTGCAGCTCGCCGTGGTCGTCGGCGGCGGCAACATCTTTCGCGGGGCGGGTCTCGCGCGCGATGGCATGGACCGCGTGACGGCCGATCACATGGGCATGCTCGCCACGGTCATGAATGCGCTTGCGATGCAGGATGCGCTCGAGAACAGGGGCCTGCACGCGCGCGTGATGTCGGCCATCCGCATCAACGAGGTCTGCGAGGATTACATCCGCCGCCGCGCCGTGCGCCACCTCGAGAAAGGGCGGGTGGTGATCTGCGCCGCCGGCACGGGCAATCCCTTTTTCACCACGGACACCGCCGCGGCGCTGCGCGCCATCGAGATCAATGCGGACGTGCTGCTCAAGGCGACCAAGGTCGACGGGGTCTACTCGGCCGACCCGGTGGACAACCCGCACGCCGTGCGCTACGCGCGCCTCACCTTCGACCGCGTGCTCGCCGAGAAGCTCAGCGTGATGGACGCGACCGCCATCGTGATGTGCCGCGACAACCGCGTGCCCTTGCAGGTGTTCAATCTCAACAATCCCGGGGAGCTCACCCGGGCCGTGCGCGGCGACGAGGTCGGTACCGTCGTCACGTGCGAGTGACAGGTGCTCGATGCAGATCATGGCGGCAATCGGCAGGGAATTCGCGGACACGGGCCGCGCGTTTCGCTCGCCTCCTCGAGCCGCTCGAGGGGCGCGCACGGCGAGCGCGCCGCAGGCGACTTTCGCCCCGTAGCGGAGTATCGCAATGCTCGAAGACATCAAAAAAGACGCGCGCGAGCGCATGGCCAAATGCGTGCACACCTTCCAGGACACGATGAAGAAGCTGCGCACCGGCCGGGCTCATCCGAGCCTTATCGAGCATCTGAAGGTGGACTACTACGGCTCGGACGTCCCGCTGCAGCAGGTCGCCAGCATTGCCGTCGAGGACGGGCGCACCCTGGTGATCTCCCCGTGGGAAAAGGGCGTCGTGCAGGCCATCGAGAAGGCGATATTCAAGTCCGACCTGGGACTGACGCCGATGACCGCGGGCACCGTCATCCGTATCCCTATGCCGCCGCTCACCGAGGAGCGCCGGCGCGAGATCACCAAAGTCCTCAAAGCCGACGCCGAGAGCGCGCGCGTTGCCGTGCGCAATGTTCGGCGTGACGTCATGAACGATGTCAAAGAGGCGCTCAAAGAGAAGCTCATCTCCCAGGACGATGAGCGGCGTGCCGAAGCCGAAATCCAGAAGCTGACCGACAAGCACATCGCCGACATCGAGCAGCTCCTGGCGGCCAAGGAAAAGGAAATCATGCAAGTCTGATGAGCGGCCCCGCCCCCCCCATCGCCAGCCCCGAGAGCCTGCCGCACCACGTCGCGATCACGATGGACGGCAACGGCCGGTGGGCCGCCGCTCGAGGCCTCACGCGCTCCACGGGGCACGAGGCGGGCCTTGTGCCCGTGCGCCTGTGCGTCGAGGAATGCTCCGAGCTCGGGGTCGAGGCGCTCACGTTGTTCGCGTTTTCGAGCGAGAACTGGTCCCGGCCGGCCGAGGAAGTGGCGAGCTTGATGGGACTGTTCCTCTCGGCCATCGACCGGGAGGTCGACGAGCTCGACCGCAAAGGGGTGCGGCTGCGCATCATCGGCAATCGCCAGGCGCTCTCGGTACGGCTGCAGGCGCGGATCGCCTCTGCGGAGCAGCGCACGGCCGCCAATCGGGGCCTGAAGCTGCAGCTCGCGGTGAGCTATGGCGGCCGCTGGGACATCGTGCAGGCGGCGCGCAAGCTCGCCGGGGAGTGCGCCAGCGGGAGATTGCGCCCTGATGAGATCGACGAGCGGCGTTTTGCCGGCGCACTCGAGCTCGCGGACCTGCCGGATGCGGACCTGCTGATCCGCACCGGGGGGGAGCGCCGCATCAGCAATTTCCTGCTGTGGAATCTCGCCTACGCGGAGCTGTACTTCAGCGAGCGGCTCTGGCCGGATTTCGATCGAGCGGAACTCACCCGGGCGCTGCAGTTCTTCGCCGGCCGCGAGCGCCGTTTCGGACTCACGGGCGGGCAGCTGCAAGCGCCCCACCTGCCGGTCTCCCAGTGAAGAAAGCGCCCCCGACGTGAGCGACTCGCTGCGCAAGCGAATCATTACCGCCGCCGTCCTGATCGCGCTGCTGCTGCTCGTGCTGCTCGCGCTGCCGGCGCTTGCCACGGTGATCGTGCTCAGCGCAGCCGTGCTCGCCGGGGCCTGGGAGTGGTCAGGGTTTCTCGAGCGTCGGCCCCTGCCCGCGGGCAGCGCGGGCGAGCACACCGCAGTTGGCGCAGCGCAGGAGCCGGCGCCCCACGCCGGGGCCGACGGGCAGCGCCCGCACGCCGTGCGCGCCGCAGTGCCCGCCGGGGCGCACCCCACGGACCCGGCCGGTGCAGCCGGGCCGAGGCTTGCCGTGCGCCTCGGCTACATGGTGCTCGTCGCGCTGCTTCTGCCGCTCGCGTGGGCGCTCGCCGCGAGCCGCACGGGTCTCGAGTGGCTCTTGCGGGCGGCGTTCCTCTGGTGGCTGGCGGCACTCGGCTGGATCACGCTTGCCCCGCACCGGGTAAGGCCCTGGTCGGCTGCGACCGCCGGCCTGTGTGCGCTGGTGCCGGCCTGGGCCGCCCTTGTGCGCATGCGCCTGGACGCCGGGCGGGGCGCGCAATGGGTGCTGTTCGCGCTGATCCTGGTCTGGTGTGCCGACATCGGCGCCTATTTCGTCGGTCGCCGGTTCGGCCGCCACCGCCT
>JAJZVF010000159.1 GCA_021845825.1 Pseudomonadota bacterium | reverse complement strand
AGGCCCGATGCCACCGAGCGTCTCGCGAGCGCCTGTCTTGCGCTCGCGAGGAGGGCAGCATGACAAAATCGCCGGGAGCGATTTTGGACGGTGCGCAGCACCGGCCCCAGCGGGGCGAGTCCCAGGATGGGACGAGCACTAAATCGCCGGGAGCGATTTTTTCGGGCGACAGCCGGCGCGCGGGGCCAGGCACGGGGACGGATCCCGGTAACGGCGGGCGCGGCGCGCAGGGCGCACAGCCCGGCCCGCGCGGCCCTTCCGGGCGCGATCGCATGCGCCGCATCAACACCCTCCACTTCGTCGGCATCGGCGGCAGCGGCATGAGCGGCATCGCCGAGGTGTTGCTCAATCTCGGCTACCGCGTGCAGGGCTCGGATCTGAAGGCGAGTCCGGTGACCGAGCGGCTCGCGCGGCTCGGCGCCGTCGTGCACATCGGTCACGATGCCCGGCACATCGAGGGGGCGGACGTGCTCGTGGTCTCGGGCGCCGTCGCCCAAGGCAATCCCGAGGTCGGTGCCGCGCTCGAGCGGCGGGTGCCGGTGGTCTCGCGCGCGGAGATGCTGGGCGAGCTGATGCGCTTCCGGCATGCCATCGCCGTGGCCGGCAGCCACGGCAAGACCACCACGACGAGCCTGATCGCCAGCATCCTCGCCGAGGGCGGGGAGGATCCGACCTTCGTGATCGGCGGCCGGCTGAAAAGTGCCGGCAGCCACGCGCGCCTCGGCGCCGGTCCGTACCTGGTAGCCGAGGCGGACGAGAGCGACGCCTCGTTCCTGCATCTGCAGCCGCTCATCTCGGTGGTCACCAACATCGACAACGATCACCTGGCGACCCACGGCGGGGACTTCGAGCGGCTCAAGCAGAGCTTCGTCGATTTCCTGCACAACCTGCCGTTCTACGGCCTGGCGGTGTTGTGCCTCGAGTGTGAAAACGTGCGCACCATCCTGCCGCGCGTCGGCCGACCCGTCCTGACCTACGGTCTGAGCGAGGACGCAGACGTGCGCGCCCGCAACGTGCAGCGGCTCGGCCTGCAGAGCAGCTTCTCGGTGATGCGCCCCCAGCGTGCCCCGCTCGAGGTCACGGTCAATCTCCCCGGCGCACACAACGTATTGAACGCCCTGGCGGCAATCGCCGTGGGCACCGAGCTCGGTATCGGCGATGAGGCCATCGGCCGCGCGCTCGCCGGCTTTCAGGGCGTCGACCGGCGGCTGCAGCGCGTAGCCGACATCGACACCGCCGCCGGCACGGTGACCGTCATCGACGACTATGGCCACCATCCGACCGAAGTGGCCGCGACGCTCGAGGCGCTGCGCCAGGCCTATCCGGGACGGCGGATCGTGCTCGCCTTCCAGCCGCACCGCTACAGCCGCACTCACGACCTGATCGACGACTTCGCCAAGGCGCTGTCCGCGGTCGATGTGTTGCTGGTCACGGAGGTCTATGCCGCCGGCGAGGCAGCGATCCCCGGCGCCGACGGGCGGGCCATCTGCCGCGCCGTGCGCAGCCGCGGCCAGGTCGAGCCGTTGTTCGTCGAGCGCGTCGAGGAGCTCGCCGAATCCCTCAAGGACGTGATCCGTGACGGCGATCTGATCGTGGCCATGGGCGCCGGCAACATCAGTGCGGTGGCGCACGGCCTCGCCGAGCGGCTGCAGCTGCTGAGTCCTGCGCGGAGAAGTCCATGACCGTGTCGGTCGCCGCATCCTTCCTGCCGCGCGTGCGGCTCAACGAGCCGATGAGCCGCCACACCTCCTGGCACGTGGGAGGGCCGGCCGAGATTTATTTCGTGCCCGAGAACCGCGCCGAGCTCGCTTCGTTCCTGCGCAGCCTGCCGAGCGCGATGCCGGTGTGCTGGGTCGGGCTCGGCAGCAACCTGCTGGTGCGCGACGGGGGCATCCGCGGCGTGGTGATCGGCACCCACGGCACGCTCGAGCGGGTGGATCGCGTGAGCGAGCAAACCGTGTACGCCGAGGCGGGCACCGCGTGCGCGCGCATCGCCCGGCAATGCATCAAGTGGGGCCTGGGACCGGCGGAGTTCTTTGCCGGCATTCCCGGCACGCTTGGCGGGGCCCTGGCGATGAACGCCGGGGCCTTCGGCGGGGAGACCTGGCGGCACGTGCTCGCGGTCGAGACCATGGACCGCCAGGGACGCGAGCGCCGGCGCACTGCGGACGAGTACCGCGTGGCGTATCGGCACGTCGAGCCGCCGTCGCCCGGGGAATGGTTCGTGAGCGCGACGCTGCGCTTCGAGAAACGGCCCATGGCGCACGAGAGCGAGGTGCGTGAGCTGCTGGAGCGGCGGCGTGCGACTCAGCCGATCGGCGAGTGGAGCTGCGGCTCGGTGTTCACCAACCCCCCCGGCGACCATGCCGCGCGCCTCATCGAGACGGCAGGGCTGAAGGGCTTGGCGGTAGGCGGCGCCTCGGTTTCCACCAAGCACGCCAACTTCATCATCAATCACGGCAACGCCACGGCCGCCGACATCGAGACGCTCATCGAGCGGGTGCGCGAGGCGGTCGAGCGCATGCACGGGGTAAGCCTGCATCCGGAGGTGCACATCGTGGGGGAGGCGGCCTGATGCGCCCGCGACACCATCCCGCCAGGGGCGCGCGCGCGAGCCGCCCCGCCGTGCCCGGGCGCAGGGGGAGCCGGTAGCCATGCGGCCGTGGAAACGAAAGCGGACCCGCAACCGCCGCCCGAGCGAGCGGGCCGAGAGGCCGGCCCGGCGCATCACCCGCCGGGCGATCGCGGCCGCGGCGGCGCCGGCGGCGCTGCTCGCGGGGCTGTGGGCGCTCAACCAACCCATCCGCACCGTGACGGTCACCGGCCGATTCCAGCATGTCACACCGCCGCAGATCGAACGGACGGTCGCCCGTGCGGTGCACGGGTCGGGGCTGCTCATGGTGAGCCTGACGGACGTACGGCGCGCCGTCGAGGCGCTTCCCTGGGTGGCTTCCGCAGGCGTGCAGCGCGCCTGGCCACACGGCCTCGACGTATGGGTGCGCGAGCAGCACGCCGCCGCCCGCTGGGATGGGGACGGCCTGGTCAACTCGAGCGGTGTGCTGTTCCTGTCGCACGTGAATGCGCCGCCGCCGGGGCTGGCGCGCCTTACCGGACCCCAGGGCACGCAGGCCGAGGTGACACGACGGTATCTGGCGATGCAGAAGCGCCTCGCCCCGAGCGGGCTCGCCATCACGGCTCTCAGCCTCGATGCGAGCGGTGCGTGGCGCTTCGCGTTGAGCGACGGCATCACGGTGAGGCTCGGCCGCTCCCAGGTGGAGGACAGATTCGACAGATTCATGAGCGCGGCGCTCGGCATCGTCGAGCGCCGTGCCGCCGCGATCTCATACGTGGATATGCGTTACACGAACGGTTTCGCCATCGGTTGGCGCGAAGGTAATCCGCAAAATGCAACAGCAAGCGAAAGCCGGTACACACGGCCGGCCGGCCCGTCCGAGCGCCTCGGCGGGCTCGCCGCGCCCGACCCCGGCGCCCGGCACGGGCAGGAGGGCTACGATGCGTAGACGATCCGACAGAGACCTCATCGTCGGTCTTGACATCGGCACCTCCAAGGTCGTCGCGCTGGTCGGGGAGGTCGACGCCGACGGCGCGATCGAGGTGATCGGCGTCGGCTCCCAGCCCTCGCGCGGACTGAAGAAGGGCGTGGTCGTCAACATCGAGTCGACCGTGCAGTCGATCCAGCGGGCCGTGGAGGAGGCCGAGCTCATGGCCGGCTGCGAGATCCACTCGGTGTTCGCCGGCATCGCCGGCAGCCACGTGCGCAGCCTCAACTCCCACGGCGTGGTGGCGATCCGCGACCGCGAGGTGACCCACGGCGACGTCGGTCATGTAATCGATGCGGCCAAGGCGGTCGCCATTCCCGCCGATCAGAAGATCCTGCACGTGTTGCCGCAGGAGTTCATCGTCGACGGCCAGGAGGGCATCCGCGACCCGATCGGCATGTCGGGGGTGCGCCTGGAGGCCAAGGTGCACATCGTCACCGGCGCCGACAGCGCCGCGCAGAACATCGAGAAGTGCATCAAGCGCTGCGGGCTGGAGGTCGACGACGTGGTGCTCGAGCAGCTCGCCTCGAGCTTCGCCGTGCTTACCGAAGACGAGAAGGAGCTCGGGGTCTGCATGGTCGACATCGGCGGCGGCACCACCGACATCGCGGTGTTCGTCCAGGGGGCGATCCGCCACACGGCGATCATCCCGATCGCCGGCGACCAGGTGACCAACGACATCGCGGTGTCGATGCGCACGCCGACGCAGCACGCCGAGGACATCAAGATCCGCTATGCCTGCGCGCTCTCGCAGCTCGCCAACCCGGACGAGACCATCGAGGTGCCGAGCGTGGGCGAGCGGCCGGCGCGCCGCCTCGCCCGCCAGACGCTCGCCGAGGTCGTCGAGCCGCGCTACGAGGAGCTCTTCGGCCTGGTGCGCGAGGAGCTGCGCAGGAGCGGCTTCGAGGAGCTCATCGTCGCCGGGGTCGTGCTCACCGGCGGCAGTGCGCGCATGGAAGGGGCGATAGAGCTCGCCGAGGAGGTGTTTCACGTGCCGGTGCGCCTCGGTCTGCCGCAGCAGGTGCAGGGGCTCACCGACGTCATCGGCAATCCGATTTTCTCCACGGGCGTGGGGCTGCTGCTCTACGCGCGCGACAACATTCTGCCCGCGCGTCGCGGCAGGTCCCTGGGGGGCAACGCCAAGTCGGCTCTCGGCCGCATGCGTACCTGGTTCCAGGGCAACTTCTGACATCGATCGATTTCACCCGTTCAACACTACATTCAACGAGGAGCGCGCAATGTTCGAACTGATGGATGCCTATACCCCGAGCGCCGTCATCAAGGTCATCGGCGTGGGCGGCGGCGGCGGCAACGCCGTCGCCCACATGCTGACGACCGGCATAGAGGGCGTGGAATTCATGTGTATCAACACCGACGCGCAGGCGCTCAAGCACGCGCGGGTGAAGACCGCCCTGCAGATCGGCAGCAACATCACCAAGGGCCTCGGTGCGGGGGCGGACCCGGAGGTCGGCCGCCAGGCGGCCATGGAGGACCGCGACCGCATCGTCGAGCTCATCAAGGGCTGCGACATGCTGTTCGTCACCGCCGGCATGGGCGGCGGCACCGGCACCGGCGGCGCCCCGGTGGTCGCGCAGATCGCCAAGGAGATGGGGATCCTCACCGTGGCGGTGGTCACCAAGCCCTTCGAGATGGAGGGGGGCAAGCGCTCGCACGTGGCCGATCACGGCATCGCCGAGATCGCCAAATACTGCGACTCGCTGATCACCATTCCCAATCAGAAGCTGCTCACGGTGCTGGGAGCCCAGACGACGCTCCTCGATGCGTTCAAGGCGGCGAACCAGGTGCTGCAGGGGGCTGTGCAGGGCATCGCGGAGCTCATCACGCGCCCGGGGCTCATCAACGTCGACTTCGCCGACGTGCGCACGGTCATGTCCGAGACCGGCATGGCGATGATGGGCACCGGCACGGCGAGCGGCGAAGGGCGCGCGCGCGCGGCGGCCGAGGCAGCGGTGTCCTCGCCGCTGCTCGAGGAGATCAATCTCTCGGGAGCGCACGGCATCCTGGTGAACGTCACGGCGGGCATGGACCTCTCGATCGGCGAGTTCCAGGAGGTCGGTCAGATCGTCAAGGAATTCGCTTCGGAGGACGCCACAGTGGTGGTCGGTACGGTCATCGATGCGGACCTCAGCAACCAGGTGCGCGTGACGGTGGTTGCCACGGGACTCGGCCAGCCTGCCGCCGCGGCGCGCACCGCCGCCCGGGCGGAGCGCGAGCACGCCCCGCGCGAGGCGCGCACCGAGCCGCCGATGCGCGTCGTGCGCCGCGCCGGTCAGCCCTCGAGCAGCGATTACGCGAAGCTCGATCGCCCGACGGTCCAGCGCCAGCGGGCCGTGGGCGATGGACTGCGTCAGGACATCGCGCCGGATGACCTGCTCGATATCCCGGCGTTCCTGCGCCGCCAGGCGGATTGATGCGGCGCGGTGCCGGAGGCGGCCCCGAGGCAACGGGCCGCCGGCTTTGCGGTGGGCCCGCCGCCGAGGGAGGCGAACGGCGCGCGCAGCGGCGCGATTTGCGCGCCCGTGGCGCCGGGGATGACCGGGCTCGGTGCACACGGTGCCGGGCGGCTGCGCAGGGACGCTCCCCAGACCCATCGCCGAGCCCGGAGGGCGCCTCGATGGGCGGGACCTCAGCGTCACCCGGGGACCCGCCGAGGCGGCCCTTGTAAGACACTGTAAGGCGGGAGACGGGAAATGGAGTAAAAAGGCGGCCTGTGGTACGGTAGCGCGCCCTACGCGCGTTTGGGCGCCTGTCGGCTTGGCGGGAGCCGATGCATTTAACGGTGAGATCG
>JAJZVF010000011.1 GCA_021845825.1 Pseudomonadota bacterium | reverse complement strand
CCGCCGCCACGCGGCGCACCACATCGACCAGATCCCCCCGTCGCAGCTCGTCGAGCCGCCGACTGCCGATCACCGGCAGGACGTAATCCCGGATGGACTGCTCCACCGTGCGCTGGCTGTTCGCGTGGCTCAGCTCCGGCAGGTGCTGCGCCAGCCATCGCTCGGCGGCTTCGGCGAAGGTGATCGCGGTGCCCCCGCCCCGCAGCACAGCCTCGCGCTTGGCCGCCCACCGCTCCGCTTCCCGGCGCAGCTTGAAGAGCCGGGATTCGCGCCGGCCGGCGACGAACAGGTGCGCCCGCCAGCCCTTGCCGTAGTGCGTAATCGATGCCATTGCCGTGCGGACTCTGTGCGTACTTTTTGGTCGAGAATGGCATTTTGGCTGGACGCAGCAGGACAGGCAATAGCTCAACTCACTGATTTGTCATGCTTTGTCCCGTACCATTGACAAGGCCGGACAGAGCTGGCGGAGAGGGTGGGATTCGAACCCACGGCCGGGTTGCCCCGGCGCCGGTTTTCAAGACCGGTGCAATCAACCGCTCTGCCACCTCTCCGCATCGCGGCCGTCCGTACGGCCGCAGATGCTATCAAATCGATATCGGCCGGCGGCGATGAGTCTCCCGGGTTGCCTCGGCCGCCCCAGACGCCGACCGATGCCCGCGCCCTTGCCCCTCGCGCGAGCGATTCAGCACGGCGGGGTGAGCCGGTCGAGCCCGCCGACGTACGGCTTCAGTGCCGCCGGCACGCCGACCGAGCCGTCGGCCTCCTGGTAGTTCTCGAGGATTGCCACCAGGGTGCGGCCCACCGCCAGCCCCGAGCCGTTCAGGGTGTGCACGGGCTCGGGCTTGCCGCCCTCGGGGTTGCGCCAGCGCGCCTGCATGCGCCGCGCCTGAAAGGCCTCGAAGTTGCTGCAGGATGAGATCTCGCGGTAGCGGCGCTGGGAGGGCAGCCATACCTCCAGATCATACGTCTTGGCGCTGTTCGCGCCGATGTCCGCGGTGCACAGCGCCACGGTCCTGAAGGGCAGCTGCAGGCGCTTCAGCACCTCCTCGGCGTGCGCGGTCAGCTCCTCGAGCGCCTGGTAGGAGTCCTGCGGGCGCACGATCTGCACCAGCTCCACCTTGTCGAACTGGTGGCTGCGGATCATGCCGCGCGTGTCCTTGCCCGCCGCGCCCGCCTCGGAGCGAAAGCACGGCGTATGACAGACGAGCCTCAGCGGCAGGGACTGCGCCGGCAGGATCTGCTCGCGCACCAGGTTGGTGACCGGCACCTCCGCGGTGGGTATGAGATAAAACCCTTGCTCGCCGCGCACCGCAAACAGGTCCTGCTCGAACTTCGGCAGCTGCCCGGTGCCGAGCAACGCCTGACTCTGCACCAGATACGGCACGTACACCTCGGTATAGCCGTGCTCGCGCGTGTGCAGGTCGAGCATGAACTGCCCGAGCGCACGATGCAGGCGGGAAATCTGCCCGCGCATGACCGCGAAGCGCGCCCCCGAGATGCGCGCCGCCGCCTCGAAGTCGAGTCCGCCGAGCCGCTCGCCGACCTCGACGTGATCCTTCGGCTCGAACTCAAACGGGCGCGCCTCGCCCCAGCGGCGCACCTCGAGATTGTCTTGCTCGCCGCGCCCATCCGGCACCGACTCGTGCAGCAGGTTCGGCAGGGCGAGCTGCAGCCGCTCGAGCTCGGCCTGGATGTCCGCCATGTGCCGCTCGGCGGCCGCAAGCTCCCCGGTGAGCTGCTCGCCGCGCTGCAGCAGCGCCGCCGAATCCTCGCCCCTGCCCTTGGCCATGCCGACCGCCTTGGCATTGACATTGCGCTCCGCCCGCAGCCGATCCACTTCGATCTGCGCGGCCTTGCGCCGCTCCTCGAGCATGCGGCACGCCTCGACGTCGAGCGTGAAACCACGCCGCGCGAGGTTGCGGGCGACGGCCTGCGGGTCGGTGCGCAGCAGCTTCGGATCGATCATGAGCTCTTGTTCCTCAGTCTCGCCAGCGCTTCCCCGATCTTGATCTCGAGCCCGCGCGGCACGGGGCGGTAGTATCGCCTATCGGGCATCTGCTCCGGCAGGTAGCGCTCGCCGGCGGCGAAGGCGTCCGGCTCATCGTGCGCATACCGATAGCCCTCGCCATAGCCGAGGCCTTTCATCAGCCGGGTCGGGGCGTTGCGCAGTTTCAGGGGCACATCGAGCGTGCCGAAGCGCTCGACGTCCTCTTGTGCCTCGCCCATGGCGACATACACCGCATTGCTCTTCGGTGCGCATGCGAGGTACACCACCGCATTGGCGATCGCGAGCTCGCCCTCCGGACTGCCCAGCCGGTCATAGGCGTCCCAGGCACCGAGGGTGAGGGGCAAGGCTCTGGGATCGGCCAGCCCGATGTCCTCCACCGCCATGCGCACGGCGCGGCGCGCGATGTAGAGCGGATCGCAGCCGCCATCGAGCATGCGGCACAGCCAGTAGAGCGCCGCATCCGGATCGGTGCCGCGCACCGCCTTGTGCAGCGCGGAGATCTGGTCGTAGAACTGCTCGCCGCCCTTGTCGAAGCGCCGGCGGCCGCCGGTGGCGAGCTCCTGTGCCAAGCCCATCGTGATCGTGCGAGCGTGCGATTCGGACGCTGCAGCGAGACCGGCGGCAAGCTCGAGCATGTTGAGCGCGCGGCGCGCATCGCCGTCGGCGGCCCTCGCAAGCAGCTCGATCGCCTCGGGCTCGGCCCCGAGCGCTTCCTTGCCCAACCCCCGCTCGCGGTCGGCGAGCGCGCTGCGCAGGAGCGCCGCGATGTCCGTCTCCCCGAGCGGCTTGAGCACGTACACGCGGGCCCGGGAGAGCAGCGCGCTCACGACTTCGAAGGAGGGATTCTCGGTGGTGGCGCCCACGAAGGTGAGCGTGCCGTCCTCGAGGTACGGCAGGAATGTATCCTGCTGCGCCTTGTTGAATCGATGCACTTCATCGAGAAAGAGCAGCGTCGCGCGCGCGCTCGAGGCACGTGCCGCGCGCGCCGCCTCCACCGCCGCCCGGATATCCTTGACACCGGCCATGACCGCCGAAAGGGCGATGAACTGCGCGTTGGCGCGCTGGGCGATGAGCCGCGCCAGCGTCGTTTTGCCCGTGCCGGGCGGCCCCCAGAGGATGAGCGAGTGCGGGCGTCCCGAATCGATCGCCTGGCGCAGCGGTTTACCGGGTGCGAGCAGGTGGGCCTGGCCGACGACCTCATCGAGCGAGCGCGGACGCATACGGTCGGCCAGCGGCCGCAGGCCATCGGGCACGGCAGTGCCGGCCGCGCTCACTTGGCCGGCGTCCCGATCACATCCACCCCCGGCGGCGCAGTGAATGTCAGGAGCTTGGCGGACACCGGAACATTGACCTCGATGTGCGTGAAGACGACGGTGGCGATCTGCCCGAGCGTATCGTCGAGAATCATCCGCTCGAGCGTGCCGTGCCGGAAGCCAAACAGTGCCCTGCGGAAGTCGGCCGCGGAAGCATTGCGAGGCTCCACGAACACCCAGCTCAGTCCCTCGCGCCGGCCGGCCGGCCGCTCCTTGAAGTGCCGGCGCACATCGACCGTGCCAGACAGCAGCATGGCCGGTGTGGCCGAGAGCGCCGCGGTAACCGGCTGCACCGTCACCTGCTGCAGATCCCGGTCGTAGAACCAGACATTGCGCCCGTCGCCGACCATGAGTTGGCCGGCTCCCGTGGGCGCCCCATTGGCCCCGAGCGGGCGGCTCTGCCAGCGAAACTTCCCCGGCCGATCGACGATGAGCGTGCCCGCCGAGCGCGAGATCACGCCCCCGTGAGCCCCCACCAGGGTCTGCCGGAAGCTCACCCGCAGGGTGTGCAGATGCCGCAGGAAACGGTCGAGTTGCGTCGGCGCCGCCGGCGCGCGCGCCGCGGCGGGTTTTGCCGCCGCAAGCATCGGCGCGGCGAGACTCAGCGCGGCCGCCGCGAGCACGGCCGCCAGGCGCAATGGCTTGGACATCGGATCAATCCTCCGGAGGGGCGGGCACCAGCACTTCGCGCGAGCCGTTCGACTGCAGCGGACCGACCAGGCCGGCGAGTTCCATTGCCTCGAGCAGCCGCGCGGCACGGTTGTAACCGATCTTCAGCCGCCGCTGCACATAAGAGATCGAGGGCTTGCGCTCGCTCGTGACGATGCGCACCGCCTCGTCGTACAGCGCATCCTGCTCGGGGTCCGCGCCGGCCTCACCCTCCTCCCCCGATAGGCCCGCGATCGGGGTCTGCGG
Source organism: Pseudomonadota bacterium (assembly GCA_021845825.1). Classification (GTDB taxonomy): domain Bacteria; phylum Pseudomonadota; class Gammaproteobacteria; order Steroidobacterales; family Steroidobacteraceae; genus 13-2-20CM-66-19. The sequence goes on along the minus strand of JAJZVF010000011.1, from coordinate 27,031 downwards.
GCCGCAGAGCACCTCTTCGATGTAATCGGGCGGCGTCGCCTGTTTGAGCGCCTCGACCACGCGATGCACTTCCTGATCGGACACGAACGCGCCGTGCACGCGCCTCGGCAGGGCGCTACCGGACGGCAGGTAGAGCATATCGCCGTGGCCGAGCAGGGTCTCCGCGCCCATCTGATCGAGAATGGTGCGCGAGTCCACCTTGGCCGACACCTGGAAGGCGATGCGGCACGGGATGTTGGCCTTGATCAGCCCCGTGATGACGTCCACCGACGGCCGCTGCGTGGCAAGCACCAGGTGGATCCCCGAGGCGCGCGCCTTCTGGGCGAGCCGCGCAATCAGCTCCTCGACCTTCTTGCCGACGATCATCATCATATCGGCGAGCTCATCGATCAGCACCACCACGTACGGCAGCGGCGTGAGCGTGGGGATCCGGCTCTGATCGATGCTCGGGTCGTTGGCGGCGCGCTGCATCAGCACCGGATCGGCGATCGGCTTGCCCGCCTCGATGGCGTCCTTTACGCGCCGGTTGAACCCGGCGATGTTGCGCACGCCGAGCGCGGCCATCAGCTGATAGCGCCGCTCCATCTCCGCCACGCACCAGCGCAGCGCGTTCGCCGCCTGCTTCATGTCGGTGACCACCGGCGCGAGCAGGTGCGGGATGCCCTCGTACACCGAGAGCTCGAGCATCTTCGGGTCGATCATGATCAGCCGCACGTGCTCGGCCGTGGACTTGTACAGGAGCGAGAGCACCATCGCGTTGATGGCGACCGACTTGCCGGAGCCGGTGGTGCCGGCGATCAGCAGATGCGGCATGCGCGCCAGATCGGCCACCACGGGCGCCCCGCCGATGTCCTTGCCGAGAGCGAGCGCGAGCGGCGAGTGCAGCTCGTCATAGGCCTTCGAGCGCAAGATCTCCCCGAGCGTGACCATCTCGCGCTTCTCGTTGGCGATCTCGAGCCCCATCACGTTCTTGCCCGGAATCACCTCCACCACGCGCACGCTCAGCACCGACAGAGCGCGCGCCAGGTCCCTCGAGAGCCCGGTGATCTGACTCGCCTTCACCCCCGGGGCGGGCCGCAGCTCAAAGCAGGTGACCACCGGGCCGGGCTGCACGGCCACGACCTGCGCCTCGATGCCGAAGTCCCTGAGCTTCATCTCGACCAGGCGCGAGAGCGCCTCGAGCGCCTCGGCCGAATAAAGCGGCTCGCGCGGCGGCGGATCATCGAGGAGCGAGAGCGGCGGCAGCTCCCCCGCCTTCGGCGGATCGAACAGCGGCACCTGGCGCTCCTTCTCGACCCGCTCGCTTTTCTCGATCTCGGGCTTGTGGGCATCGATCCGCGGCGGCGGGCGTGCGGCGCTGCGCCTTTGCTCGCCGGCCACGGTCGCCTTGCGCGCCTCGCGGCGCTCGCGGCCGGCAGCCCTGTCCTTCGCCGTGGCGCGCCGCTCGCGCAGCCACCCGACCCCCGCCCATGCCCATACGCCCAGCCGATCCATGACGGCGAACCAGGAGACGCCCAAGCCCACCGACAGCCCCGCCATCCAGGCGACCAGCATGAGCAGCGTCGTGCCGAGGTAGCCGAAGGCGCTCTCGAGGCCGCCGCCGGCGAGCGTGCCGATCACCCCGCCCGCGCCCTCGTGCAGCCCCGCGGGGCGCCAGTTGAGCGCCGCCAGGGCGCAGCTCGCGACAAGGAGCAGCGCCAGCCCCGCGGCGCGCGCGGCGGTATTGGCCCGGGAAGCGCCTTGCGCGCGCTCCCCGCGCTGCGCCCGGTGCAGCCTCAAGGCGCCAAAGGCCAGAATCAGCGGCAGCAGGTACGCCGGCCGGCCGAACAGGCCGAACAGCGCATCGGCGAGCCACGCCCCCGCAGGCCCTATCCGATCGTGCACGTGATGCGCGGCGCCGCTGTAGAAAAAGCCGCTGTCCGCGGCGCTGTAGCTCGCGAGCGCGATGAGCAACACCACCGCGCCGACGCCGGTGGCGATGACGGCGCTTTCGCGCAAGCCGCGCGCCACGGCGGCGCTGAAGCGGGCGGGACGGCGCGAGAGCGCCTCGGATTCGGCCAATGCCGGTGACTCCACTGCAAGCGATGAGGAGGAGCCGGTGATTTTAGCGCACTACCCCGGCATCGAGGCTTGGTAGTATGCAACCGGCGCCGCATGAGCGCCGCCGGGTCCGCGTGCGCGAGCGCAGGACCCGGGGATGCATCCTTTGAGGAATCCTCACTCATGACCGACACCCGGCACAGCCGCCTCATCATCCTCGGCTCAGGCCCCGCAGGCTACAGCGCCGCCGTCTACGCGGCCCGCGCCAACCGCTCCCCGCTGCTCATCACCGGCCTCGAGGCCGGCGGACAGCTCATGACCACCACCGATGTGGACAACTGGCCGGGGGATGTCGAGGGACTGCAGGGCCCGCAGCTGATGGAGCGGCTGCGCCGGCACGCCGAGCGCTTCCATACCGAGATCGTGAGCGATCATGTGCACAGGGCCGAGCTCACCGCGCGCCCCTTCAGGCTCACGGGCGACAGCGCCGTCTACACCTGCGATGCGCTCATCATCGCCACCGGCGCCGCCGCCCGCTACCTCGGGCTGCCCTCGGAGGAGAAGTTCCGCGGCCGCGGGGTATCGGCCTGCGCCACCTGCGACGGCTTTTTCTTCCGCGGTCAGCGCGTCGCCGTCATCGGCGGCGGCAACACCGCGGTCGAGGAGGCGCTGTATCTTGCGCACATCGCCGCCCACGTGACCCTGGTGCACCGGCGCGAGCGGCTGCGCGCCGAGAAGATCCTGCAGGATCGGCTCTTTCGTGAGGTCGAGGCCGGCAAGATCTCCGTGGCTTGGAATCGCACGGTCGAGGAGGTGTTGGGCGACGCGCAGGGCGTGACGGGCGTGCGCCTCGCCTCGAGGCCCGGCGGCGAGCGACAGGAGCTCGAGGTGACCGGCGTGTTCATCGCCATCGGCCACACGCCGAACACCGGACTTTTCACCGGACAGCTCGCGATGCGCGACGGCTACCTCAAAGTCCGAGGCGGAGCCGAGGGCGATGCCACCGCCACCAGCATCCCCGGGGTGTTTGCCGCCGGGGACGTGTCCGACCCGGTCTATCGGCAGGCCATCACCTCAGCCGGCTCGGGCTGCATGGCCGCGCTCGATGCCGACCGCTACCTGGAAACCCTGGAGCGCTGACCTCGGGAGCACTGTCCCGCAGATTGCCGAGGCATCGCAGGTGCGCGTCGCCGTCCACTCGAGCATCGATGAGATCGATCCGAGGCAGTGGAATGCCCTCACCGCCGGCGGCTACCCTTTTTTGCGGCACGAGTTTCTCGCCGCGCTCGAGCACACGGGCTGCGTGGGAGCCGGCACCGGCTGGGAGCCGCACCTGCTGACGCTGAGCGATGCGCAGGGACTCGCCGCCGCGGCGCCCGCCTTCCTCAAGAGCGACTCCTACGGAGAGTTCGTGTTTGACTTCGCCTGGGCGCAGGCTTACCTGCGCTACGGGCTCGAGTACTACCCGAAGCTCACCGTGGCGGTGCCGTTCACGCCCGCCGGCGGACCTCGTCTGCTCATGCGGGCCGGGCTCGATGCACCGGCCACGGCCCGCAGCCTGCTCGATGCGCTCGAGGAGCATGCCGCGCGCAAGCGCCTCTCCTCGATTCACGCGCTGTTTCTCGATGAGCCGGCGCGCTCGGCCTGCGCGCGGGCCGGCTGGCTGCTGCGCCGCGACTGTCAGTTCCATTGGACAAACCGGGGCTACGCGAGCTTCGAGCACTACCTGCAGACCTTCACGGCCGAGAAGCGCAAGAAAGCGCGCCGCGAGCGCCGCCGGGTGCAGGAGGCCGGCATCCGCTTCGAGACCCGGTTCGGCGGCGAGCTCGATCCGCCGCTCCTCGATTGCATCTACGCCTTTCACCGCCAGACCTTCCTGCGCCACGGGCGTGAGCCCTACCTCACCCGCGAGTTCTTCACGGAAATCGCACGCACACTCGGGCAGGCTCTCGTGGTGAAGATCGCCCGTCACGGGCGCACGCCGGTGGCCGCCGCCATCTTTCTCTGGTGCCCCGAGACGCTCTACGGACGCTACTGGGGTGCGGACGGGGACTATCACAGCCTGCACTTCGAGACCTGCTACCACCAGGGGGTGGAGTTTTGCATCGAGCACGGCGTGGGGCGCTTCGAGCCCGGCACTCAGGGCGAGCACAAAGTCGCCCGCGGCTTCGAGCCGCAGCTCACCTGGTCCGCTCACTACATCGCCGACCGGCGCTTTCGCGAGGCGATCGCCGCTTTCCTGCGCCAAGAGGGCGGCCTGGTCGATCAATACGCGAGCGAGGTGCGCGAGCACGTGCCCTTTCGCAAGACCGAGCGATGAAGACCATCACCTGGCTCTCCCCGCGGGACGCCCCGGAGTGGTTTCCACCGCTCGAGCAGGCCTTGGATGAGCCTTCGGGACTGCTCGCCGCGGGCGGCGACCTGTCGCCCGAGCGGTTGCTTGCCGCGTATGCCCGGGGGATCTTCCCCTGGTACTCGCCGGGCCAACCGGTCCTGTGGTGGTCCCCCGATCCGCGCGCGGTGCTCCTGCCCACCGAGTTTCACCTCAGCCGCAGCCTTGCAAAATCTATTCGAAACAAAGGTGTACACGTTACTATTAACACGAGCTTTGAAGATGTGATCGACGCCTGCGCGGCACCGCGGCCCGCGAGCCCCGGGACCTGGATTACCCCCGAAATGCGCGCAGCCTATGTGCGGCTGCACCGGCTGGGCTTTGCCCACAGCGTCGAAGTGCGACGCGAGGGGCGCCTCGCCGGCGGTCTCTACGGCGTACGGCTGGGAGGGATGTTCTTCGGCGAGTCCATGTTCAGTGCCGAGCGCGACGGCTCGAAGATCGCCCTCGCCCACCTGGTCATGAAGTGCCACCACAGCGGTATCGCCGCGATCGACTGCCAGCTCGCCTCCCGACACCTCCTCGGCCTCGGTGCGCGCTGCATTGCCCGTACGCAATTCAAGGCGATGCTCGCGCGCCTGATCTCGCTCGAGCCCGCCGGCCTTGCCTAGAGCGGATTGTTCACTCCCGGCGCGATCATTCGGGCGGGCCTTACCGCCGCGGGAGTTTGTGAGCAATGCCGCGGTGCGCGCGCCGGGCGAGGCCGCATCAAGGCACGGCAAATTGCAGACCAGCGGCCTTTGTGCTGCAATTCGCGCCCCCCGGGAGCCTAAAGGGCCATATGTCCAAAGAAGATGCGATTCAGATGGAGGGCGAGGTGGTTGAGACTCTGCCCAACACCACCTTTCGCGTGAAGCTCAAGAACGGCCACGTGGTCACCGCGCACATCTCCGGCAAGATGCGCAAAAACTATATCCGCATTCTCACCGGCGATCAGGTCACGGTGGAGATGACTCCCTACGACCTCACCAAGGGCAGAATCGTCTACCGCGGCCGCTGATCAGCCGGGGATCGGCCGGCAGCGCTGCAATGGGACTTTCCCCGGTGCCGAGCAACAGCACGCTGCTTTCCCGCGAGCCCCCGGCGAGGACGGCGGGCGTACCGGCGAGCTGCGCGCACACATCAGGCGGCCGGATCGGCCATCTTCCGCCGCGGCCTAGGCGGTCAACTCCGGCTGATGAGCCGGCGTGCACTCGAGCTCCAGGCGCTCCGCGTCCGCCGACACCGACACCCGCACCTGTCCTCCGCCGACCAGACGGCCAAACAGCAACTCCTCGGCGAGCGGGCGCTTGATGTGCTCCTGCAGGGTGCGTGCCATCGGCCGCGCACCCATCTTCGCATCGTAGCCCTTCTCGGCGATCCAGCGCCGGGCCGCATCATCGAGCACGATCGTCACGCCTTTCTGCTCGAGCTGCATCTCCACTTCGAGGATCAGCTTGTCGACCACCCGCTCGATGGTCCGCGGGTCGAGGCTGGAGAATTGGATGACCGCATCCAGGCGGTTGCGGAACTCCGGGGTGAACAGGCGCCGGATCGCCTCCATGCCGTCGCTCGCGTTGTCCTGCTGGGTGAAGCCGATCGAGGGGCGCGCCATCTCCTGCGCGCCGGCATTGGTCGTCATGACGATGATGACGTGGCGGAAATCGGCCTTGCGGCCGTTGTTGTCGGTGAGCGTGCCATGGTCCATCACCTGCAGCAGCAGGTTGAATACGTCGGGATGGGCCTTCTCGATCTCATCGAGCAGCAGCACGCAGTGCGGATGCTTGGTGACGGCCTCGGTGAGCAGTCCTCCCTGGTCGAAGCCGACATACCCGGGCGGAGCGCCGATCAGCCTCGAGACCGTGTGCCGCTCCATGTATTCGGACATGTCGAAACGCAGGAACTCCACTCCGAGCACGATGGCGAGCTGGCGGGTGACTTCGGTCTTGCCGACGCCGGTGGGACCGGCGAAGAGGAAGCTGCCGACCGGCTTGCGCTGATCGCCGAGCCCGGAGCGGGCCATCTTGATGGCCGAGGCGAGCGCCTCGATCGCCCGGTCCTGGCCGAAGATCACCAGCTTCAAGTTGCGCTCCAGGCTCCTCAGGACCTCCCGGTCCGAGGTCGAGACGCTCTTTGGCGGGATGCGCGCCATGCGCGCCACCACGTCCTCGATGTGCCCGACCCCGATCGCGCCGGCGCGCTCGGTGAGCGGCTTCAGGCGCTGGCGGGCGCCGGCCTCATCCACCACGTCGATCGCCTTGTCCGGCAGATGGCGCTCGTTGATGTGGCGCGCCGCGAGCTCGGCGGCGGCCTTGAGCGCCTCGGTCGTGTAGGTGATGCCGTGATGCTCCTCGAAGCGGGCCTTGAGCCCGAGGAGGATCTCCACCGTCTCGGCCACCGAGGGCTCGGTGACATCGATCTTCTGGAAACGCCGCGCGAGCGCGTGATCTTTCTCGAAGATACCGCGGTATTCCTGATAGGTGGTCGAGCCGATGCAGCGGATCTCCCCATTCGCGAGCACGGGCTTGATGAGGTTCGAGGCGTCCATCACCCCGCCCGAGGCGGCTCCCGCGCCGATCACGGTGTGGATCTCGTCGATGAACAGGATCGCCCCGGGGACTTTCTTCAGCTCCGTGATCACCCCTTTGAGGCGCTTCTCGAAATCGCCGCGGTACTTCGTGCCGGCGATGAGCGCCCCCATGTCGAGCGCAAAGATCGTGCAGTCGCTGAGCACCTCCGGCACCTGGCTCTCGACGATGAGGCGGGCCAGCCCCTCGGCGATGGCGGTCTTGCCCACCCCGGCTTCCCCGACGTACAAGGGGTTGTTTTTGCGGCGGCGGCAGAGGATCTCGATCGTGCGCTCCACCTCGAGCTTGCGCCCGATGAGCGGATCGATCCTGCCCTGCTGGGCGAGGCGGTTGAGGTTGGTGGCGTATTTCTCGAGCGCGCTGCCGCCCTCTTCCCGCTCCTCGCCCTGCGGCTCTTCGCTCCCTTTCTCCTCGGCGAGCTTCGAGAGCCCGTGCGAGATGTAGTTGACCACATCGAGACGGGTGACGTGCTGGCGGTTGAGCAGGAAGACCGCATGGCTCTGCTTCTCGCTGAAGATGGCGACCAGGACGTTCGCCACGCCGACTTCCTTGCGGCCGCTTGACTGGACGTGGAACACCGCCCGCTGCAGCACCCGCTGAAAGCCGAGCGTCGGCTGCACCTCCCGCTCGGTGCCCTCGGAAACCTTGGGCGTCGACTGATCGATATGTTCCTTCAGCTCCTGGCGCAGCTGCGCGAGATCGGCGCCGCAGGCGCGCAGGATCTCGCGCACCTTCGGCGTATCGAGCACTGCGAGCAGCAGATGCTCGACGGTGAGGTACTCGTGGCGAGCCTCGCGCGCCTGGTGGAAGGCGTCGTTGAGACAGTATTCAAGCTCGTTGGACAGCACGGTGTGCGCCTCCTGCCGGTCAGGCCTCTTCGAGTGTACACAAGAGCGGGTGCTGGTTGTCGCGCGCATAGGCGGTCACCTGGGCGACTTTGGTTTCCGCGATCTCGAAGGTGAATACCCCGCAGACCCCCTTACCCTGGGTGTGCACTTCGAGCATGATACGCGTGGCCGTCGGTCGATCGAGGCTGAAGAACTTTTCCAGCACATCGACGACGAATTCCATCGGGGTGAAGTCATCGTTGAGCAGCACCACCCGGTACAGCGGCGGAGGTTTGACCTCGGGCCGCGCCTCCTCGACGATAACGCCGCTGTCGGGACGGGTAGGATGGGGGTCGGACATAGACTCTTTATAGGTAGCCACAAACCGTAACACAAGTCTATCTGCCGATCGGGCAAGACTTAAGGTGGCGGGGACATATCACCGCCCCCTTTGTGAAACAGTCGCTTGAGAGCATAATCCGCCGCTCCCTATGATCATTTTATGAGCACCGCGTCCTGGCTCGAAGGACTCCGGGAGGGCGAGCACTGGCGCGCCCTGCTGGCAAGGCGCGCACCGGTCATGGCCACCGCAGTCCTCGCCCTCGCCCTCGCCGCGCAGGCGGCCGTGATCGTGACGGATCTCGCCGGCGCCTCGCCCCCGCCCGACCTGGCCGCGCACTGGCGGCCTCATGGCCGTGCCGTGCACGCGGCGAACATCATCAATAGCCACCTGTTCGGCCGCGCCCCGCCGGGGACCGGCCTGATGGGCGCCAATGCGCCGCGCACGGGGCTGCCCCTGGTGCTGAGCGGGGTGATCGCCACCGACGATCCGCGCGCCGGCATAGCCATTCTCGGACCGAGCGTCCAGACCGCCAGGATGTATGAAGTTGGCGACAGCATTCCCGGCGGCGCCCGACTCGATGCGGTGCTGCGCCAGAAAGTGCTGCTCGAGCGCAATGGACAGCTCCGATCGCTGGCGTTGCCGCGGCAGACCGTGGGCGGCGCTCCCGCGCTTGCGGCGAGCCTGCCGGCCGCGCCGATGTCCCCGCCCATGTTCGTCGCACGTATGCGCGCGCTGGTCGCCCGCCGGCCGAGCATCGTGGCCGACCTGCTGCGTCCGGAGCCGGTGTTCTCCGGCGGCAGGCAGCTCGGCTACCGGGTGTACCCGGGGAACGACCCGCGGGCCTTCGCACAGCTCGGCTTGAAGCCCGGGGACCTGGTGCTGGCCATCAACGGCACACCGCTCAACGATCCGGCGCAGGACCAGCAGATCCTCGGTACCCTCGGCTCATCGAGCCAGGCGACCGTCACCGTGCTGCGCGACGGCCGCCGACAGACGCTCACGCTGAACCTCGCCGAGGTCGAGCAAGCCGCACAATCGCTGAACGGCGCAGCGGCTTCGCCGGCGCCACCGGCGCGGCCGCTGCCGTTCTGGTCGGCCCAACACCCCAATGCCCCGGCCGGAGGAGCCCGCGAGTGAAAGGTCTGCGCTCGTTCGCCTGCTGCCTGCTTGCGCTCCTGCCCCTGGTGTGCCGGGCAGCGCCGGCGCACGCGGCGGAAATCACCCCCAACTTCCGCAACACCTCCATCCGCAAGATCGCCGAGGCGGTGAGCATCGTCACCGGCAAGGACATCATCCTCGATCCGCGGGTCAACGCCCAGGTCACGATGTACTCCTCGACGCCGCTCTCCCCGGCGGCGTTCTACCAGGCGTTCCTCTCGATTCTGCAGGTGTACGGCTACATCGCGGTGCAATCGGGCCACCACATCGTCAAGATCGTGCCGGATGCCGATGAGCGGGTGATGCACTCGCTCACCCTGCCGAGGCGCGTCAGCTCGACCTCCGATGAGATCGTCACCGAAGTGATCCCGGTGAAGAACGTGAGCGCGGCGGAGCTGGTGCCGATCCTGCGGCCGATGATCCCGGAGTGGGGGCATCTTGCCGCCTATCCTCCGTCAAACATCCTCATCATCTCCGACCGGGCGAGCAACGTTCACCGCATGATGCGGATCATCCACCGCATCGACACCGTCGGCGACCAGGGCGTCGATGTCATGCCGCTTCAGAACGCCTCGGCCGAGCAGGTGGTGAGCGTCATCAACCAGCTCTACCAGGGACAGGCGGCCGCGCAGATGGGGCGCACCTTCAAGGTGGTGGCCGACCAGCGCACCAACAGCGTGCTGATCAGCGGCGATCCGGCGGAGCGGCTGCGCATCCGCGCGCTGGTGGCCGAGCTCGACACGCCCTCGAGCGCCGGCGGCGACACCCGCGTGGTCTATCTGCATTACGCGAACGCCAAGAAGCTCGCGCCGCTCCTCAAGGAGCAGATGAGCGAGCTCGCGCAGCTCGCCGGCGCCACCACCGGCAAGAACCCACAGGCGGCCGCGGAGAAAAACGCCCTGGTCTGGGCCGACGCCGCCAACAACGCGCTGGTGATCACCGCCCCGCCGAAGCTGATGCACACCATCCTCGGCATCATCGCCAAGCTCGACATCCGCCGCCCGCAGGTGCTGGTCCGCGCCATCATCGCCGAGGTGGACGTCAACAAGACCGATGACCTCGGCGTCAACTGGGCAGCCTACTCGCAGACCAACAAGCTCCCGCTCGGCAGCTTCGTCGAGCCGGTCGGCGGCACGAGCATCGTCGATCTCATCGCCGCGGCCAAGGCCGGCGCGAGTTCCCTGAGCGACACCCTCCTCGAAGGCACGACCCTCGGCGTCGGCACGATCAGCGCCGGCGGGGTGTCGTTCGCGGCGATGCTGCGGGCGCTGCGCGGCAACGCCGACACCACGATCCTCGATACGCCCTCGGCGACCACCATGGACAACCAGCAGGCGGTGCTCAAGGTGGTCCAGGAAGTGCCGTTCGTGAGCGGCCAGTACACCAACGCCTCCACCGTCACCAGCGGCACGGTCACCCCGTTCCAGACCGTGCAGACGATGGAGGTGGGCACCATCCTCAAGGTGACCCCGACGATCTCGGCGCACGGCAGCGCGGTGATGCTGAAGATCTCGGTCGAGAGCTCGAGCCTCGAGCCGGCGACGACCGCCTTCTCCGAGACCGATCCGACGACCAGCAAGCGCAGCATCACCACGAACGTGCTGATCCAGAACGGCGGCATCGTGGTGCTCGGCGGCCTGATCCAGCACGACCAGACCTTCTCCCACAACAGCGTGCCGTACATCGCCGACATCCCCGTCCTCGGCTGGCTCTTCAAGGCGCGCAACGACAGCTCCACGCGCAACAACCTGATGATCTTCATCAAGCCGACCATCCTGCGCAACCAGGACGAGGCCGCCTACGCAAGCGGCCGCACCTACAACTACATGCGCCGGCAGGAAAACACCATCCCGCCAGGGAGCTTCCCGCCGCTGCTGTACGGCGAGCCGCGCCCGCGGCTGCCGCCGCTGCCGGCACCGACCCGCAAGAGCGCGGCCCGGGCGGCCAAGCCGCTGCCGCCGGCAAAACCGGGCATGGCCCTCGGAGCCAAGCCTCCGCCGTGAGCGACCCGAGTCCCAGCGTGCGCTCCGCGCCGGCCGCCGCACCGCTCAGCCTGCCGCCGCGGCTCCCGTTTGCCTTCGCCAAGCGCCACGGGGTGCTGGTGAGGAATCTCGAGGAGCATGCCGCCGAGTGCGTCTACCGCGAGCACGTCTCGGCGCTCGCGCTCGCCGAGGCGCGCCGCTTCCTCGGGCGGCCGCTGCGCCTGACGCGGGTGTCCGAGGAGCAATTCGACCGGTTGCTGCGGCAGGTGTACGAGGCCGGCTCCGATGCCATGCAGGCGGTGGAGGGATGGAACGAGACCGAGGACCTCGCCCACCTCGCGCAGGGGCTGCCCGAGCAGGCGGACCTGCTCGACAGCGACGATGATGCGCCCATCATCCGTCTGATCAATGCCGTGCTCACCCAGGCGGTGAAGGAGAACGCCTCGGATATCCACATCGAGCCGTTCGAGAACCGGCTGGTGGTGCGTTTCCGGGTCGACGGGGTGCTGCGCGAAGTGCTGCAGGCGAAGCGCGCCGTGGCCCCGGCCGTGGTCTCGCGCGTGAAGGTGATGGCCAAGCTCGACATCGCCGAGAAGCGCCTGCCTCAGGACGGGCGCATCAGCCTGCGAGTCGCCGGACGCGCGGTCGATGTGCGCGTCTCGACCATTCCGGCCGGCTACGGCGAGCGCGTGGTGCTGCGCATCCTTGACAAGCAGGCCGGCCGCCTCGATCTCACCGCCCTCGGCATGGACCCCAAGACCGAGTCGCTGATCGATGAGCTGATCCACAAGCCGCACGGCATCCTGCTGGTCACCGGCCCGACCGGCTCGGGCAAGACGACCACGCTCTACGCGGCGCTCGAGCGCCTCAACGACCACACACGCAACATCATGACCGTGGAGGACCCGATCGAGTACTACATCGACGGCATCGGCCAGACACAGGTCAACACCAAGGTCGAGATGACCTTCGCACGCGGCCTGCGGGCGATCCTGCGCCAGGACCCCGATGTGGTCATGATCGGGGAGATCCGCGACCTCGAGACCGCACAGATTGCGGTGCAGGCGAGCCTCACCGGACATCTGGTGCTCTCGACCCTGCACACCAACACCGCCGCGGGCGCGGTCACGCGGCTGCGCGATATGGGCATCGAGCCGTTCCTGCTCTCCTCGAGTCTGGTCGGCGTGCTTGCGCAGCGCCTGGTGCGGGTGCTCAACCCCGAGACCAAGCAGGCCTTCGAGGCGGGCGAGTACGAGCGCCGCCTGCTCAATGTGCCGGCCGGGGAACCCTCGCCGCGGCTTTACCGGCCGGGGCGGGATGTCGCGGGCGGGTACCGGGGCCGCTCGGGAATCTACGAGCTCATCGTGGTCGATGAGCCGCTGCGAACCATGATCCACGATGGGGCGAGCGAGCAGGACATCGAGCGTCACGCGCGGCGCACGACGCCCTCGATCCGCGAGGACGGCCGCGCCAAGATCCTGCGCGGGGAGACCACTCTCGAGGAAGTGCTCAGGGTGACCCGGGAGGATTAGCCCATGGGCGCGTTCGAATACACCGCGCTCGATGCCGCCGGCAAGGAGTGCAAGGGCATCCTGGAAGGGGACACGCCGCGGCACATCCGCCAGCTCCTGCGCGAGCGTGCGCTGCTGCCGGTGGCCGTGAGCGAGGTCGCGCACAAGGAGGCCGGCCGCCAGAGGACCTTCAGCCTCATCCGCCGCGTCTCCCCGGCGGATGTCACCTTGCTCACCCGCCAGCTCGCCACGCTGGTGCGCGCCGGGCTGCCGCTCGAGGAATCGCTCCTCGCGGTCTCGCAGCAGAGCGAGAAGCCGCGCGTGCAGAGCATTCTCCTTGGCGTACGGACCAAGGTGATGGAAGGCCATACGCTCGCCGACGGACTCGCCGAGTTTCCGCGCGTGTTCCCGGAAATCTACCGCGCCACGGTCTCCGCCGGCGAGCAGGCGGGCCACTTGGACAGCGTTCTCGAGCGGCTCGCCGAGTACACCGAGAGCCGCGAGCAGATCCGCCAGAAGATCCTGGCGGCGCTGCTTTATCCGATCGTGCTCACGGTGATGTGCTTTATCATCGTGGCGGCGCTGCTCACGTGGGTGGTGCCGAAGGTGATCGCCGTGTTCGAGGCGAGCAAGGCGAAGCTGCCGCTCATCACCCGGATGTTGATCGGCACCAGCCACTTCCTGCGCGAGAACGGCCTGTGGCTGCTGCTCGCGGCGGTGCTCGCGGTGATCCTGTTCAGGCGCTGGCTGCGCGACCCGCGCGCGCGCCGGCGCTTCCACCGCCTGGTGCTGCGGCTGCCGCTGGCCGGCAAGCTGGTGCGCGGCTTCAACACCGCCCGCTTCACCCGCACCTTCAGCATTCTTTCGGCGAGTTCCGTGCCGGTGCTCGAGGCGCTGCGCATCTCGGGGGAAGTGGTCACGAGCCTGCCGATGCGCGATGCGGTGCTGGAGGCTGCCGAGAGAGTGCGCGAAGGCGCCCCCATCGGCCGCTCCCTCGGGGTCAGCCGGCTGTTTCCGCCCATGACCATTCATCTTATTTCGAGCGGGGAGTCGAGCGGGGAACTCGAGGCCATGCTCGCCCAGGCTGCCGACAGCCAGGATCGGGAGCTCGATGCCCTCATGGCGGCCATGGTCGGACTCTTGGGACCGATGCTGATCGTGGTGATGGGGCTGTTCGTGATGGGCATCGTTTTTGCAATGCTGCTGCCGATCTTCCGAATGGATGATCTGATTCACTGAGCACCCCGTTGCGCCCGGCCCGGCTTGTGATTTAATTTTTTGCACCCTGCGGGGGCAGGGGTTGGTACGCTGCATGAGCGAGAAATCCGAATCAGACGACTTTGAAGACGAAGACGAGCCGGTCGTCGAGGAAGACGATGACGGCCTGGACGAGGTCATCAAGGATTTCGACCTCGCCAAGCAGCGGCGGGGCCACAAGCCGGGCGATCCGGCCTGGCGCCGGCTCGAGCGGCTGCTCGAGGAAAAGCACACCGCCGAGCTCACGAGCGATTTCGACGACTATGATCTCGGCGACGGGCAGGGGCCGAGGAAGCCGCGCCGCAAAAAGGGCTAGACGCGGACGGTTCACGCACGGCACGATCATTCGGCGCGGCCCCGCTGGCGCACGGAGACGCAGCTCGTGGATAATGCACTCTAGTGAAAATCCCGCGACCGCGTGAGCAGCTTCCCGAGCAGCGCCGAGCGGTCGATGAGGCGCCGGGCCACCAGGTGCGCTACGCCTTCCTCGCGCTGCAGCCGCCCGTGCACCTCCAACAGCCGTGAGTCGATCAGGGCCCGGCGGTATTGCTCGCCGACCCGCTCCCACACGATGACATTCACCTGACCGGTCTCATCCTCCAGGGTCAGAAATGTCACCCCGTTGGCCGCGGGCGGCCGCTGGCGCATGAGCACGATGCCGGCGACACGCACCCACGCGCCCTGCTCGAGGCGCAGGATATCGCCCGCGCCGCGCAGCTGCGCCCCGTGCAACGCTCCCCGCAACAGTGCCAGGGGATGGCGGCCGAGCGTCAGTCCGAGCGAGGCGTAATCCGCGACGATGCTCTGCCCTTCGGTGGGGGCGGTGAGCAGGGGGAGGGGCTGCGCAGTGTCTGCGCCGGCTGCCTGTGCCGCGACAGCCGCCGGCCTCTCGAGCGGCAACGGTCTTTCCGTTCCTGCCACGTCCCAGAAAGCGAAGTGCCGGTTGCCGCTCAAGGCAGCGAGCGCCCCGGCGGCAGCGAGCGCCTCGAGGTCGCCGCGAGTGAGTCCGGCACGCCGGGCGAGGTCCTGTACGCCGGCGAAGGCGCGCTGCCGGCGCGCCTCAAGGAGCCGCGCCGCCCCATTGCTGCGCAGTCCCTTCACCAGGCGCAACCCCAGACGCAGCGCAGGCGCGCCGTCGGCCGCAGGCTCGAGCGTGCAATCCCAATCGCTCTCGCTCACGCTCACGGGACGCACCTGCACCCCGTGCGCGCGCGCATCGCGCACCAGCTGCGCCGGCGCGTAAAAGCCCATCGGCTGGCTGTTGAGCAGCGCTGCGGTGAACGCCGCCGGCTCGTAACATTTGAGCCACGCGGAGTCATACGCCAACAGGGCGAAGCTCGCGGCATGCGCTTCCGGAAAGCCATAATCCGCAAACCCCATCATCTGTTGATAGATCCGCTGCGCGAACTCCTCGCTGTAGCCGCGGGCGGCCATGCCGCGCAGGAGCTGCGCGCGCAAGTGCCCGATCCCGCCGGTGCGCTTCCAGGCGCCCATGGCCCGGCGCAGCTGATCGGCTTCCCCCGGCGTAAAGCCCGCCGCGACCACCGCCAGGCGCATCACCTGCTCCTGGAAGATCGGCACTCCGAGGGTGCGGCTCAAGACATCCTTGACCGCCTCGCTCGGATAGCTCACCGCCTCATGTCCCTGGCGGCGCCTGAGGTACGGGTGGACCATGTCGCCCTGGATGGGACCGGGACGGACGATGGCCACCTCGATGACCAGGTCGTAGTATTCCTTCGGCCGCAAACGCGGCAACATCGCCATCTGCGCGCGCGACTCGATCTGGAACACCCCGACGGTGTCGGCGCGCGAGATCATCTCATAGACCCGGCGGTCCTCCGCCGGCAGCGCGCCGAGCGCATGGCGAGTGCCGCGGAAGCGCTCGATCAGCTCGAACGCCTTGCGCAACGCCGTCAGCATGCCGAGCGCCAGCAGGTCGACCTTGAGCAGGCCCAAGGCATCGAGGTCGTCCTTGTCCCATTGCACCACGGTGCGCCCTGCCATCGCCGCGTTCTCGACGGGCACCAGCTCATCGAGCCGGCCGGCCGAGATCACGAAGCCGCCGACGTGTTGGGACAAGTGCCGTGGAAAGCCCGGGAAAGCGATCAGCTCGTGCGCCAGAGGCAGCAGGCGCGCGAGCACCGGGTCGGCGGGATCGAAGCCTGCCTCGCGCAGCCGCTGCGTGAGCACATTGCCCCCGTCCCACCACTGCAGGGCCCCGGCGAGCCGCGCACACCGCTCGGCATCGAGCCCGAAAGCCTTGCCGAGGTCGCGCAACGCGCTGCGAGGCCTGTACATGATCACCGTCGCGGCGATGGCCGTGCGCTCGCGGCCGTATTTGTCATAGACGTACTGGATGACCTCCTCGCGTCTCTCGTGCTCGAAGTCGATGTCGATGTCGGGCGGCTCGTTGCGCTCCTTGGAGATGAAACGCTCGAACATCAATTGAGCACCGCGCTGCGGGTCGACCGCGGTCACCCCCAGGCAATAGCACACCCGCGAGTTGGCGGCCGAGCCCCTGCCCTGGCAGAGAATCCCGCGGCGGCGCGCGAAGGCGACGATATCGTGGACGGTGAGGAAATACGGCTCGTAGCCGAGCTCTGCGATCAGAGCGAGCTCGTGCTCGAGGGCGGCGCGCTCAGCCGGGGGAATGCCTTGCGGCCAGCGGCGGCGGACTCCCTCCTCCGTGAGCTTGCGCAGATGAGTCCCCGGCGTCTCCCCCGGCGGCACCAGCTCGCGCGGATACTCGTACCGCAGCTCATCCAGGCAGAACACACAGCGCCGAGCGATGCTCACGGTTTCATCGAGCAGCTCGCGCGGATAGAGCCTGCCGAGCCGCTCGCGCTCGCGCAGGTAACGCTCGCCATTCGGATAGAGCCTGGCGCCGGCCTGCGCAATGGGCACGTTGTGCCGGATAGCGGTCAGCGCATCCTGAAGTCTGCGGCGCGCACGCACATGCATGTGCACATCGCCGCCGGCGACGAGCGGCAGGCCCGTCTCACGCCCGATGCGCCGCAGGGTCTCGAGGCGCTCGCGGTCGGCTCCGCCGCGCAGCAGCTCGACGGCGATCCAGACTTCCCCGGGGAAGCGCTGCGCGAGCCAGCGCGCCTCGGCTGCGCACGGCGGCTCCCCGGGCAGCCAGAGGATGAAACAATGATCGAGGTCGTCAAGATCGGTCCGTGTGAGGTGATAGGCGCCCTTGGCGGCGGCGCGGCGAGCGCGCGTGATGAGCCGGCAGAGCCGGCCGTAACCGTGCCGATCGGCGGCGAGCGCAACCAGCTTCAGGCCGCACGCGAGGCGCAGCTCCGAGCCGACGATGAGCTTGAGGCCGAGATCCTTCGCCGCCACATGGGCGCGCACGATGCCGCTCACGGAGCACTCGTCGGTGAGGGCAAGCGCCGTGTAACCGAGCGCCGCCGCCTGCGCGATGAGATCCCGCGGGTGGGAGGCGCCGCGCAGGAAGGTAAAGTTGCTGAGGCAGTGCAGCTCGGCATACCTGATCGGCCGCGTTTGCGGGCAACACTGCCCGCCCATCACCCGAAAACCCCGTGCAGGTACCAGTGGTGCGGCGGATTGCGCTCGCGAAAGAGCCACAGCCGGCGGCCATGTGTGTCGAGGCCGATGTAGTAATCGCGCGCGACCTCCGCCCCATCCCACCCGCCCGTCTCGATCCGCTCCGGCTCGCTCGCCAGGCGCAGCCCGCCGCGGTATCTCGGCAGGCGGCCACGCTCGGTGAGCCGCCGCGGCGAGGGCAGCAGCCAAAGCGGGCGGCTCGCCACGCCACGGCAAGCGCCCGAGCCTTCGCCCGGGCACGCCCCGGGCTCCGTGGCCCCCCAGGCGGCCTCCGGCCGGTGATCCTGCACGCACGCAAGGCCATGGACCGCCTCGGACCCCAGACGGGCGCGCAGCCGCTCGATGAGCTCCAGCGAGCCCGCCGCGGCCGAGCCGCCGTGCTCACCGGGCTGCCAAAGCTCACCCGATGACAGCCCGCGCGGCACCGGCAACCCCGAACGCAGCTCGCAGGCATGCACCGGCGCGGGCAAGGACAGCGTGCCGAGGCGCTCCCCGAGCAGCTGCGCGAGCCGTGCCGCATCGGCAAGCGGCGCGGCGAGCCGCAGCACAGTGCGGCTCGGCGGCCGGCCGCGATGCCACAGACGGCATTCAAGCGTGAGCACGCCGCACTGGCGTGCTGCGAGGAAACGCTCGAGCTCCCCGAGCAGCGGACCGAGCTCCCCGAGCAGCGCCGTCCGGCTTGCCAGCTCGAAGGACAGCTCGCGGCGGCGGCGGAAGCGCATGCGGCCCTCGAACCGCTCCCGCGGGTCGCTCGCATGCCCGGTGAGCCGATCGAGGTCCTTCAGCTGCGCGGCCCCGAAGCGGTGCGCGAAGCCCGCGCGGGGCAGACGCAACGCCTGACCGATGGTACGCACGCCGATGCACGCCAGACGATCCAGGAGCCCCGGCGGCCATCGCAACGCCGTAAGCGGCAGCGGGGAGAGCCGGCCGATGAGCTGTGCCGAATCCAACACGACCAGGGGCCGGCCGGCGCGCGCGGCGCTCAAGGCGGCCAACGGCGTCGGCGCGAGCGCCAGCGTACCCCGCAGACCACAGTGCGCACACGCCGCGTCCATCTCGCCTCTGAGACCGTCCGCTCCCCCAAACAGATGCAGGCTTCCCTTGACCTCGAGCAGCAGACCGTCGGGCGGCGCCAGCGCGACGCGCGGGGTAAGCCGTTGGGCAAGTGTGGCGAGGCGCCTCAACGCCGGCAAAATCTTCTGTGCAGCGTGCGGCTGCTCCGCGTCGGCCAGTACCCGCACGCCCAACCAGAGCTCTGCGCAGCGCGCAGGCGGCGCGGCGGCGGGCGCAGCGGACCGATGCGGGGGAACGGGCGCAAGCGGCACCGCCTGAGCAGTGCGCTGCGGTGCATCCGGTGCAAACAGATCCGCGCTCTTTTGAGCTCTCATGCCTGCTCCACACACTTCCCCTGCGCTGCCCACTTGAGCTCGATCGGGCCCCGTGCACCGCCCCGGCTCTTCAGCAAAGTGACCCGTACCCCGCCCTCGAGCGGCTCGACGGCCACCCGCAAGAGCGCCTGCGAGGCTTCCCCGGCTTCCCTGCGGGAGCGGAACAACACCCCGAGCGTGCTGCCGCGTTGCGCAGCCAGGTGCAGGCGGCGGATCTGCCGGGGGCGAGGCTCGCGCGCCCAGGCGAAAGCGATATCACAGGCACCGCAGCCGAGCGTCTGCTCAAAGGCCCACAATGAAAGCGGCCGCACCCCGGAGCGGTGCGCTTGCACGATGAGCAGCCGATCGAGCACGACGCCGCAGGCCTCGAGGGCGGGCGCAAAGGGTTGCAGGACGGGCGCCACCCATGCGCACCAGCGCGCACCCGGACGGCGCGTCACGGCCGCGAGCGCCGGCATGAGCAGCGAGAGTTCCCCGACCCCGAGGCGCGAGGGAAGGACCTCGATCAGGCCGGCCTGCGGCCAGCCCCCGCCGGGCAGTCCCTTGTCAAGGGCTGGAAAGCCGCTCGGCCAGACCGGCATCCGAGCCGCGCGGCCCGCGCGCCAGATGGCCGGATGGGCGAGCAGCCGGGCGAGCTCCTGAGGCCTGTCCTCCCGTGGGGGAAGCGCCTCGCCGTACTCGGACAGATCGGCGGACACAGGGAAACTCGAACAAAAAACTCTCATGCCCCCGCTGCGCGCGGGGACGCCTGCGCGAGCTCAGACTCGAAAGCTTCACATCAGTCCGTGGCTCTTTCCCCGGCGCAGCACCCCGACGACGACACCCTCGATGAGCAAATCCGTCTCTCTCAGGTCCACCCGGATGGGCTCGAAATCGCTGTTCTCCGGCAGCAGCCAGACAATGGAGCCTTCCTGCCGATAGCGCTTCACGGTGACCTCGTTTTCCAGTCGTGCCACCACGATCTGACGGCTGCGCACCTCGGGGGTGCGATGCACCGCGACCAGGTCGCCGTCGAGGATGCCCGCATCCTTCATGCTCATGCCGGTGACCTTGAGCAGGTAGTGCGGCCGCGGCTGGAAAATGGCCGGATCGATCTGCAGCCGGGACTCGATGTTCTCTTCCGAGAAGATCGGTTTGCCGGCGGCGACACGGCCGATGAGCGGCAATCCCATCTGCTCGCGGATGGTGTCCTTGAGCTGAATGCCGCGCGAGGCTCCCGGCACCAAGGCAATGACCCCCTTGCGGGCCAGGGCACGCAGGTGATCTTCGGCTGCGTTGGGCGAGCGGAAACCGAGCTCACGGGCGATCTCCGCCCGGGTGGGAGGCATGCCGGAATGGGTGATGAAGCGCTGGATGAGACGCAGAACTTGCGTCTGACGGGGGGTGAGGTCGGACATCGTGGCTACCTGTGCGCTTATCCAATGCTGTAATTATATCCACATTCATGCGCGCCGCAAGCCCCTGCGGCCGAGGCGCCCTCGGGCCCCGGCACTCCCCCAGAGCATGCGCCGATGTCACCGCTCAACTATATGCACGGCGTCGGCACGCCGGGTTTGCCGTGGATGCTTCCGCCAACTCGGCCCGCCACGCGCTCATTCAGCAGCCATTCATGTACTTTTATTTACCTTGTCCGCATGCGTTGCGGATGCCGCTGCCGTCAGTACGGCTCGCTCTTGCGAGACATGGGTATGTTTCTTCGTGCAGCCATAAAATAGAATAAAATAGAGCGGATTAGGATTGCATTCCGACTGTAAATTTGTTGGACTTGGGAACTGGCGTGTGGAGCGCTCCACCGCGGTTCGCCTGTCTCTTTAGATTTCCTGAATCAACAACCCCAAGGGGACTTTATGAAGTACGCGAGCGTAGTGAAGGTGGCCGCCGTTGCTGCGGCTGTGGTCGGTCTCGCCGGCTGCCAGAACCTGACTCCCATCAAGACCGATATCGCCAATCTGAAATCGCAGGTCGCCCAATTGCAGTCGCAGGAATCGGCGAACGAGAGCGCGGCCGCCAAGGCGAACAGCACCGCCGATGCCGCCAGCCAAAAGGCCGATGCTGCACAGAGCACCGCCAACCAGGCGCTCGCTCTGGCCCAGTCGGACCAGTCGGCCATCAACGCCACCAATGAGAAGATCGACCGCATGTTCAAGCGCTCGATCTCCAAGTAAAAGCGGACTCGCTCTTACGGAAAACGCCGCGCTTGCCGCGGCGTTTTTTTTTATCCGGGGTATTGCTACGCACATAACCAAAATCCATGTGCGTTAAATAGTTACGAGCCCTTAAAACAAATACATAGGATATTTTACGCTCGTGACAAAGAGACGGGACAGCATGCGAAGGGCTGCTGTTACGGGGCGCCGCCCGGGTGGGCTGCGGCAAGCGCGGCGCGCTTCAATACCGTACCAGGCCCGAGGCCCAGGTGAATCCGCCGCCGAAGGCCTCGAGCAGCAACAGCTCCCCGCGCTTGATCCTGCCCGCGCGGACGGCGGTATCGAGCGCCAGCGGCACGGATGCAGCCGAGGTGTTGCCGTGCTCCTGCACAGTGGTGATCACACGCTCCATCGGCAGGTCGAGCCGGCGCGCCGTGGCCTGGATGATGCGCAGATTCGCCTGATGAGGCACCAGCCAGTTCAGGTCCGAGCGCTCGACCCCATTGGCTCGCAGCGTCTCCTCGATGGCCCTGCCTAGCGTGCCCACCGCCACCCTGAACACCTCATTGCCGCTCATGGCGATCGTGCGGCGGGTCTGGGAGAGGTCCATCCCGCCTCCGCAGTACAGCAGGTTCCTGTATGTTCCGTCGGCGTGCAGGTGTGTCGAGATGATCCCGGGACTGTCCGCAGGCTCGAGCAGCACGGCACCCGCTCCGTCGCCGAACAGCACGGCCGTGGAGCGATCGTTCCAATCGACGATTCTCGAGAGCGTCTCGGCCCCGATCACCAGCGCACGCTTCGCCTCGCCCGTGCGCACGAACTTGTCCGCGATCGACAGCGCGTACATGAAGCCGCTGCAGGCGGTCTCGAGGCTGAACGCCGGTGCGCCGCGGCATCCGAGCCGCGCCTGCAGCAGCACCCCGCAGTTGGGAAAAACCATGTCGGGAGTGGTGGTGCCGAAAGCGATGAAATCGACCTCCTGGGGCCGGCAGCCGGCCATGTCGAGCGCGGCGCGCGCGGCCCGCTCCGCCATGTCGACGGTGGTCTCGCCGTCGGCGGCGATGTGCCGCTGCTCGATCCCGGTGCGCTCCCGTATCCACAGGTCGCTGGTGTCCACCATTTTCTCGAGATCGAAGTTGGTGAGGATCTTCTGCGGCAGGTACGAGCCGGTGCCGGCGATGCGCGCATGAATCAAGATGAGACACTCCCGATGGCTTGAGGCGCAAGGAGCGCCTGGGCAATGTGCGCGGTCAGTCCGTGGCGGGCTGCGCGTGCGGCAGTGATGACGGCGCTGCAGAAGGCGACCCGGTCGGCGCTGCCGTGGCTTTTCACCACGATACCGGCGAGGCCGACCATGCATGCGCCGTTGTAGCGGCGCGGATCGAGGCTCTCGCCCACCCTGCGCAGCACCCGGCGGGCAGCCAGACCGGCCAGACGATCGCCCCAGGAGGCGTGAAACTCCTGACGCATGCGCCCGGCGATCAGGGCGGCCACTCCCTCCATGGTCTTCAGCGCCACGTTGCCCGTGAATCCGTCGGTCACCACCACATCGACGTCACCGGAGAAGATATCGTCCCCTTCGACGAACCCGACGTAGTTCAGGCCGCTCGCCAGCAGCAAGAGATGCGCGGCCTGCACCACCTCATGCCCCTTGATGTCCTCCTCGCCGATGTTGAGCAGGCCGATGCGCGGGCTCGAGAGTCCGTATACGTCGCGGGCAATGATCGAGCCCATGGTGGCGAACTGGCGCAACTGCTCGGGGCTCGCCTTGGTGTTGGCGCCGAGGTCGAGCATGTGAGTGTGGCCGTGTGCGGCCGGAATCGCCGAGATGATGGCCGCCCGCTCCACCCCCGGGAGCATCTTCAGCACGAAGTGCGCGATGGCGGTGAGCGCCCCGGTGTTGCCCGCGCTCACGCAGCCCTCGGCGCGGCCGCTCTTGACGAGCTCGACCGCCACACGCATGGAGGAGTCTTTCTTGCGGCGCACCGCCTCGCGCGGGTGCTCGCTCATGCCGACCACCTCGGCGGCCGGCACCGTCGTGATCCGCTCGCGCAGCCTCGCCGGACAGCCGGCGAGCTGCGCGCCGATGAGGTTGGCGTCGCCGACCAGCAAGGCACCCAACTCGCCATCCTCGGCGAGCGCCGCGAGCGCCCCGGCGATGTACTCGCGCGGCGCTCGATCGCCGCTCATCACATCGATGGCGATCGACAACACGGACGGCGGGCTTGAGTGCTATTCCTGCTCGGCGTCGGCAGCCTTTTCGATCACACGGCGGCCGCGGTAGAAACCATCCGGCGTAACGCAGTGGCGCAGATGCGTCTCCCCCGACTGCGGATCGGTCGAGAGCGCCGGGGCGGCGAGCCCGTCGTGGGAGCGATGCATGCCGCGCTTCGACGGGGTCTTGCGGCTTTTCTGAACGGCCATAATGTCCTCGAGATGACTTACTTGTGACTCAACAACTCACCCAGCCGCGCAAACGGCCGCTGTGTCGCCGGCTCGCGCGGCGCGGCGGTCGTCCGCTGCGGACATTTGCCCGCCTCGTGCAAGGCCACGATCGGCAGCGCGAGCAGCAGCTCCTCCTCGACCAGATCCGCGACGCTGAGGCGCCCGTCCGGGGCCAGCATCGGCTCGATCTCCTCGGGCAACGCGCCGGCCTCCTCCGCCGAGGCAAGCAGCGCCACGCGAACCGTGCTGCGCAGCAGCAGCTCCATGGCCTGCATGCAGCGCTGACATTGCAGCCTCGCCCTACCCCGCAGTGACAAATCGGCCACCGCAGTGCCGGATGGGCGCTCGAAGCGCACGCTACCCTGCACACTGCCGCCGATTCCGGCCCGCGAGGCGAGTCGCGGCAGCGCCGTGAGCGGAATATCAAAATCGACTTCGGCACCTGCACCGCAGAGCCGGTCGAGATCGAGCGGCTTGGACCAAGGCGGTGACATGGGGCGCGTATAATAGGTATCGGGTACCGGCAAGTCAAAGTCCGGCAGACGTTTCAAGTGCTTGATTCGATTTAAATGCCGTTTCGATTCACATGCCCGCGCTGATCCTCGCCTCCACCTCGCCCTATCGGCGAGCCCTGCTCGAGCGGCTGCAGCTGCCCTTCACGGCCATCGCCCCGGGGGTGCAGGAAGAGTCCATCGCCGGGGAACTGCCCGCCGACCGGGCGCTGCGGCTTTCCCTCGCCAAGGCGCAGCCGATCGCGGCCCGCTATCCGGAGGCCGTGGTCATCGGCAGCGACCAGGTCGCCTTCGACGGGGACAGGGTGCTCGGCAAGCCCGGCGATGCGGCGAGCTGCCGCGCCCAGCTTGCCCGCGCGAGCGGCTCCAGTGTGCGCTTTTACACCGGCTGTGCGCTGCTCGGCGCCCGCGGCACCGTCAGGCTGGTGCACCTCGACACCACGACGGTGTTTTTCCGCCCGCTCGGCACCGAAGAGATCGCGCGCTACGTGGAGCGCGAGCGCCCCTTCGACTGCGCCGGAGGCTTTCGGGCCGAAGGTCTCGGGATTGCACTCTTCGAGAGCATCGAAAGCGTCGATCCGACGGCGCTCATCGGGCTGCCGCTCATCTGGCTCGCCGGGGCGCTGAGGCGCGCGGGCTGCGCGCTGCCTTAGGAGCCGGCTCGCTCAGCCGATCGATGACGGCGGCCAACTGCGGCGGCAGCGGCGCGCTCGCGCTGAAGGGGCTGCCGTTGGGCCACTCGAAGCTCATGCTGTGGGCGTGCAGGAACATGCGCTCGAGCCCAAGCTCTCGCAAGCGGGCGTTCAGGCCCGCATCGCCGTACTTCTCATCGCCCGCCACCGGATGACCGGCATAGGCGGCATGCACGCGGATCTGATGTGTGCGCCCGGTATGCAAGGCGACTTCCACCAGAGTCGCCGGCAGCGCCCCCGAGCCTCGCCCGCCGAAGAATTGCACCGGCCGAAAGTCGCTCACGGACGCCTTGCCTGAGACGTGCACCCGCACGGTGCGCTCGCCACCCACTCTCGTATCGGTGCGCAGCGGAGCATCGATCCGCTTTCGTCCGAGGGTCCACCTGCCGGTGAGCAGCGCCAGGTAGCGCTTCTCGCACCGTCCCTCCCGCAGCAGCGCGTGGGCGGCGCGCAAGGCCGCCGGGGTGCGCGCCACCAGCAGGCAGCCGCTGGTGTCGCGATCCAACCGGTGCACCAGCTCCAGCGACTCGGCCGGCCGAAGCGCGCGCAAGGCCTCGATGACACCGAAGCGGATGCCGCTGCCGCCGTGCACGGCGAGCCCGGCCGGCTTATCGAGCACCAGCAGCCGCTCGTCCTCGTGAACGATGGAGCGGCGCACGATCTCGATCAGCTGCGCGGAGGGGGTCCGGAGGAAAGAGCCGGCCTCCTGGGTCTCGACCCGAAGAGGCGGGATCCTCACCCGGTCGCGTGCCGCCAGGCGTGCCTCGGGGCCCGAGCGGCGGCCGTTGACGCGTACTTCTCCCTTGCGGATGATGCGAAAAATCCGGCTGACCGGCACGCCGGCGAGGTGCCGGGCGAGGTACTTGTCCAGGCGCTGACCGGCCTCATCCTCCGCGACCTCCAGATGGCGTACCCCGAGGCGATTTTCGCTCCCATTGTCCTGCGACACATCGCTTTCCGCGTAAGACACTGTTTCTACAGTAATCCTTCGAGTATACTCCGTTCGCCGTCCGCGATTCCGGACGCGCCAATGGTTGGCGGTGCACTGCGCCGCGTATTAGTTGGACCTCCAAGCAGAGGCCATCGTATCGGGCCGACAAGATCGCGCAGCTTGCGTCGAACCGCCTTACAGGTTCCGCGGACCGCGCCTTAGGTTGAGACCATCGAAGGTTTTCCGGCACCTGCCCCATGAAGTGGCGTGCATCGTGAACATCGAGACTCGCGCGCCTGCGCCGAGTTTGAAGAATCTTCGCCGCCGCAGCGCACTCGCGCCACGGCCTCCCATATGCTTGCCGGCCCCTCACCTTACAGTAGGGGCACATGAAGAGAATGCTCGTGAATGCGACTCAGGAAGAGGAACTGCGGGTCGCGCTGGTCGATGGACAGAAGCTCTTTGACCTCAGTATCGAAATACCCTCCCGAGAGCAGAAAAAAGGCAACGTCTACAAAGGCCGTATTGCCCGCGTCGAACCCTCCCTCGAAGCCTGTTTCGTCGACTACGGCGCCCAGCGCCACGGCTTCCTGCCGCTGAAGGAAGTCTCCCGCGACTATTTCCGGCAAGCCCCCCAGCAGGGCAGGCTCAACATCCGCGAGCTGCTCGCCGAGGGCCAGGAGCTCATCGTGCAGGTGGAGAAAGAGGAGCGCGGCAACAAGGGTGCGGCGCTCACCACCTTCATCAGCCTCGCCGGACGATTCCTCGTGCTGATGCCGAACAACCCGCGCGCGGGCGGGGTCTCCCGGCGCATCGAGGGCGAGGACCGCGACCAGATGCGTGAGGTCATGGGGCAGCTGCGCATTCCCGAGGGCATGGGCGCGATCGTGCGCACGGCCGGGGTCGGCCGCGGCGCCGAGGAGCTGCAATGGGACCTCGATAATCTCGCGACCCAATGGCAGCAGATCGCCGCCGCCGCCGCAGGCCGGCCGGCTCCGTTCCTCGTCTACCGGGAAAGCGATGCGGTGACGCGGGCACTGCGCGATTACCTCTCCGATGACATCGGCGAGGTGCTGGTCGATGACAGCGGCGCCTTCCAGAAGGCCCAGGAGTACATGCAGCGCTTCATGCCCAGCGATGTCCAGCGGCGGCTGAAGCTCTACACCGACGACATCCAGCTGTTCACGCGCTATCAGATCGAAAGCCAGATCGAGTCCGCCTATGCGCACAAGGTGCAGTTGCCCTCCGGCGGCAGCATCGTCATCG
>JAJZVF010000158.1 GCA_021845825.1 Pseudomonadota bacterium | reverse complement strand
GCCTGGC
The DNA here is from genome assembly GCA_021845825.1 of Pseudomonadota bacterium. Lineage (GTDB taxonomy): Bacteria > Pseudomonadota > Gammaproteobacteria > Steroidobacterales > Steroidobacteraceae > 13-2-20CM-66-19. Next base: position 6,418 of record JAJZVF010000158.1, on the reverse strand, counting down.
CTTGAACGCTTCCTTGCTCATGCCGGTCTGCTGCGCGCCGAGATCCTGCACATCCAGCCCGAAAATGCCGGCGAATTTCGCAAGATAATACACGTTGCCTCCGGCGGCGATCAGATCGAGAACGTTGCGCCGCCGGATTGCCGCACGCTGCTCGGCATTGAGGCCATAGCGGGCGCAATAGGCGTCTTCGTCGCGCTTGAACTCCTCGCGGTTAGCGGCGGAGTTGAACGAATAGCACATCTTGTTCAGGGCGTAGCCCTTGATGGCCTGGGCGCCATCGAACAGCGTAGTCCCGGGAATGGGCCGCGTGCCGGACATGGGGATTCTCCTCGCGATGGCGCATATTGGACTGAGTCCTGCCTTGAATCCAAGTATGCACGCGCCGGGACGGAGATAAACTGCACGGCGCTCATGCATGTCATGAGCTTCTTCGATCGTTCGCCGCCGATCCGACGGCGCCGCCCGGCCTGCGTCATCCACGAACTGCGCACTCGTGCGGCTGCGAGGCCTCGCGCAATGATCGTTCCCCTCATGAGTCATCCGGGCTCTACGGCTCGATCAGACCGTGGCGGATCGCGAGCAGCGTGAGCTCGGCCTGGTTGGAGACCCCGAGCTTCTGCTTGATGTTGTACAGGTGCGTGCCGATGGTCGAGGGCGCGAGCCGCAGATCCTCGGCGATGCGCTGCACGGACTCCCCGTGAGCGAGCCGCATGAACACCTCGAACTCGCGCTCCGAGAGCCGCTCGGCCAGTGCTTCCGCGTCGACATCGGTCAGAGCCAGGCGCTGCGCCACGCCCGGATCGATGTAGCGCCTCCCGGCGGCGACGCTCGTGATCGCCTCGAGCAGCGCTTCCGGAGCGCTGCGCTTGGACAGAAACCCGAACGCTCCCTCGCGCAGCGCCCGCCGCGCGTGCACCGGATCGTCATGGGCGGACAGCGCGAGCACGCGGGCCCGGGGATGATGCGAGCGGATCCGCCGCAACGCTTCGATCCCACCCATGCCGGGCATCGCGATGTCCATCACGACCACATCCGGACCGAGATCGAGGTAGCGCTGGTACGCAGTCTCGCCGGAATCCGCCTCGCCGACAACCTCGATGTCCGCGTTGGCTTCCAGCAACAGCCGAAAGCCGGTGCGCACCACCGCGTGATCGTCGGCGAGCAGCACGCGGATCATGCGCTCCCCGGCGTTGCATCCAACGGGATTTCCGCTGCGAGCGACACCCCGCCGTGCCCGCGGTTGCGCACATCGAAGCGGCCGCCGAGGTGCTCGATGCGGTCCTTGAGCCCCCGCAGTCCGAAATGTCCCGGGCGCGCCCACTCCTCGGGCAGGCCCGAGCCGTCGTCCGTCACGCTCACGAAAAGACTCCTCGCATCCGCGCGCAACTCGACGTCGATGCGCGAGGCGTGCGCATGGCGCAGCGCATTGATGAGACCTTCCTGGACGAATCGATAGGCGGCGAGCGTCACGCTGGGACCGAGCTCCACGCGCAGATCGTGCCGCAGGGAAAGCTTCACCGGCATGTGACGCTTCTGCAAATCCCGCGAGAGATTCTCCAACGTTCCGGCCAGTCCAAGCGTGTCGAGCGTCAGGGGGGAGAGGCGCGGAATCAGCCCGTGCATGGCGTCGTACAGCCCGGCGGCCTCCCGGGAGATCAGCCGAGCCGCCTCCTGCATCGGCGGCTCGCTCGAGCGGGTGCTGATCGCCTGGGCAAGGCTGCGGATGGCGGTGACGGACTGGCCGAATTCATCGTGCAATTCGTGCGCGATGAGGCGCCGCTCCTCCTCCAGGCGCTGCTCGACCAGCCGGGCCATCTCCCGGCGCTCCTCCAGACGGGCCTCCGCTTCGCGGGCCTTGCGTTGCGCCGCGACATTGTCCTCGACGGCCTGCGCCATGCGGTTGAATGCGGCGCCGATCGCCTGCGCCTCCATGCCTTTGAGCGGGGGCAGCCGATAGGTCAAATCGCCTCTTTTCAGGCGCTCGAACCCGGCCACGATGACCGGGAACGGCGAGAGAGCGCGCTCGATGATCCAGAACGCCACGACGTTGGCCGCGACCAGCAGTATCACTGCCAGAGTGAGCAGGCGGGTGATGGCGTCCCAGCCGTCCAGAATGGCTGGGCGAACCACCGAACGGATGACGAGCTCCAGACCCCCCGGCATACGCAGCGTGTAGCGGGGAATGCGCGGTGCGAGCAAATGCGAGAACCACGCGGGCGCGTGGCGCCCGGCCTTGTACGTGGAAGGTGGAGAGCGGTAGATCACTGCGCCGTGTTCATACCGCAGGGTGATGGCATTGGATCGGACGTGTCCGAGCTGCACGAGGAAGCCGAGCACGACGCGCGGCCCGCCGAAGCCCCAATAGATGTTCACCAGGCGGCTCAGGAACTGGGTCGCCACCACGTGCGAGCCGTCGATGTCTTCGCGCACCCGGGCACGCGTGGCGATCAGCTGCGCGGTGACCAGCAAAATCACGAACACGGCCGTCAGGCCGGTCACCACCAGATGCAGACGCGTACGCAGCTTCATGAACCGCCCCCAGGGCCACGCCCAGGCCGACCCCGCAACCATCCTAGCAGCACCACCGAAGCCGCGGCTCATGATATTCATGAGGTCCGATTCATGATGTTCCGCTTTCTCCGATGGCGCGGCTCTGGCGAGGATGAGCGTGGAGGGCGGCCCGGCGTCTTACCGGGCAGCCGGCCCGCTTGGCCGCTCTCCGTCAATCCAACCGACCCGAGGTGCTCGTCATGAACTGGGAAACTCCGCAAGCGATCGACTTTCGATTCGGCATGGAAATCACGATGTACATCGCCAACCGCTGATCGAAAGCGATCCGCCCGCGGGTGCCCGCGCCACGCGGGCGCCCGCGGGCCGCACGCTCATGAAGATCCGCGTCCTCGGCTCCTCCGCCGGGGGAGGTTTTCCGCAGTGGAACTGCAACTGCCGCAACTGCGCAGGCGTGCGCAACGGCACGGTGCGCGCACGGCCCCGCACGCAATCTTCAATCGCCGTCACCGGCGGCCTGGCCGAAGGTCGCACGACCACCGGCAGCGGCATGCCTTGGGCGCTGGTCAATGCCTCACCCGACATCCTGTTCCAGCTGCGCGACAGTCCGGCCCTGCAGCCGGCGCGGACCGTGCGCGACACGGGGCTCGCCGGCATCGTGCTGGTCGACGGGCAGGTGGACCACAGCACGGGGCTGTACATGCTCCGCGAAGCCACGCGTCCGTGGCTGCTTTGGTGCACCGATTCGGTGTACGCGGACCTGACCCGCGGCAATCCCATTCTCGATGTGTTGTCCCATTACTGCGGCGTCGACCGGCAGGCCATGCCGCTCGATGGCGGGGAGTTCGTCATCGCGGCGATGCCGGGACTGCGCTGGCGCGCGCTGCCGGTGGCCAGCAAGCCGGCTCCCTACTCGCCCAATCGCGCCGCGCCGCTGCCGGGGGACAATGTGGCACTCGTCCTGAGCGATGAGCGCACGGGCGGACAGGCATTCTATGCGCCTGGCCTGGCGGCGATCGATGAGTCCGTATGGCAGGCCATGCGCTCCTGTGATTGCGTGCTGGTGGACGGAACGTTCTGGACCGACGATGAGATGATCCGCCTGGGCCTCTCAGACCGTCGGGCGCGCGACATCGGCCATCTCGCGCAAAGCGGCGAGGGCGGCATGCTCGAGTGGCTCGAGCGCCTTCCTGCCGGCACGCGCAAGATCCTGGTCCACATCAACAACACCAACCCCATCCTCGATGAGGACTCCCCGCAGCGCGCCGAGTGTCAGCGTCGAAAGATCGAAGTCGCCTGGGATGGGCTGGAGATCGAGCTGTGAGCGAGGCCGCATGGAGCCGAGCGGAGTTCGAGGCGAAGCTGCGCGAGAAAGGCCGCGCCTACCACATCCACCATCCGTTCAACGTGATGCTGAACTCCGGTCACGCCCAAGCTGCGCAGATCCGCGGCTGGGTGGCCAACCGCTTCTACTACCAGATCAGCATCCCGATCAAGGATGCGGCCATTCTGAGCAACTGCAACGATCGGGCCGTGCGGCGCGAATGGATACAGCGCATTCACGATCACGACGGCCACGGCGACGATCCCGGCGGGATCGAAGCCTGGCTGCGGCTCGCCGACGCGGTGGGACTGGAGCGCGCGCGGACCGAGAGTCTGCAAGAGGTCTTACCGGGAGTGCGCTTCGCCGTCGATGCATACGTGAACTTCGCGCGGCGCGCACCCTGGCCCGAGGCCGTCTGCTCCTCGCTCACCGAGATGTTCGCGCCGGAAATTCACAGACAGCGCCTCGCCGGCTGGCCCGAGCACTACCCGTGGATCGAGCGCGACGGCCTGCGCTACTTCCAGAACCGGGTGAGCCAGGCCCGGAAGGATGTCGAGTTCGGGCTCGCCACGACGCTCGACCGGTTCACGACCCGCGCCGCTCAGGAGCGCGCCCTCGACATCCTGCAGTTCAAGCTCGATGTGCTCTGGCAGATGAACGATGCGATGCAGCAGCAGTATGGGGTGCAGTAGATGGAAAGCCTGAGCGAAGCCTCCTGCCCGGCGGTCGGACGCGGCTTCAGGCTGCAATGGGAGAGCGCGCAGGATGCGCACGTGCTGCTCTATCCCGAAGGGATGGTGAAGCTCAACCCAAGTGCCGCGGCGATCCTCACCCGCTGCGACGGTGCGAGAACCGTCGCCGACATCATTTCCGACCTCGAGCGGGTGTATTCGATCGAGGGACTCGGCGAGGACGTCCTCGCCTTTCTCAGGCTGGCGCTACAGCGCGGCTGGCTGGAGTTCAGGCAGTGACCGCCGAGGCGCGGCAAGCCCCGTCCCGGCGGCCCGGTCCGCCGCTGTGGCTGCTGCTGGAGCTGACCTACCGCTGCCCTCTGCATTGCGTGTTCTGTTACAACCCGACGGATTTTCCACACGTCGCGACCGAGCTCGACACCGGCGAGTGGCTGCGGGTTCTGCGCGAAGCGCGTGCGCTCGGAGCGGTGCAACTCGGGCTCTCCGGCGGCGAGCCGCTGGTACGGAACGACCTCACGGCCATCGTCGCCGAAGCGCACCGCCTCGGCTTCTACACGAATCTCACCACCTCCGGGGTCGGACTCACCGAGGAGCGTCTGGCGGCACTGAAGGACGCCGGGCTCGATCACATCCAGCTCTCATTTCAGGACAGCACGCCGGCGATGAACGACTTCCTGAGCAGCACACACACCTTCGAGCTCAAATCGAAGGTGGCGGCGCTGATCAAGAAGTACCGCTATCCCATGGTGCTCAATGTGGTGCTCCACCGACTCAACATCGATCATGTGGAGGAGATCCTCGCGATGGCCGAGCGCATGGGCGCCGAGTACGTCGAGCTCGCCAACACCCAGTACTACGGCTGGGCGTGGCTCAACCGTGCGCAGCTGCTGCCGAGCCGCGCGCAGCTGCTCCGGGCCGAGCAGAGCATGCGGCGATTTCGCGCGCTTGTCGGATCGCGCCTGCGGATCTTCTTCGTGGTGCCGGACTACTTCGAGACCCGGCCCAAGCCGTGCATGAACGGTCTCGGCCGGGTCTTTCTCGCCATCGCGCCCGACGGCGTGGCGCTGCCATGCCACGCTGCGCGCATGCTGCCGGGACTCAGCTTCCCAAACGTGCGCGAGGCGAGCATCGAGTCGATCTGGTACGACTCGGCCGCATTCAACCACTACCGCGGCGAGGAATGGATGAAGGAGCCCTGCCGCAGCTGCCCGGAGCGGTCGCGGGACTTCGGCGGCTGCCGCTGCCAGGCCTACCTGCTCACCGGTGATGCAGCGAACGCCGATCCGGTCTGCGACCGCTCCCCGCACCACCACCTGGTGACGCGCGCTGTGGAGCAGGCCGCTGCCGCAGCGACCGGCGGGCAACCCCTCCTATTCCGCGGCCTCCGCGTGCGAAAGGGAGCGGGTTAGAACTCCTCGGTATCGATGTCGGCCTGCACGGCGCTGTTGTAACGGGCGCCGCTCACGGTACGCTCATTGATCAGGCCGTCCGCGCGCGCCAGCACGTCCGCTGCCGGGTGCACCTCGAGTGCGCCCATGTTCTCGCGCAGATGCTCGATGCGCGTGGTTCCGGGAATCGGCACGATATGCTCGGCCCTGGACAGCAGCCAGGCGAGCGCGAGCTGCGCCGGCGTACAGCCGGCCTCCCGCGCAAGAGCGGTGTACTCGGCAAGCAGCGCAAGATTATGCGGGTAGCTCTCGGGCGAGAAGCGCGGCATCGCCCGCCGCAGGTCCTGCGGTGGCAGAGCCGACACCTCATGGAGCGTGTCGGTGAGGAAACCCCTTGCCAGGGGCGAGAACGCCACCAAAGCCGCCCCGATCCGCCGGCATGCCTCGAGCGAGGCGATCTGCGGATTGCGCGTCCACAGGGAGTACTCGTTCTGCAGTGCGGCGAT
>JAJZVF010000157.1 GCA_021845825.1 Pseudomonadota bacterium | reverse complement strand
CGAGCGGGCTTGCGCCGATACGGGCCTCACAACGGCGTCTGGCGGGTCTGCCGGGCCCTGAGGCCGAGGCCGGCCCGACCGCCGAACTGGCGAGCTTGAGCGACCGCCTGGTCGACAATATCAACACGCTGGCCCACGTCGTCGGACGCGCCGCGTCTTCGCCCACCCTTCCCCAGGCCGCCTGAGCGGGATGCAAAAGAGGCACGATCATTCGCCCGGGTCGGGGTGCGTGAATCAGGCAGGCACCACGACCGCGCACGCGTGCCATTCGCCGCAGTTCAGCCGTCAGCCGGAAGCGGACTGCGAGGGCCGCTCGCCCCGGCGTCGGCGCCCCGAGCCCGATGCATGAACGTCTGCGCCGGCGTCCCGACCATTGCCCGCGTGGCGACTGCCCCTGGCGGCGGGCCGGCCAGCTCCGCTCGCCGGGCGCTCAGGCGCGGACTTCTGTCTTTCGCCCCGCTGCAGGCCGTGCAGATACCGGCGGAACTCCTTGCCGAGCTCCGGGTGGCCCAGGGCGTACTCGACGGTGGCCTGAAGGTACCCGAGCTTGCTGCCGCAGTCATAGCGCTTGCCTTCGAACCGGTAGGCGTACACCGCCTCCTCGCGCATCAGCGCCGCGATGCCGTCGGTGAGTTGGATCTCGCCCCCTGCGCCCTGTCCGAGCTTCTCCAGATGCTCGAATATCGACGGGGCGAGCACGTAACGCCCGACCACGCCCAGGGTGGAATGCGCCACGGAGGGCTTGGGCTTCTCGACGATGCTGCGCACCCGGCTGGTGGCGGATTTGTCCGCCTCGACCGCCACGATGCCGTATTTGTCCGTATCCGCGCGCGGCACGACCTGCACGCCGAGCACCGTTGCACGCTTCGCCTCGTACACGTCGGCCATCTGTTTCAGGCACGCGACGTCGCTGCGGATCAGGTCATCGGCCAGGTGGACGAAGAACGGCTCCGAGCCCACCGCCGGCTGCGCGCACAGCACCGCGTGTCCCAGCCCCAGGGGCGCCGCCTGGCGGATATAGATGCAGGACGCATACGAGGGCAGGACGCTGCGCAGCTGGTTGAGCAGCATGCTCTTGCCCTGGCGCTGCAGCAGCTGCTCGAGCTCCTGATCGGAATCGAAGTGGTCCTCGATGGCGCGCTTGGCTGCCCCGGTGATGAACACCAGGCGCGTCGCCCCGGCGGCGAGCGCCTCCTCCACGGCGTATTGGATGAGCGGCTTGTCGACCACCGGCAGCATCTCCTTGGGACTCGCCTTGGTGGCGGGCAGAAAGCGCGTGCCGCGCCCGGCAACCGGGAAGACGGCGGTTCGGATGATCGACTTCGGCAGGCTGCGCATCGTGCTCTCCTGAATGCGGTACGACCGTAAGTGTAACGCGCGCAAGGAGCCGCATCGTCGGCGGATTTGTCCACCCGCCGCGCACGGGGTACCCGCAGAGCCGGCATTGCCCCTGTTCGGCTAGCCGATCGCGAGCGCCCCGGGCTTTGCAGCCCACTTGAACACCGCCGGACGCATGCTGTCCCAGGCGCGGCACTTGGGGCAGCGCCAGTACCAGCCCACGCTGTGCAGACCGCAGTCCTCGCACAGGTAGCGCCCGCCCGTATCGCCGATCCGGTTCAGCAGCATGGCGAGCGACTTCGCCTCCGCGGCGGAGCCCGCGTCGGCATCGAGCGCGAGGTCCGGCAGCCTCATCAGCTGTGCCGGTGGCAGCGCCGTGGCGAGCAGCCACGCCAGCTGCCGCGGGCTGATGGAGTGCGCGCGCCGCAGACGGGTCCACAGCTCCCCCAGCACCTCCTCCTGCGGCCGCTCCCCCCAGAGTGCGAGCACGCGCGGGATGATCTCGATCGCCAGGTCCGGGGATTGCTCCAGAACCTTCAGATACAGTGCAAGTGCGCCGTGCGAGTCTCCGGTGAGCTCGGCGATGCGCCCGGCGAGCACGTCGGCCCGCGGCAGATCCTCCTGATGGGTGCGTGCCTGGCGCAACAGCGTGCCTGCGCGGGCGGTATCGCCCTGGGTAAGCGCCTGCTCGGCGAGCTCGCACAGATAGTGTGCCGCAACCCGGCACCGCTCGGACTGCACCGGGGCGGGCAGAGCGTGCAGAGTCTTCAGCGCGTTGGCCCAGTCGCCCTGGGCCTCATAGATGCGCAACAGGTGATCGAGCGCAGCGTTGCGGTACTCCCTCGAGGCCGACAGCTCCTCGAACAGCCGCTCCGCCCGATCCATCAGGCCCGCGCCGAGGTAATCCAGGGCCAGCGCGAAGGCGGCCTTGTCGTGCAGCGCGCCCGCCCCCTGCTCGCTCAGACGAGTATGAATGGCGATCGCCCGATCGACCTCTCCGCGGCGGCGGAACAGGCTCCCCAGAGCGAATTGAATCTCCGCCGCATCGCCGGCTTCGGCCATGCGCGCGAATACCTCCACCGCGTGGTCGAAGCGGTCGTTGATGAGATGATCGAGGCCGATGTAATAATCGCGCGGCAGCCGCACGGTGCGCTGAGCCCCCGTGAGCCGGCCGAGGAGCCAGGCGGCAAGGCCGATAGCTGCGAAGGAGAGCGCGAGCAGATAGGCGGGCAGCTCGATCACCGTCGGATTATGCGCCAAGCACAGCGCTTGCGGGACTCGCCTGCGGCGGTCCGCGGCTCAGCCCCGTATCGGCCGGCTCGCCCCTTCGTTCACCCGCTCGCGCAGGTCTTTGCCCGCCTTGAAATGCGGCACGTGTTTGCCGGAAAGCGCCACCGTCTCCCCGGTCTTGGGGTTGCGCCCCTGGCGCGGCGGACGGAAATGCAGGCTGAAGCTGCCGAAACCGCGGATCTCGATGCGCTCGCCTTGCGCGAGCGCATCGCTCATGACCTCGAGGATCTGTTTGAGCGCCAGCTCGACATCCTTGGCCGGCAGATGCTTCTGCTTGGCCGCGATGATTTCGATGAGCTCGGACTTGGTCATGTCATTCGGGAGTCACCGCCGCTCTCGCCGGGCGAAAGCGGCGGTGTTGATGCCTCAGCCGCGGTCGCCGATGTGTTCCTTGAGCAGATCGCCCAGGCTCGTGCCGGTGGACGCCGATTCCGTCGAGCGGTAGCTCTGCACAGCCTCGGCCTCCTCGTGGGCCTCCTTGGCCTTGATCGACAGCGAGATGGTGCGCGACTTGCGATCGACGCCGGTGAACTTCGCTTCGATCTCCTCGCCCACTTTGAGCACCGCGCGCGCATCTTCCACCCGGTCGCGACCGAGCTCCGAGGCGCGCAGCTGTCCCTCGATGCCGTTGCCGAGATCGATGACCGCGCCGCGCGCATCGACTTCCTTGACCACCCCCCTGACGATGGTGCCCTTGGGGTTCTCGGCGATATAGCTCGAGAACGGGTCCTTGGCGAGCTGCTTGATACCCAGGCTGATGCGCTCGCGCTCCGGGTCGATCGACAGCACCATGGCCTCGACCTGCTGGCCCTTCTGAAAGCTGCGCACGGCCTCCTCGCCGGGCATGTCCCAGGAGATATCGGACAGATGCACCAGGCCGTCTATGTTGCCCTGAAGACCGATGAAGATGCCGAAGTCGGTGATCGACTTGATCTGCCCGCTCACGTGATCGCCGCGGTTGTAGTTCTCGGCGAACTCCTTCCACGGGTTGGCCTGGCACTGCTTCAGTCCCAGGGAGATGCGGCGGCGGTCCTCGTCGACATCGAGGACCATGACTTCGACTTCCTGGCCCGTATGCACGACCTTGGCGGGATTGACGTTCTTGTTGGTCCAGTCCATCTCCGAGACGTGTACCAGACCCTCGACGCCGTCCTCGATCTCGACGAACGCGCCGTAGTCGGCGATGTTGGTGACCTTGCCGAACACGCGGGTGTGGGCCGGGTAGCGCCGGGCGATGTTGTCCCACGGGTCCGCGCCCAGCTGCTTCAGTCCCAGACTCACACGTGAGCGCTCGCGGTCGAATTTGAGGATCCGCACCTCTATCTCATCGCCCACCTTGACGACCTCGGAGGGATGCTTGACGCGCTTCCAGGCCATGTCGGTGATGTGCAGCAGGCCGTCGATGCCGCCGAGATCGACGAACGCGCCGTAGTCGGTGAGGTTCTTGACCGCACCGCGAACGACCGCGCCTTCCTGCAGGTTCTCCAGGAGCGCGCTGCGCTCGGCGGAGAATTCCTGCTCGACCACGGCACGGCGCGAGACCACGACGTTGTTGCGCTTCTGGTCGAGCTTGATGACCTTGAACTCGAGCGGCTTGCCCTCGAGATAGGCGGTGTCGCGCACCGGGCGCACATCGACGAGCGAGCCGGGCAGGAACGCCCGCACGTTGTCGATCTCCACGGTGAAACCGCCCTTGACGCGCCCGGTGATGATGCCGGTGACGATCTGGGACTTGTTGAATGCATCCTCGAGCCGGGTCCAGGTGCGCGCGCGCTTGGCCTTCTCGCGCGACAGACGCGTCTCGCCGGTGCCGTCCTCCACCGAATCGAGGGCCACCTCGACCTCATCGCCGGGCTTGACCTCGACCTCGCCTCGTTCGTTCTTGAACTGCTCGAGGGGAATGACTGCCTCGGACTTCAGGCCCACGTTAACCACTACCACGTCGGCAGTGACGTCGACCACCAGCCCGGTGAGGATCATGCCGGGGCGGATGCGTTGATTGGCGAGACTCTGCTCGAAGAGCTGTGCAAAACTTTCTGTCATACCTTCACTCGCACGGTCCGTGAGGAGCCGTGCACTTTACTGGCGCCTTGCTTCCTGCGGCCCAGGCAGATGCAAACACGGGGCGCGGATCCTTCCCACGCCCCAACCGGAAAATCTTCTAGCGAGACCGGTTTCCCGGAGAGAATTCCCGGAACACCGATCCCTCGCAATATCGCCGTTCCGCAGACTCCGGGGCGCCGACGCCGCGCAACGGCGGATCCCTACAGAACTCCTCGCTCCCGCGACAGCGAGGCTCGCAGCCTCATGTCCAGAGCCCACGCTGCCTGCCTAACTCGATCACGCACGCGGCGACTTCCCCGATCGAAAGTCCCGTCGAATCGATCACCTCGGCGTCGCGAGCGGGAACGAGCGGGGCGACGGCCCGGGTGGAGTCCCGCGCGTCACGTTCGGCAATCTCGCGCGAAAGGGCGGAGAGGCTAGCACCGGAACCCTTTTCTTTCAACTGGTTATAGCGCCTGAGCGCCCGCACCTGCGCGCTGGCGGTGAGAAACACCTTCAGGGCCGCCTCGGGGAAGACCACGGTGCCCATATCCCGGCCATCGGCCACCAGGCCCGGAGGCTGGGCGAAGGCGCGCTGGCGCTCGAGCAGCGAGGCGCGCACCGGGGGCCACGCGGCGACGCGCGAGGCATCCCGACCGGCTTCCTCCGTCCGTATAGCATCGGTGACATCCTGCCCGTCGAGCAAGACGAGTTCCGCCTCCTGCCCGACGCCGAAGCGAACGTCCATGGCGACTGCGAGCCGCGCATGCCCTTCGATATCGTCCTCGCCAAGGCCACGCTTGCGTCCGGCCAGGCCCACCAGACGGTAGAGCGCGCCGCTGTCGAGCAAATGCCAGCCGGCGTGATGCGCCACGATCCTGCTGAGGGTGCCCTTGCCCGAGCCGCTGGGGCCGTCGACCGTCAGGATGGGAACGCTCATGCCGTCTCGATCCGCAAACCCGCCGCCTGAGAGAGCTCGAGGAAGCCCGGGAAGGACGTGGCGACATTGGCGACGTCCCGGATCTCGATGCAATCTCGGGCGGCGAGGCCCGCGATTGCAAAAGCCATGGCAATGCGGTGATCGCCGTGGCTTTCGATGATGCCGCCGGAAAATCCGCCGCCCCCCCGAATCCACAGACCATCCTCGAGCAGTCGGTTCTCGACCCCGAGCGTGCTCAGTCCCTGTGCCATGGCCGCCAGGCGGTCGCTTTCCTTGACGCGCAGCTCCTGTGCCCCGCGCACGAGTGTCTCGCCCTCGGCGAGCGCCGCGGCGATGAAAAAGACCGGAAACTCGTCGATCGACAGCGGCACGAGCTGCTCGGGGACCTCGATGCCGCGCAGCCGGCACTTGTGCACCTCGATATCCGCGACAGGCTCGCCGCGCTGCGCCGCACCGTGCTGCCGCAGACGGATGTCCGCCCCCATCTGCTCGAGCAGGGTCAACAGCCCGGTTCGCGTCGGGTTGATGCCCACGTTGCGCAACAGCAGGCCGTGCTCGGCAGCAAGACAGCCCGCCACCAGGAAGAACGCTGCCGAGGAGAAGTCCGCCGGCACCGCGACCGCGGCGGCCTTGAGACGCTGGCCACCCTCGATCGAGATGCTCGCTCCCTCTCGCACGAGCGTCACGCCGAAGGCTTCCAGCATGCGCTCGGTGTGATCGCGGGCCGGGGCGGGCTCGGTCACGCGGGTCCGTCCCGCGGCACGCAGCCCCGCCAGCAGCACGGCGGATTTCACCTGCGCGCTCGCCACGGGCAGGCGGTAATCGATCGCCTGCAGAGCGGGCG
>JAJZVF010000156.1 GCA_021845825.1 Pseudomonadota bacterium | reverse complement strand
TGACTTTGGGCTGGTAACCGAGGTCCTGGACGATGTCGCTGAAGACGGCGGTGGTGGCGGTCACGTCCGCCCAGCCGATGTTCGAGAGGCGCACGATGCGGCATTGCGGGCCGTCGCGCGCGGGGGCGGCCGCGGGGGGCATGGCCGCCGGACAGACGGTCGTGAGCGCGAGCACGAATGTGCACAGGCCCGTCGATACACGCGACGCGAGCGGCCTAGGGCGTTGCCTGCGGACAGTTCCTCGAGCGCGGCCGACGCTGACGCTGGCGGTGCGGCGCAGGAAGATCGAGCTCACCGACCTCCTTCCTGAACGCCCCCGCCGGCCACACCCGGGCGATAACCGCTGTCGGCGACCCCGCCGGGGACGATCGCCTCCGGTGCCGTTTGCGGCGGATCGGCCGCGGTCAGGGTATGCGATGCCAGCGTGCCGATGTGATGGCGGCCTTTGACCCCGTACCAGCACAGACCCGCGCCGAGAATCACGCCGATGTAGATGAACGCGCCCCAGGTGTTGTACCAGGGGGAGCCGTAGACGGCCTGGCGCGGCCAGGCGAGGTTGAGCGCCATGCCGGCGCCCCACAGCACGGCGACGATGTTGACGAGCAGTCCCCATCGGCCCATCGTGAAGTAGCCGCCTGTTGCGAGATCCGCGGGCGGCCATTGTCCCGCCAGGCGCTTTTGCAGCAAAGGGACTGTCACCATCAGGTACGCGAGGTAGATCATGATGACCGCGATCGAGGTCAGCACCGTGAATATCTTCGGCTGGCCTATGTTGAGGACCAGGATCAGCTCGGCAATCACGCCGATCACGACCGCCGGAACGATGGGCGTTTGCGTCTGGGAATTTACCGAGGCGAGCTTCTCGCCGAACGGCAGCGCATTGTCGCGCGCCATGGCGAAGCTCAGGCGGATGGCTGCGGTATGCACCGCCAGCGAGCACACGGTTACGGCGACCACGATGCAGACCAGGAAGATCTTCCCGAGCGGACCCCACATCACCTGCTCGATGATGTATTGCAAGCCGCCGCCGCCGGTGCCGATCTGCGGGGCATGCAGATTGGGTGCCGCCATGATCGCGAACACCAGGATGGCGCCGCCGATGACGAACGAGGCGAGGATGGCCCGCAGAATCGCCCGGGGAGCGGTGCGTCGCGGCTCCAGCGTCTCCTCACCGAGGGAGCTGGCGGTGTCGAAGCCATACATGACGTAGCCGGAGGCCAGCGAGGCGACCAGGAAATCGCTCAGAAAGCCGAAGCTCTTGCCGGCGCCATAGCCGTTGGTGGAGAAGAAAACCTCCGGTCCCCGCTTTATGTGCACGGCCAGCAGGATCGCGATGAGGGAGGCGGCGATCAGCTCGATGAAGACGCCCGCGCTGTTGATCATCGCCATCAGCCGTACGCCGAGCGCATTGACGACCGTGGTGAACACGATCAAGACCGTGCCGAGGATCACCGCGTTGGTCGCAAAATCGTATGGGCCGCTGCCGTTGCCGATGATCTGGAAACCGCTCCACAGCCGCGGCAGGTTCAGTTGCAGTGCCAGCACCACGGCCGACAGGGTGACGATCGAGGCGGTGAGCATCAGCCAGCCCGAAGACCATCCCACGAACCGGCTGCCCAGTGTCTTCGACCAGTTGTAGACCGACCCCGCTATCGGATATTTGGCGGCCAGCTCCATGAAGCACAGCGCAACGGCCAGCTGACCGACGAACACCATCGGCCAGGACCAGAGATAGGCCGGCCCGGCGGTGCCGAAGCCGAAGTAGAACAACTGGAACGTGCCGGTGAGTATCGAGATATAACTGACGCCCGCCGCGAAGCTGCCGAACGAGCCGATGCTGCGGGCGAGGGACTCCTTGTAGCCGAAGTGCTCCATGCCGCTGTCGGCGCCTTGAGTGCCGCCGGTTTTCGAATGATCGTTCAAAGTGGCCTCTCAGGGGGACGGCTGCCGGGCATCATGCGGATGCCGGCGCCAGGCTTTCGAGCATCGGGGCGTCGGTCCTATTGAATAATTGCGACACCGCCTGGAGTACGGCCGCGTTGCAATTCGCCAACGTGCCGGCGGTCCTCAGGCGCGCTCGAGCAGGCGGCGCACGTCGGTGGCAATGGCGGCGGAGGCGAAGCCGGTCTCGGCGAGCAGTCGCGCCCGGCCGCGTCCGCCGAAGATGAACACGACGCTGCTGTGGATGACCTCGTAGTTGCCGTTCTTGCCTGGCTTCTCATCGCGATAGGAGACCCGGTAACGCTTGATCATCGCGGTCAGCTGCGCGGTCGTGCCGCGCAGGCCGACGAATTGCGGCCCGAAATCGCTCACATAGCGCTTCAGCACCGCAAGCGTGTCGCGCCGCGGGTCGACCGTCACGAACAGCACGCGCACCCGCGCCGCCAGCGGTCCGAGCATGTGCAGCGCGTCGGCGAGCGTAGCGAGGGTCGCCGGGCAGGCGTCCGGGCAGTGCGTGTAGCCGAAGTAGAGCATCACGACGTCGCCGCGATAGTCGGCCGCCGTGACTGCCCGGCCGCTCTGGTTGGTGAGGGTGAATTCGAGCGGTGCCACGAGCCCGGAGACGTCGGTCACGTCGGGTTGCAACTGTCTGGCGCAGCCGGCGAGCAGCAGTACGCCGAGCGTGAAGGCGGTCCAGGCGAGGGTCCGGCTGCGGCTCGGGGTGCTCATGCAACCTCCGCCGAGGGCTGCGAGGCCTCCGGGGTACCGCTTGAGCTCTCGGGCGCCGCTGCCGCCCTCTCCGGCGGGAACCGGAGCCGGGCCTCCTCTTCGCGCACCATGTGCCGCAGCACGACGAGGACCCCGACCAGGGACATCATGGCGCCGGGAATCCAGGTGAGCAGTCCGCCGATCTGCTGATCCAGCATGGGGCTGATTGCCAGGGCTCGACCACAGAGGGCGTAGATGGGGTAGAGCTGCCAGGGGACGAGCGAGATGTAGGCGCCGATCACGATCTGAGTCATGGAGATGAACGGCAGGATCAGGAGCCGCGTCTTGTAGCCCACCGCCGCCGAGCCTTGCTCTTCCCGGGAGGCAAGTATCAGCCACCAGAAGAGGAGGCCGTCGGCGAGCGAACTCCAGTTCATCAGCAGATACCGGCGCGTATCGATCATCGCCGTGAAGTGGATCGGCGGAATCAGCCAGAGATAAATCAGTCCGACGAACAGGGCCGGGGCGATGAGCGGATGCTGCAGCGTCCGCCAGATGAGTCTGAGGGGCTTGCGCAGCCAGTCAAGGCGCATCTGCCGCAGCAGGCGCGGCGCCCCCACCCGCAGCGCACGCGGGACGCCCTCGCGCAGCACCAGCACCGGCCCCGAGAGCACGATCAGCACCGGCCCGAGGTGATGCAGAACCAGCTGCTGCAGGCAATGGACCCAGAACAGGTGCTGGGCGAGGAAGTCGAAATAGGTCTGCAGCACGGCATAGCTGAGGGCCAGCCCCAGGAAGAATACGAAGGGGCGCCAAAAGCCGAGCGGAGCGCCGTTGCGCTTCAGTGTCACGAGGCCGCGCAGGTACAGTGCCATCGTCAGCCCGCAGACGATGAGCACCGTCGGCGAGAACTGCCAGGGAAGCAGATACCACAGATACCTCAACGGACCCCCGGTGCTCGACTCTGCAGGCGGCAGAAGCCCTGCTGGTAGGGTAGCAGACCGGCCGGGATTTGCACTGCCGGGGCACGGTGGGTGAAGGGCAGGTGCTCGCTCGGGGCGGGTCGAGGGGGGGCGACATCCGCGGGATTTCGCGGTCGGTCAGGGACTGGCCCGGGGAGGCTGCGCGGGCGGTGCCTGCGGCGATGTCTTCGATGAGCGCTCCGGCAGCAGCGTCGCGGTGACACGGTTGCGTCCGGTGTTCTTGCTGCGGTAGAGCGCGGCGTCGGCGACCCGCAGCATGCGATCGGCGGTCTTGCACTCGGCGATCAGCGCCCGCTGCACGCTGCACAGCCCGAAGCTCGCGGTCACGTTGAGGTTGCATCCCTGAGCCTCGAACTCCCGGTCGGCGATGCGCGCCCGCAGCCTGCGCGCCACCCCGAGCGCTTGCTCGTAGGCGGTCTCCGGCAGCACGATGGCGAACTCCTCGCCGCCGATGCGCGCGACCCAGTCGACGCCCCGGCGCAGGGCTTCCTGCAGCCGGCCGGCGAACTGCTTGAGAACCTCATCGCCGCCGACGTGCCCGAGCGTGTCGTTGACGTTCTTGAAGTAATCGATGTCGCACAAGATCAACGACAGAGGCCGGCCATAGCGCGCCGCGCGTTCCGTTTCCCGCGGAAAGTGCTTGCTGAAGAAACGGCGGCTCGCCACCCGGGTAAGGTCGTCGGTAGTGGAGAGCTTGCGGTTCTCGGCGAGGGCGATTCGCAGCACTTCCTCGAGCTCGGCTATGCGGCGAGCCGTGCCGATGCGCGCGTGCAGCTCCCGATTTCCGGCTCGGCGTCCCAGGCAATCATTGGCGCCCGCCATCAGCCCGGCTTCTCTCTCGGCCGGCTCATCGAGTGCTGTAATGTAAAGAATGTGCGGATGGCGCGGGAGCTTGCGGCTGCGGATCCTGCGGATGAGCTCCAGGCTGTCGGTGACGACGATGGCGCGAAAGTCCCGTTCCAGCTCCTCGAGGGCCTCTCGGTCTGCGTCTACCGCGGCGATCTCGAGCGTCTCCTCGCCGATGCCCTGTTCGAAGATGCTGCGCATGTCGGCGGAAACGGCGAGCAGGGCGCGCGGCGGCGGCAACACGCGCAACATCACTGCGACGGTCGCCGTGGTGTCCTGATCGGTCACCGTTTCGTGGATCCGCCGCTCCAGCAGCCGCTTGATGACGGTAGTCTGTCCACCATTGCGCATTGACCGGTTCCCCTCGCCGAGTGAGGCCGGCGTGGATGCGATCGGTTCCGGGGGCTGTCCGTGTCCGGGCGTGGTGCAGCATCCAGAGCAGGCGTCCCGGGTACTCTACGGATGACAGGGCAGCGCCAGTGTGATCAACTGCGCATTCCACGGAATATGGCCGCGTAACTACCCTATTCGGATCGGATACCTCACCTTAAGGCCGCTTTCCCTTATCTCCGTCGGTTGAAGATCTATGGAACCGCCCGCCATTACCCGCCGTCGTCGTCCGTTTCTCATGCCCCTGTGGCTGGTCCTGATGACCGGCCTGGGCGTGCTCGGTGTGGGACTGGCGCTTTGGGCACGGGCCGCCAATACGGTCGTGGTCATCGTGCCGCAGGCGAATGGGGCGCTCGGCTCGATTGCCAATCCGCCGCTGTCGGCCGAGGGGGGGCAACAGGCCGAGCGGCTGGCACGGCGCTTCGCCAACGCCTCGGGCCGCGAGGGGCTCGAGGCGATCTTCGTCAGCCGCACGCGGCGGGCCGAGCAGACTGCCTCGCCGCTGGCTGAGCTGCTTGGCTTCACGCCAATCGCTCTGGCCGGCCGCGACGGCAGCCGCATGGCAGCAGAGATCATGGGTCGGTACGGCGGTCATACGGTGCTCGTCGTGTGCACCCGCGCGGCGATCGTGCGGCTCATCCGGGCTCTGGCCGGACGTACCATTCGGCTGCCGGCCTCCCGTGATATGTTCTTCGTGACCGTTCCCCGCTACGGACCCGCCAAAGTGCTGCGCATGACGATTTGATCACTCGCGGGCTACGGCCCGGCGTACGAGCGCCGCATGCCGGCCGATGCGCAGGTCCGCCATCACGACATCCCGTATAGTGCGATCGGGGTCGATGAGGAAAGTGGCTCGACGCACCCCGAGCCCGAGCGGCCCTTCCACCTCGTACTTCCGGATTACGCAGCGGTCAACGTCCGACAGCAGGGTAAAGGGCAGATGATATTTGTCCCGGAACCTGCGGTGACTCTCG
Organism: Pseudomonadota bacterium; assembly: GCA_021845825.1. Classification (GTDB taxonomy): domain Bacteria; phylum Pseudomonadota; class Gammaproteobacteria; order Steroidobacterales; family Steroidobacteraceae; genus 13-2-20CM-66-19. The sequence continues at coordinate 643 of JAJZVF010000156.1, read as the reverse complement.
GGGCTTTGCGGGCTCACGCCGGCGAGCTCGAGCGCCGCCGAATCGATGGACGGATGCAGGTCGCGGAACTGGCAGGCCTCGCGGGTACACCCCGGTGTGAAATCGGCAGGATAGAAGTAGAGGACGAGCGGGCCATGGGCGAGCAGCCCGCCGAGCGACACCGGTTGGCCGTTCGCGTCCGGCAAGGTGAACTCCGGTGCGCGCGCGCCGATGGCAAGCATGAGCCTTCCCCGCGATGGCCTTGGCTTTGCAGGATATCACAGCTAGAATCGCGGGCCTCGCGTGGGGCGGTAGCTCAGCTGGGAGAGCGTCGCGTTCGCAATGCGAAGGTCGAGGGTTCGATCCCCTTCCGCTCCACCAGGAAATTCAAAGACTTAGGCAAGGACGCCTGACAGCTCTAATCGCCATAAACGCGTAGTAAACGCAACTGGCGCTCCCTCGACTGCCTCCGTGCTCAGCGCTGCCACAAGCGCCGCCCGAGTGCGTGACAGCGCACCCGAGCGGCTCACCACGTCCAGCAGCGAGGTGCTGAAGCATGGCTACTCCCAAGGCTACCCTGTCCGAAGTCCCGGCGATCATCGCCGGCTCCGTCCCCCTGGTCCGACTCTCCGAGGCGCTCGCCCGTGCGGGCCTCACCGCGCGC
>JAJZVF010000155.1 GCA_021845825.1 Pseudomonadota bacterium | reverse complement strand
CGAACAATCTCGTGCTGCTCGATCCGCAGCCGCAGATCTCCCTGCAGGACGCCGCGTACTCGCGCTACGTGGTCAATCAGCCGCTCACCGCCGGCATCGATGTCAGCTATGCGTTCCACTGAGGAGCGCAAGTCCCCCGGCGGGGCTGCCGCCCCGCCGGCATCTGCCCACCCGTGCATTCCCGCACGCCGCAAATGCTGAGGTGCCGACGTTTCTCGCTGGAACGGCGTGAGAAAGCGCCCGGCGTCCATGCTACCCGCCCGGCCTGACGGGCGAAGCGGTCGCGTTCGACCCGATACCTTGGACCGGGACGTGCGGGCAGCTCCGGGAATGACCGGTGCCTGATCCGGGGCAGGGCCGGCTCGAGGGGAATCGGCTGCGCGCGGGAGCCGTCGGCGTCGGCGCCGTCACCTTCTTCGTGGTGTCGGCCGCAGGCCCGCTGGTGGCAATCGCCGGGGGATTCCCCCTGGCGATGCTGTTCGGCGACGGTCCCGGCATGCCTGCGATGCTGCTGGGGTGCACGGGGCTCCTGCTCGTGTTCGCGGCCGGTTACACGGCACTGGCGCGACACGTGGTTTCGGCCGGCGGATTCTATGCGTTTGCGGCGCGCGGTCTCGGCGGCATCGCAGGCGGAGCCGCGGCGCTGACGGCAGTTGTAGCGTACAACGCGATGCAGGTAGGCATCTACGGCATGTTCGGTTCTGCCGCCCGCTCGCTTCTCCTGCGCTACGCCGCAATCGCCTTTCCCTGGTACGGCTATGCGTTGCTTGCCGTCGTGACCGTCGCGGTGCTGGGATATCGGCAGGTGGATCTTTCAGCAAGGATCCTATCAGTACTGGTCTGCTGTGAATACGTTGGGGTGTTGATACTGGACGTCGCGATTGTCTTGAGCGGCGGCGCGCATGGCATTACGTTCAAGTCGTTCACGCCGGCCGCGATTTTCAGCGGCTCCCCGTCCATCGCACTGCTTTTCTGCTTCGCCGCCTTCATGGGATTCGAGGCGACCACGATCTACGGCGAAGAGGCGAGGGACCCGGAGCATACGATCCCGCGTGCGACGTACCTCGCGATCCTGCTGATTGGCGGATTTTATGTCATTTCACTCTGGTGTCTGATCGTCGGCTCGGGAGCCGCAGGTCTGGTGGCGCACTTGAGGGGAATGCAGAACCCGACGCGATTCCTGTTCGAGTTGGCGGACCAGTACGTCGGCCGATGGCTGTCGGCCACCATGAGCGTACTGTTCGTCACCAGCGTGTTCGCCGGCCTGCTCGCTTTTCACAATGCGGCAGCGAGGTACTTCTACGTTCTGGGCAGGGACGGGCTGCTGCCGAGCTCCCTGGGACGCACTCATGCCCGCCATTTGAGTCCCCATGTCGGCTCCGTGCTGCAGACCGCGATCGCGCTGGTAGTAGTGGGAGCCTATGCCGCGCTGGGAGCGAATCCTCTGCTTTCGCTGTTTGCATGCGTCACCAATGTCGGCACGCTCGGCGTCATCGCCCTCATGGCGCTGTCGTCAGTTGCCGTACTGGTTTTTTTCTCCCGCCGGGGGGCGCCGACCGGCGGGTTCCTGCGCACGCGGTTGGCGCCGGCACTGGCCGCGGCGGCGCTGTTTGTCGTGCTGGCCCTGGCGGTCGTGCATTTCGATGTTCTGACGGGCTCAAAGGGCGTGCTGCGAGTGCTGCTGCCGAGCATCATTCTCGCCGCCGGCGGGGTCGGCGCGCTTGGTGCCTGGCGTCTTCGCAAAAGCGAGCCGGAGCGCTACCGTAGACTTGGTCTCGGAGGTTTCGGGGCAGCGTCCGAGCTCGCCGTAGAGCCGAGGAGAAGAACGAGCGACTTGCCGAGCTCGAGCGGCTGATCGGGGAGGACGGTACGGGCGTTGCGTTTACGGCGTAGCCGGGCATGATGCGTGGCTCGGTCATTCCGGGGTTCGTTTGCAGGCCGGTGAGCGGCACGCCGGCAGGGCGGCTCACCGGTCTCGCGATCGTGCGCGCCACCATGGGGGGCTACTCCCGGGCCACCCGAGCCTCAGGGTCCGGCGGATGAGCGCTCGATGGCGGCGATGGGCTTCGAGCAGGGGTTTTTGCCGTCCGGCGCGGATGGAGCATTCCGGCCGTGGCGGCCTGCACGAGGGAAGCAGCGCGAATGACTCACGGATGGCGGAGGTTCGCTGCACGACAGACTTCGCGACAGGCGCCGATGAAGGCTTGCAGCGGCGCGGAGGGTTGCGCGCTGGTGCGGTACGCGATGCCCAGAGTCGCCTGCCACAGCGCGCTCTTGACCGGCAGCTCGGCGAGGCCGGCGGCGAGCGCCTTGGCTGAGAGCGAGGCCGGAATGCTGGCGAGGTAATTGCTTTTCGTGACGAGATCGAACATTACCTCGATCGAGTTGGTGGTACTGGTGATTCTGGGCGGGCGCAGCCGATTGGCCGCGAAGACGGCTCCCATCCGCCCGATGCCCATGTTGTCCCTGGAAAACGCCACCCAGGGATAGGCGAGCAGATTCTTCGGACTCACGGGTCCCCGATGTTGCAGTGCGTGATCCGCCGCCGAGACGACGAGGTGCTCGCCGACGCTCAGCGGTTCCTTGTTGATTTCCGGATAGGAAGGAAATTCCAGCGACGTGCAGATTATGTCGAATCCGCCGCTGAGCAGGCCGGCCAGCAGACTGTCCATCACGGCCACGGAAATGTTGACAAGGACGTTCGGACGGTGGACCTGCAGCGCCAGCACGGCTTGCGACACGCAATTGATGAAGCTCGGGCCGACGCCGACATTGACGGTTCCCGCGAGGCCGCCTTTCATCGCATCGATCTCGGACAGGGCGTGGGCCAGCTCGAGCTCTATCAGCCGGGCACGCGATGCCAGTGTCTCACCGCAGGGAGTCAGCTCGACGCCCGTGCGGTGGCGCTCCAGCAGCTTCACGCTCAGGATCTGTTCCAGCTTGCGGATGCTCTTGGTCAAACCGGGCTGCGTCAGGTGGAGCACCTCCGCCGCGGCGGTAAAGCTCTTGCATTCGGCCACCGCCAGAAAATGGCGCAGCAGGCGAGAATCGATCTCGCGCTCGGCGGCGGTGCGATAGCCGCCGCGCGTCGGTAGCGGAACCCGCACGCGGGCGGAAGGGGATCTGGCCTCGGCCATGGCGGCGCGCTGATTCGGAAGCCTCGAGGCTATGTCAATTGGAGGAGTATATCCCCGATCACGATACTTTCCTGGCGCAGTTCAAATGGAACCGGGGCGGAGCGATGGCCCGCATGGGTGACGTGGACTTCGTAGGCGCCGCTTTCCGGTTCCAGCCGGTCGAATTTGAAATCGCCGAAGGCGTCCGTATCGAGCGCCGCGACGGTACTTCCGTCTTTCAGCAGCTCGACCCGTGCGCCTGCGAGGCAGTCGACTACGCCGCCTCTTGTGCCGAGCACCGTACCGCCCGCAAAGAGCCGGGTGTAACGATGGAGGTTGCGATAATAGATCCGCGGCCTTGTGCCCAGCTCCGGCCGCAGAGTCTGCAACCCTTCCCTGCGCGCTCTCTGCGCCATTTCGGCATCACTGATCTTGAGTGCCTGCATCGCGCCGGTGGGGCAGGATTGCACCGGCCGCGGCGCGCTCCAGCCGCGATCGAGCAGATGGGCGTCGAACGGCCAAGCCTGGGGGAGTGAGCGCTCCTCGTTCCACCAGATCGCGCCATACGGACAGGCGCCGAGGAGATCGCGGCGCCCCTTCGCCGCCTCGGGGTCGATCAGCACGATGCCGTCTTCGCGCTTTTTCACCGCGCCCCGGCCCGCCTCTATACAGGGGGCGGCGTCACAATGATTGCAGCTGGTCGGCACATAGGCGGCATCGACCATCGGGGCGCGCCCGCGTTCCCTGCTCAGGATGTTGATCCATTTGTGGCCGTGCAGCGGCTGGGACGCGCAGTAGCCCGGTATGTCGTTGCCGACATACTCGTCCTTGACGGCGAGAAAGCAGTTGTTGCAGTTGTGACATTCTGCGACGTCGATCACGAGATTCCACTTCTTCATGGCCCGCCTGCTCCTCGCTGCCACTTCTCTACCTCGATCAGACAGGAATTTGGGGCGGAGGCCGAGGTCTTATCCGTCATGTGGCGCTTGGGTGTCAGAATGTTGATGCAGCCGCCGACGTCCGGCGTGATACCGGCTTCTCCGGTCGGCTCATATTCGGCGGAGGAGCTGTAGGCGTGAACAACCCCGGCCAGGAGCCGCTCGGTCAGCACGGCGGCGCAGATGACCGCGCCGCGTTCGTTGTATAGCTTGATCAGATCGTGGTGCGCGATGCCGCGGGCACGCGCATCGGCGGGATTGAGCCGAGCGATCCAGTAATAGTGACCGTCCCGCAGCACCCGGTGGTCCGCAATGTCGTTGAGAACGCCGTCCTTGCCGTCGCTTTGGGTGTGGAAGCTGAAGCGCGGGTGGGGCGAGATGAGCTGCAGCGGGTAGCGCGCGAACAGCGACGCGGATTGCCGGCCTTCCCAGGCGGGGATATAGGTATTGAGCGGCGGGCGCTCCGGGTCCTCGCCGTAGCGCCTGAGACTGGAGGATTCGAATTCGAACAGGCCGGATTGCGTCTGCAGTCCTTGGAGATATTCACCGCCGTACTCTGCAGGCAGGGGCGCGGGCTCGGGCACGTCCTTCTTGCGGTCTTCGGCGAACCAGCGCCAGCTTGTCTTGCACCGGTTGGCCGACTTGGTCTCCGGCGGCACCACGTAATAGCCCTTGCGCAGGAGCTTCTTCCAGGAAATCGCCTTGGGCAGGTCGGAGCTGAGATAGATCTCGCGACACCACAACAGCTCCGACTTGCCTTCGCCGAAGTAGGAGCTGAGACCGAGCCGCTTCGCAAGCTCAAGGAAGATCTGATAGTCCGATTTCGACTCGCCGAGCGGCTCGATGCATTTGTGCTGCAACGTAATGACGCGGTGATTCACCTGATTGTGGTTGTGATGAACATAGCCACCCGAGGCGGCCCACTCGCTGATGTCCGCGCGTTCGAAATTGGTGCAGGCCGGCAGGATGAGATCGGCGAACCTGGCCTCGCCCTCGTTCCAGATGGACTGGTTCAGCACGAACTCCAGGTTCTCGCTGCGCAGCGCATCGGCGAGCCGGTTGCTTTCCATGGTGGTGCCGAAATGTGAGCCTCCGTATTTGTACATCATGCGCACCGCCGCGTGGCCGGGCGAGGGGTAGCTGAACTTCTGGAACTGGCCTTCGAGCGAGCGGCTGTCGGTGGGATAGCCGTCGGTCGCGCCGTCCAGAATGGCTTCAGGAATGCGTAGGCGCGGCACCTTCTGCGTGACCGTGTTCATGCTGATGAGGTGCGGCAGGCGCTGATAGTTCTGCACCGCATCGGCCGTGCCCTCTATATCACCCGAGATGCCGCCTTCGGCGTAGCCGGGGAAGTAGAATTCCAGATCGACCGGTGTGCCCGTGCCGAGATTGCCGAAGTTGATGCCCGGCTTGCCGAGGCCCTGCATCGCCATCAGGCAGACCATGGCTCTGGCCCATTGCGCGCCGGTGGCCGACCGGTTGGCGCCGCCGAAAGCCACGCCCTTGCCGCCGCAAGAGAGGTAGGTTTTCTTGCTGCCCCATTCGCGGGCCAGCGCGCGCACGATATGTGGCGCCACGCCGGTCTCCTGCGCCTGCCACTCGGGCGATTTGGGCGTTTCGTCGGTCTCGCCCATGACATAAGCTCGATACTTGGCGAAGCCGGTCGTGCGCTTTTCGATGTACTCGTGATCGTAGAGGCCTTCGCTGATCCAGACGTAAGCAATGGCATGGGCCAGCGCCGGGCTGGTGCCCGGCACGGGCGCGATCCATTTTCCGCCCAGCCAGTTCGCGGTGGGGTTCAGATAGGGATCGATATGCACCATCTTGATCCCGAGCTGCCTGGCCCATTGCCGGCGGATGGTGGCTTCGAACGCCGCATAAGAGCCGCAGGTGGATTCCGGATCGGAGGACCAGAACACGATCAGCTCGGCATGCTGAAGTGCATCCTCGAGCTGCCCGTAAGGCTCCGCACCGCCCATGCGCATCGAATTGCCGTAATGGTGCATGGCGCCCCAGTACCAACCCTCCCAACTATCGGGGTTCAGCACCATGCGGGTATGGCCGATGGCATTCATGAAGCGAATCTGGGCGCTCAGGTAATAGCCGATATTGCCCCAGGTGTGATGTGAGCCGTGGCTGTTCATGATCGCGCCGTGACCGTGCTCGCGGCGGACGCGCTTGATCTCGGCGGCGGCGATGTCGAGCGCCTCATCCCATGAGATGCGCACGTAGCCCGACTTCCCGCGGTTCTGCGGATTGCGTGCACCTTGGGGGTCCCAGTCGACGCGCTTCATGGGATACAGCAGGCGCTTCGGCGAATAGACCAGCGATTTCGAGGCGAGGGCGTGCGGGCTCAGCGTGGTGCGTCGCGGCGGGGAGAATTTTCGCCCCCGCGCTTCGATGACCCAGGGGGCGGGATCGTCGGCAGCGAATTCCATCGGCGTAATGCGGACGATCT
>JAJZVF010000154.1 GCA_021845825.1 Pseudomonadota bacterium | reverse complement strand
CGAAGCGGCACTGGCGGCAATACGCACCGGCGCTCATGCGTTTGATGTACTGGCCGCTCGCGATGTACGGCTTGCTCGCCATCAGCCCACCGTCGGCGAACTGGCTCATGCCGAGCACATTGGGCAGTTCCACCCATTCGACCGCATCGACATAGACGGCGAGAAACCAGTGGTGAATTTCGCGCGGACGCACCCCGAGCAGCAGTGCGTACAGGCCGATCACCATCAGTCGCTGGATGTGATGCGCGTAGCCGCTGTGCAGCGTCTGGCGCAGTGCATCGGCGAGGCACGGCATGGGCGCCTCGCCGGTCCAGAAAAACCCGGGAAGATCCGCCTCGGCCGCGAACGCGTTGCCTTCGGCGTACTGCGGCATCTGCGTCCAGTAGATGCCACGCACATATTCGCGCCACCCGAGGATCTGACGGATGAAGCCTTCCGCGCTCGGCAGGGGGACCGCGCCGTCGCGCCAAGCGGTCTCGGCCGCCTGGACAGCCCTGCGCGGGTCGAGCAACTTCAGGTTCAGCGCCGCAGAGAGTTTCGCGTGCCACAACCCGGACTCGCCGGGCCAGAGCGCGTCCTGCCAGCGCCCGAACTGGCCGAGGCGGTCCCGGATGAACGCCTCGAGGGCCTGGTGCGCCTGCGCGGGCGTCACCGGCCAGGAGAATCCCTCCAGCGTGCCAGGATGGGCACCGAAGCGCCGGCGAACCAGCGCCATCACCTCACGGGTCAGGGCGTCCGGCGTGAACGTCGGGGCTGCGGGCACCGCTGGGGGGCCACTGGCGGGAAACGAGTCGCGGTTGTCGGCGTCGAAGTTCCATTGTCCGCCGACTGGCGCACCGTCCTGCATCAGCACGTCGTGGCGCCGGCGCTGTTCGCGGTAGAAATATTCCATGCGCAGTTGGCGGCGGCTGCGGGCGTGGCGGGCGAACTCGCGCACGCTGACGTAGAAGTGGCGGTCGGTACACAGCTCGAGCGGTACTGCGGCCGCCTGCGCGGCGGCACGCAGCGCCTCGAGGACCCGCCAGTCTCCGGGGGCGGTGAGTCGCAGGGACGACGGTCGCATTCGACGCAGTGTCCGGCCGAGCTCCCCGGCCAGCGTGCCGGTGTTCCCGGCGGCCTCGAGCGCGCTGTAATGCACGGTCCAGCCGGCCTCGCGCCGGGCAGCGGCAAAGTGACGCATGGCGCTCAGGAACAGCGCGATGCGCTGCTGGGCCGACCACACGTGCGTCGACTCTTCCTGCACTTCAGCCATCCAGATGGCGTCGTGCTGCGGATCGCAGCCGTCAAATGCGGCCGCGCCGGAGTCGAGCTGGTCGCCGAGCACCAGCACGAGGTGGCGCAGCGGCATGGACTGCGAGGACGTGTCCGTCATTGGTGCGACCCGACACCTGCGCTGCGTCGCCGTCTGCAGCCCTCGGAACAGTACAGGACCGTGTCCCAGTTCTTGGCCCAGGCCCGTCGCCACGTCATCGGGCGGCCGCACACGGCGCAGGGCTTGCTCGGTAGGGCAGCCTTGTTGCCGCGATACCCGTCGGAGGGGGCGCGGCTCATGGGGTCTCCGTGCGCCGGTCAAACCGGCGAGGTGTTGTGATTGAAAGTGTCATACATTGAAGGATTAGCCATCCACGATGGCCCCGAGTCATGCGCTGACGACTGCAAGGTCGGCGGCGAAGCGTTGACAGGGGAACGTGCAGGCTGGGTATTGAGCCGCGAAATCCATGCCCCGCCGAGAGGCGGGTTACTTCGGGGTGCCGACGCGCTGGAGATAAGCGGAAGGCCACACCTGGGGCGTCGCTCTGGCGAGACGCCTCGGGACCCTGCGCGGTCAGAGACCCCACGCATGTACGGATGCACCTTGCTCGGGAACCGGGAGGTCCCACTTGCGTCTGTCGCCGCAGGGCGAGCAGACCGCATCGGGAAGCCGCAAGGCATACGCCGATGACGAACGTAGGTGGGAAGTCGGACCGCTTGGTAGTACCTGAGAAGCCCTCGAACAAGGCCGAGAGAACGGCTGCGGAGGGGGTGGAGGGAAGCGGGCGGACCAAGGGGAACTCGCAAGAGCATAACGCACCCCGGACACAGGGCCGGGCCGGTGCGCAAAGCGCGCTCGAGCGGGTACGCAAGGCAGCAAAAGAGGATAGGAAACAGCGGTTCACTGCGCTCCTGCACCATGTGTACGACATCGAGCGACTACGCACAGCTTTTCTCGGATTGAAGCGAGACGCTGCGGCGGGAATCGATGGCGAGACTTGGCAGCACTACCGGGAGGGGCTGGAGGGCAACCTTCAGGACCTCTCGGCAAGGCTGAAGCGGGGCGCGTTCCGGGCAAGACCGGTGCGTAGGGTGTTCATCCCCAAGAGCGACGGACGGCAGCGCCCCCTGGGTGTGCCGGTGCTGGAGGACAAAATCGTCCAGCGCGCCGTGGCCGAGGTGCTGAACGCGATTTACGAGGAGGACTTTCTCGGTTTCTCGTACGGGTTCCGGCCCCAACGCAACCCGCATCAAGCGCTGGATGCGTTGACAGTCGGGATCACGATGAAGAAGGTGAACTGGGTGCTCGATGCGGACCTGCGCAACTTCTTCGATACGCTGAAGCATGCGTGGCTCGTGCAGTTCATCGAGCATCGTGTGGCGGATAAGCGCATCGTGCGGTTGATCCAGAAATGGCTCGCCGCCGGTGTGCTGCAGGATGGGAAACGAATCCAGAGTGAAGTCGGTACGGTTCAGGGCGGGAGCATCAGTCCGCTCTTGGCCAATATCTACCTTCACTATCTGTTCGACCTGTGGGTCCAGCGATGGCGGCAGAAGCAGGCGCGCGGCGATGTCGTCGTCGTACGCTGGGCTGATGACTTTGTCGTTGGATTCCAGCATCGCATCGAGGCTGAGCGGTTCCTGGCCGAGCTGCGCGAGCGTTTTGCGCGCTTTGGTCTGGAGCTGCACCCGGAGAAGACCCGGTTGATCGAGTTCGGTCGCTATGCGCGGCAGAATCGGTCGAATCGCGGGGACGGGGGCGCACCGCAGACCTTTAACTTTCTCGGCTTCACGCATAGTTGCGGGAAGACGCGTAAGGGCGGGTTCACGGTGCTGCGGCAAACGATGCGAGCCAGGTGGCAGGCCAAGCTCAGAGCGGTGAAAGCCGAGCTGCGCTCTCGCATGCACGATCCCATCCCGCTGGTCGGCGCTTACTTGCGCTCGGTCGTTCTCGCTCACGTGCGCTACTACGGCGTGCCCATGATTGGCCCTGCACTCGGCACCTTCCGTCTGGCGGTCGGTCGCCTGTGGTGGCACGTGCTGCGGCGTCGCAGTCAAGGCAATCATTTGCCCTGGCGGCGGATGCGGCCCGTCCTCGACTGCTGGCTTCCGCCCGCCCATATCTGCCATCCCTATCCCCTCGTGCGCCTGGGCGTCATTACCCAAGGTGGGAGCCGGATGCGGTAATGCCGCCTGTCCGGATCTGTGGAGGGGGGGCTCAGCGATGGGCATTCCTACTCCGACTCGTCCGTGAACAGCGTGGCCTGGCGCGGGGAGGTCCGCGCGCGCGTCGCAGGCTTGCGCCGGCGCTGGGTGTCCGGCAGGCCGCTGCGGCGCGACCCGTGGCGGTGCTGCACGCGTGCTGCTTCCTCGCGCGCTGCTGCCGTGTTGCGTACCGAGAACATCCGCTCTCTCGCTCGCTCCAGTGCGTCGTGCTCTTCGACGATCGGTGCCGGGTAGGCGCTCGTGCCGTACTCCGGCACCCAGCGATGGATGAATTCCCCGCGGGGATCATGGTCGCGTTGCTGCTTCGCCGGCGAGTAGATCCGCAGCGCATTGATGCCGGTGGTGCCGGACTGCATCTGCATCTGACTCCAGTGGATGCCCGGCTCGAAGTCGAGAAACTGCCGCGCCAGGTGCAACCCCGGCTCGCGCCAGTGCAGCCACAGATGATAAGCGGCGAAGCTGACGAGCATCGCGCGCATGCGGAAATTCAGCCACCCCGTGGCATTGAGACAGCGCATGCAGGCGTCGACCATGGGGTAGCCGGTCTGTCCGCTGCGCCAGGCCTCGAGATACCTCGGCTCGAAGTGCCCTTCCCGCAGTCCATCATAGACGCGTGCCACGTTGCGCACCTCGATATGCGGTTCCGATTCGAGCTTCTGCATGAAATGGCAATGCCAGCGCAAACGGGCCGCAAAAGCGCGCAGCGAGTAGGCGAAGCGGCGGGCGCTCACCGAGCGCTCGGCGAGCAGGTCCCGGATCCGTGCCTCGGTCGCGTGATGAACCTGACGCATCGAGAGCAGGCCGAAGGCGAGATACGGGCTCAGGCGCGAACAGCCTTCGGGTGCCGTGAGCGGGCTCGAGAGATCCTGGCGATACCGGGCCGCGCGCTCGGTGAGAAAGCGCTCGAGCGTGCGGTAGGCGGCGGCTTGCCCGGCGGGCGGCAGGGGGCGGGCACGGCCATGTCCTGCGGACGCGATTTCCCTCTGCGGCCACGCCCCGGTGGCGAGCCCCGCGGCGCCCGCCCAGCGTGTGGGCACCGAGACGAGCGGCGCGTCCATGCGTTCCTGCCACCGGCCCGCCCAACCATCGCGTGTGCGCAGCCCGCGGATGACACCGCTCTGCGGCCATTGCTGCCAGCACACACCGACGCTGCGGCACCATGCCGACACGGCGCGGTCACGGGCGAACGACCATAGTGGCCCGGTCTCCTCGTGACTGAGCAGGTCCGTGAAGGGGAAGTCGCGGCGCAGCGCGGCCAGCACCGCTGGCATGCTGCCCCATCGAATCAGCAACGGCAGTCCGCGTGCGGTCAGGTCCGAGCACAGTGCGTTCACCTGTTCGGCCGCGAATGCCAGGTGCTGTGCATCGCACTCCGGACTGTGCACCCATTGCGGTTCGACGACGTACAGTGCCGCGGCGGCCGGATACTGTGCGGCGGCATGGAGGGGTGCGTGATCCGCCATGCGCAGATCGCGCTTGAACCAGACCAGAGCGAGACGGTGCATGCGCCGATGATGCCGCAGCGCCCGGCCCTTGGATACGCTCAGCGCTGCGGATCGCCCTTCTCGAGGTCAGCTCAACGTCTGCAGCGCCGCCGGCGTGAACCCCTGCAGAGTCGCGAGTTCGCCATGGTGGATTTTCGCGGCCCACTGCGGGTCGGCGAGCAGGGCCCGGCCAACGGCCACCAGGTCGAATTCCTCGCGCTCGAGCCGGCGCAGCAGCTCATCGAGGCCCGTTGGGGTGGAACTCTCGCCGGAGAACGCGGCGAGAAATTCCCCGGAGAGACCGACTGAACCCACGGTGATGGTGCGTGCGCCCGTGAGCTTCTTCGCCCAGCCTGCGAAATTCAGTCCCGTGGGGCCGTCGATGTGCGGAAACTCCGGCTCCCAGAAGCGCCGCTGCGAGCAATGCAGCACATCGACCCCCGCCTCCACCAGCGGCACGAGCCAGTCGGTCATTTCCTCGGGCGTTGCGGCGAGGCGTGTCGAGAAGTCCTGCTGCTTCCACTGACTGAGCCGCAGGATCAGCGGAATGTCCCCGCCAAGTGCGCGCCGTACGCTGCGGATCACCTCTACGGCGAAATGCGAACGCTCCCGCAATGAAGCGCCGCCGAACCTGTCGGTGCGGCGGTTGGTGGCGTCCCAGAAGAACTGGTCGATCAGGTAGCCGTGCGCACCATGGATCTCCACCGTATCGAAGCCGAGCGCGCGGGCGCTCGCGGCTGCGCGCCCGAACGCCTGGATGGTATCGGCGATGTCTTCTTCGCTCATGGCGCGGCCACGCGGGGTGTGCACATCCAGCAGCCCCGAGGGGCTCTCGACCGGCGCCTCCGGTTCCCAGGCGCTCGCCCCGCTGGCGACCGAGCCGACGTGCCAGAGCTGCGGTCCCATGCGCCCGCCGGCCGCATGCACCTGTTCGATCACGCGCTTCCAGCCGGCGAGCGCGTCGGTGCCGTGAAAGAACGGAATGTTCGGTTCGTTGCGCGAAGCCGGCCGCTGCACCACGGTGCCCTCGGAGAGGATCAGTCCCACCTCGCCCTCGGCACGGCGCCGATAGTAGGCCGCGACGTTCTCACCCGGCACGCCCCGCGGCGAGAACATCCGCGTCATCGGCGCCATCACGATGCGATTCTTCAGGTGCAGGGACTTGATGCTCAGTGGTTCGAACAGCGCGGATGCCGCCATCGCAGACCTCCTCGGGGGTTGGGCCGTGCATAGTAGAAAACCGCGCCAGCCGGTCAAGCACGCACGTGAGCGTGCCTAGGTCACATGGGGGGAACTCATCAGGCGTGATCGCTCGAGCCGCCCCCTGTTCGCGCCGCAGCGGTTCGCGGCACGGATGCGCGCGGCGTGCGCTGCGCGCGAATGGGCTTCGGTGCCGGCTGCGCCATTCCGTTGTGGCGCTTGATCTCACCGCGCCGCCGACGCTCGTAGTTCTCCAACTGGCGACGCGCGGCGTTGAAGGCGTCGCGCACTGCCACGTAGGGATCTTCGTGTGCCGGATCGGCCCCGTGCGCATGCCCGACGAGGATGTGCTCGT
>JAJZVF010000010.1 GCA_021845825.1 Pseudomonadota bacterium | reverse complement strand
GGTCCTCCGTCACCGCATGGTGACCAGCTCCTCGGCGGCGGTGGGGTGGATGGCCACGGTGTCATCGAAATCGGCCTTGGTCGCGCCCATGCGCACCGCCACGGCGAAGCCCTGCATCATCTCGTCGGCTCCCGGGCCGATGACGTGTACGCCCACCACGCGCTGCTCGGGTCCCACGGTCACCAGCTTCATGTCACAGCGCGGTTTGCGGGACGTGAACTGGTGGTACATGGGCAGGAAGCTCGACTTGAACACGGTCACGTTGCCATCGCCATAATCTTCCCGCGCGGTCCTTTCCGTCAGTCCCACGGTGCCGATGGGCGGATGGCCGAACACGACCGTGGGGATGTTGTGATAGTCGAGATGCCGGTCGGCCTTGCCGCCGAACAGCCGGTCGCTCAAGCGGCGGCCGGCGGCGATGGCCACCGGGGTGAGCTGCGCGCGGCCGGTGACATCGCCGATAGCGTAGACGCCGGCGGTGCTGGTGACCTGGTACTTGTCGGTGGCGATGAACCCATCCGCGTCGCACTCGACCCCGGCGCGCGTCAGGCACAGGTCGCTCACCGCGCTGGCGCGGCCGATGGCCCACAACACACGGTCGAATGGGCCGAGCTGGCGGCCATCGCGGACCCCGAGTCGAAGGCCCTGCGCGGTGCGCGCAAGCTTCTCCGGCACGGCGTGGGTGTCAATCCTCACGCCCTCCTCGCCGAGGATCTTCAGCATCGATTCCCCGAGCATGGCGTCGAACTGCTTCAGCGCGGCACCGGTGCGCAGAACCAGGCTCACTTCGGAGCCGAGCGCGGCGAATATTCCCGCAAGCTCGACTGCGATATAGCCGCTGCCCACCACGGCCACACGCCGAGGCTGCTCGGTCAGCTCGAAGAACCCGTCCGAGGTGATACCGAATTCCGAGCCCGCAATGCCCGGTACGACCGGCTGTCCGCCGGTGGCGATGACGATGTGCGCGGCGGTGAGCCGGGCGTCTCCCACCGCGACGGTGCGGCGGTCGAGGAAGCGTGCCCGACCGCGCACGAGCGTGACACCGCGCTTGGCGAGGTTGGTCTCGTAGATGCCGTTGAGTCTGAGGATGTAGGCGTCGCGCTTTTCCTTCAGCTGACTCCAGTCGTGCCCGCCGGCGGATACGCCGAAGCCGTAGCCGGGCGCATCGCGCAGCCCCTCGGCCAGATCCGCCGCGTACCACATGACCTTCTTCGGCACGCAGCCCACGTTGACGCAGGTGCCGCCGAGCCGGTGCGACTCGACCACGGCCACCCGCGCACCATATTCCGCCGCGCGCTGGCCTGCCGCCAGTCCGCCGCTGCCCCCGCCGATGACAATCAGATCGAATTCGCTCATGGCTCCATTCCGGCGCCCGCGTATCGGCTCGGCGGCCGCGCCGGGCTACTTCGCGGCGCGGTGGCGTCCTGGAGCGGCTTTGCGAGCGGTTGCGCGCAGCGAGGTCTTGGCGCGTTTCTTCGCTGCCGCCGTCTTCGGCGCGGCGGCCGAGCGCCGCTTTGCCGCCGGCGCGCTCTGCACGGCCCGCCGGGCCGGTGTGCTGGCGCGCGCCGCGGCGCGAACGCCGGCTGTGGTCTTCCTCGCGCGCGCCGGCGCCGGCGCCGGGGCCTGCGGGGTCTCGGCGGGTGCTGCCGCGGATGCCCTTGCCGGCGCCCGCTTGCCACGGGCGAACCTGCCGCGGCGCACGGGGGCCTGCGCCAGAAGCTCCCGGCATTCCTCGAGCGTCAGCGACTTCGGATCGCGGTCCTTGGGGATCTTCGCGTTCTTGATCTTGTCGGTGATGTAGGGGCCGTAGCGGCCGTTCAGCACCTGGATATTGTCGACGCCGAAGTCGGCGATGATGCGATTGGCGTCGGCCTCCTGCTTCTGACGGATGACCGCCAACGCCCGCTCTAGGACGATGGTGTAAGGGTCGTCCTCCTTCAATGATACGTACTTGCTGCCGTATTTCAGGTAGGGTCCGAAGCGGCCGATGTTGGCGATGATGGCCTCGCCGTCGGCGTTCTCACCGAGCGTGCGCGGGAGCTTGAACAGCTCGAGCGCCTCCTCGAGCCCGATCGAATCCATCTTCTGTCCCGGCCGCAGGCCGGCGAACTTCGGCTTCTCCACATCGTCCCTGGTGCCGATCTGCACGAACGGGCCGAACCGGCCCATGCGCACGGTGATCGGCTTGCCGCTCACCGGGTCGGTGCCGAGCTCGCGCGCCTGCGCGACCTGCTCGCGGGTGACGGTTTTTTCGGTGTGCTCGACCTGGCGGATGAAGGGTTGCCAGAACTTCTCGAGCGGAGTGGTCCAGACCTCCTCGCCGCGCGAGACGGCGTCGAGCTCGTCCTCCATCGCAGCGGTGAAGCCGTATTCCACATAGCGGTGGAAATGTTCGGTCAGGAAGCGGTTGACGATCTTGCCGATGTCGGTGGGAATGAAGCGCCGGTTGTCCATCTCGACATACTCGCGGTCCTGCAGGGTCGAGATGATGGTGGCATAGGTCGACGGGCGGCCGATGCCGTGCTCCTCCAGCGCCTTGACGAGCGAGGCCTCGCTGTAGCGCGGCGGCGGCTCGGTGAAGTGCTGATCGGCCTGCAGCGCCACCAGGTCGATCGGATCGCCTGCCTGCAGCGGCGGCAACGCGTGATCATCCTCGTCCCCCTTGGCATCGTCGGTGCCTTCCTGGTAGACCGAGATATAACCGGGCCTCACCAGTGTCGAGCCGGTGGCGCGCAGCACGTGGCGCTCGGGCGAATCGGGACCGGCTACCATGTCGGCCGCGACGGTGTCGAACACCGCCACGGCCATCTGCGAGGCGACGGCCCGCTTCCAGATCAACGAATACAGCCTGTACAGGTCGTTGTCGATTTTCCCCTCGACATCCGCGGGCGTGATCGCCGCCGAGGTCGGGCGGATCGCCTCGTGCGCCTCCTGGGCGTTCTTCGACTTGGTCTTGAAGACGCGCGGTTCCTCGGCCACATCGGCCTGTCCATACAGGCGCGCGGCCACCTCGCGGATCTCTCGCACGGCCTCGGCTGCCAGGTTGACCGAGTCGGTGCGCATGTAGGTGATCAGGCCGGTGTTGCCCTCGCCAAGATCGACGCCTTCATAGAGCTGTTGCGCAAGGCGCATGGTGCGCCGGGCATTGAAGCCGAGCTTGCGGGCCGCCTCCTGCTGCAGCGTGGAGGTGGTGAAGGGCGGTGCGGGCGTACGTCGCCGCTGCTTGCGCTCCACGGACAATACCCGCAGCCGGCCCGGCGCACGGCCACCGGCCGCCTGCAGGGCGGCGCTCTCGATGGCACGCTCCACCTCGCGGGCCTGGATCTCGTTTGTGAAGGAGAACTGCTCCACCTTGCCGCCGCGGTACTCGACCAGCCTCAACGGGAACGGTGCAGCGTTCGCGACGGCTCCCTGCCCCTCGAGCGTCCAGTATTCCCGGGCGACGAAGGCCTCGATCTCCGCCTCGCGCTCGCAGATCATGCGCAGCGCCGGGCTCTGCACCCGGCCGGCCGACAGGCCGCGCCGGACTTTCTTCCACAGCAGGGGCGAGAGGTTGAAGCCCACCAGGTAGTCGAGGGCCCGACGCGCCTGCTGCGCATTGACCAGATCGAGCGACAGCTCCCGCGGCCGGGCTACTGCCTCGCGGATCGCGTTGCGCGTGATCTCGTAGAAGGCCACGCGATGGACGGCCTTGCCGTCGAGGTCGCCGCGGGCCTTGAGGATTTCCCGCAGGTGCCAGGCGATGGCCTCCCCCTCGCGATCCGGGTCGGTCGCCAGGTAGAGCGCCTTGGATTTCTTGAGCCCCCGCGCGATGCTCTCGATGTGACGCTCGTTCTTCTCGAGCACCTGGTATTGCATGCTGTAGCCCCGGTCGGGGTCCACCGCGCCTTCCTTGGGGACGAGGTCGCGCACATGGCCATACGAGGCCAGCACTTCGAAATCCTTGCCCAGGTATTTCTTGATGGTCTTCGCCTTGGCGGGCGACTCAACGACGACCAGGTTTTCAGCCATGTCTCGCTGGGAATCCTGTATTCAGCGGTCAGTCCCAAGCCGTCCATACCGGCCGCCGGGGTACGGAGAGACGCGGCCCTGCAGCTCGAGAATCAGCAACATTGAGGCGATCGACTCGCCGGACAAGCCCGAGCGGGCCGCCAGGGTATCGAGCGTCACGGGTTCAAAGTCGAGCGCATCTAACAGCATTTCATATTCCTTGTCCAATGTGACGGCCGCCGGCAAATCTGCCGGAGAGGCTTCAGGTAATTGATTTTTTTGATAAAACTGGAGTTCCGGGAACACGTCTCCCGGGGTTTCGACCAGATGCGCGCCATCCCGGATGAGCCTGTGGCAGCCGCGTGACAGGGGGCTGCGGATCGGGCCGGGGATCGCGAACACCTCCCGGCCCTGCTCGGCCGCGCAGCGAGCGGTGATCAGCGAGCCGCTGTCTGCGGCGGCCTCGACGACCAGCGTGCCCAGAGCGAGCCCGCTGATGATGCGGTTGCGGCGCGGAAAGTTCCGCCGCGCAGGCAGCGTCCGGGGCGGGAACTCGGAGACCAGCGCGCCGCAGTCCCGGATGCGCCGGGCGAGGTCGGCGTTCTCGGGCGGGTAGATGCCATCCAGACCGCTGCCGAGCACCGCGATCGTGGCCCCGGCCTCGAGCGCCCCTTCGTGGCTGGCCGCATCGATGCCGACGGCCAGGCCGCTGGTGATGGTGAGGCCGCAGCGCGTCAGCGCAGCGGCGAATTCCCGCGCAATGCTCCGGCCGGCGGGGGTGGGGCTGCGCGAGCCGACCATGGCGAGCTGCGGCGCCTTGAGCGCCTGCACCGATCCGAGCACATGCAATGTCGGCGGAGCGTCGCGAATTGCGGCGAGCTGGTACGGATAAGCGTCATCGATGCAAAGGAGCACCTGCGCACCGCTGGCCGCGCACCAGTCCAAGTCGGCGCGCAGCGCCGCCTCATCGGGCGCTCCCAATGACTGCCGCGCCGCCGGCGGCAGGTCCACGCGCGCAACGACCGCCGGATCGCACAACCGGTCGAGATCGCCACCCGCTTCGCGGGCGAGCCGGCGGACGTGCTCGGCGGTCAGGCCGGGAACCCGCGCGAGCCGGGAACAGACCGACATTTTGCTCATCACCGATGAGATTAAGTCGGTGCGCGCTCGAAAGGTCCCCTGCAAATGCGTTGCGAACGCCCGGAAATGCGCTCCATTTGCTACCGTTGGTGCAAATGAAATATCGCCATGCCTACCATGCGGGCAACTTTGCGGACGTCCACAAGCACGTAACACTGCTGGCGCTGCTCGCCGCCCTGAAACGCAAGGACAAGGGTTTTCTTTATCTGGAAACCCATGCCGGGCGCGGCGCGTACGATCTGTCCGACTCGGCGCCAGAGTCTGCAGCCGGCATCACGCGACTTGCCGGCGCCGATTGTGTGGCCGAGGAGCTGCGCCACTACCTGGCTCGCGTCGGACATCTGCGCCGGCAGAGGGGCGCGGCGCGCCTGTACCCCGGTTCACCCTGGCTGGCTGCGGGCGAGCTGCGGGCCCAGGACCGCGCGGTGCTGATCGAGCGGCTGCCTGCGCAGGCACGCGCATTGGAAAAGTCGCTGGCGGAGTTTTCCGGGCAGCGCCGAGTCCGGGTCGATAGCGGCGATGGGTATGAGCGGCTGCGCGCGGCGTTGCCGCCGACCGAGCGGCGCGGACTCGTCTTCATCGATCCTCCCTATGAGGAGAGCCGGCTGGACCTGCAGCGCGCGCAGACCGCCTGCCTCGATGCGCTGCGTCGTTTCCCCACGGGAGTGGTCGCGATCTGGTACCCCATCAAGGACGAGCGCACGGGCGCCGGCTGGCAGGCGGGCCTCGCCCGGGATACCGGCCGGGAGATGCTGCTCGCCGAATTGTGGCTCTACCCGCGCGACTCGCGGGTTGCGCTCAACGGCTCAGGCATGCTGATCGTCAATCCTCCCTACCGGATGGACGAAAGCATGCGATCCTGGTTGGCGGAGATGCACCGCCACCTCGATGCCGGACACGGAGGCGGCTCGGCGATTCACCGTGTTGCTCCAGGCCGCGTCGCGCCCGGATGACAGGGCGGGTCACCGGGCGCACAATCGGCCGAATGGAAGGGACGGTGGATCGGTATGCGGTGGTGGGCCATCCGGTGGCCCATAGCCTCTCGCCTTTCATCCACTCCCTGTTCGCGCGCCAGACGGGCCAGTCGATGAGCTACCGTCTGATGGATGTGGCCCCGGAGGAGTTCACCCGGCGCGTCGGCGCGTATTTCGCCGAGGGCGGCCGGGGCGTCAATATCACCGTGCCGCACAAGACCCGCGCGCTGCAGCTCGCCGACGAGCTCACCGAGCGGGCCCGGCAGGCCGGCGCGGTCAACACTCTGGCGGCGCGCCCCGACGGCACCCTGCTCGGGGACAACACCGACGGGGCGGGCCTCGTGCAGGATCTGAGTCACAACCTGCGACTGACGATCGCCGGTCGCCGGGTGCTGCTGCTCGGTGCCGGCGGCGCGGCCCGCGGGGTGATCGCGCCGCTGCTCGCGCAGAGACCGCAGACCATCGTGATCGCCAACCGCACGGCCGAGCGGGCCCAGGCGCTTGCGGCCTCGTTTGCAGCCCTGGGCGATGTCCGCGGCGCCGGCTTCGGCCAGATCGGCCGCGGCGAGTTCGACCTGGTGATCAATGCCACCTCGGCCAGCCTTACCGGAGAGCTGCCCGATGTGCCGGCCACGGTGTTGGGTCCCGGAACGTTCTGCTATGACATGGCTTACGGCAAGGGCGACACGGCGTTCGTGCGTTGGGCACTGGGCCGCGGGTGTGCGCGCGCGGTGCCGGGCTGGGGAATGCTGGTGGAGCAGGCGGCGGAATCCTTCCGGCTCTGGCGGGGCGTGCGGCCGCTCACCGCCCCCGTGTTGGTTGCACTCGCCGGGCACGCGCCGCCGCCGGGTTGACGATCCTGTGCGACGGATCGTCAACGGCAGACGCGCTCTGCACATGCATCGCGCATGGCCGGATCATCGTGTTCGGCGGGCGGCCGTCCGATTCGCAGCAGGGGTATCCGCCCGGTCCGCTCACGGGTTGTGGACCGGGTCCCCCTCGGTGATGGTGTTGGTGGCCGCCACGACCAGTGCGAAGGACAGGTGCCGGTAGGCCTTGAAGACCAGGAGTGTCGCGGCGCGCTCGGCCGGCAGTTTCACCCGCGGCGCGAAATCCCTGCCGAGGCCGCCGAAGGAACGGAACAGCCAGGAGAACGAGCCGTGCGTATCGTGCACGGTGCCTTGCTCGTGATCGGCGGTGAGCACATCCCCCGGCACGAGTCCGGCGCGCGTGCCGCGATTCAGCACCACGATGTCGTACTGACCCGCCAGATCCATCGCTCCAGTGCCGCCGATCACCCAGATGACCTTGCCATGTATGGGCCGTGACGGCGCGCGAGGCTCGAATGTCAGGGGAATGCCCGCATCGCTGGAGATCAGCCGGTCGCCGGCGAATGTCTCGCGGGCCGCATCGGTGAGCACGACCGTCGCCGGATCGCCCGGCGCGCGGATCAGCGCGGTCGCCGTGTAGGTGCCGAGGTATCCGAACGTGTGCCCGAACAACCCCGGATCGCGCAGCTCCTCGCCTACGTGCACCACGCTGTAGCGGGCGAGCGGATGGCGGCCAAGGCTGCTGACGTACGCCACCGATCCGGAGCCGCCGATCTGCTGTTGGTTGCGGAAGGCGATGATGTGCGGCGCGCGGCGCACTTGCGCCGATGTGAGTACCGTGGGGCGCGCCAGAAAGCTGGCGATCGCCGCGTAGGGGATGGTCGGAATGGCGGCCGACAGGGGCGTGCTGAGCAGCCGTGGCTTGAGCGTGAGCGTGGACGCGCGGCGCAGCGGACTTGCGCGCAACAGGCGGATCCGAGCTCGGCCATTGCGACCGTACGCGAGCTGCAGCACATCGCCGGGATAGATCCAGTGGGGATTTTTGATCTTCGGGTTGTTGTACCAGACCTCCGGCCAGTCCCACGGGTCGCGCAGGAACATCGAGGCGATGCCCCACAGCGTGTCTCCCGGCTTGACGGTATAGGTCATCGGAGCGCTCGATCTGATGAGCGCGGAGGCCGCCTCGACCCGCGCCGAGGCGGGAGCGGTCGTGCCCTGTCCAGCTGCGGCAATGGCCGCCTGGGTGGCCGTGAGGTTGCCGGGGGAGAATGCCCGCGCAGCCAGCGGCGCGCTTGGCGGGGCCACAGAGGCAGCCGGCCGGCGCGCACTGTGCAGCGACGAACAGGCGGCCAGTAGAGCCGCCGCCCCGCCCGCGAGCACGAGGCGGGCGCCTGGAATCTGCTTCGAGACCATGGACGGGTATAATGGCACGCGAAAGACCCCCGCACGGCGCTTTATTGTCTAGTTTGTGCGTCCGGTCACGGCGGCGCCCGGGTGCCGACCTTGAGCGGCCGCCGGCGGAACCCGCTTGGCTCAACCCGACTCGAATTCCCCATGGCGCTCAGAACGATTCTGGAATTTCCCGATCCACGGTTGCGTACCCGGGCGCGGCCGGTCGTCCGTTTCGACGCCGACCTTCATCGGCTGGTGGATGACATGCTTGAGACCATGTACGCCGCACCTGGCATCGGCCTCGCCGCCATACAGGTGAATGTGCCTCAGCGGGTGATTGTCATCGATGTCTCGGCAGAGCACGATCAACCCCTTGTGCTGATCAACCCGGAGATACTCTTCCGCGAGGGGCAGACCGCCGGCGAGGAGGGCTGTCTTTCGGTGCCCGGCATTTTCGATGAGGTTCAGCGCGCCGCCCGCATTCGCGTGCGGGCACAGGACCACGAGGGGCATGTGTACGAGCGCGATTGTGAAGGATTGCTGGCCGTGTGTGTTCAGCACGAGATGGATCACCTCGAGGGGAAGCTGTTCGTCGACTATCTCTCCGCGCTGAAGCGTGAGCGTATCCGCAAAAAGCTGGAAAAAGAGCGCAAGGGGCGGACGGCGCGGCCGTCCGCCGGTGCCCACCACGCCCTTTGAGCCGTGCCGCTCCGGTGACTGGCCAGATCCCGCTCCGCGTCGCCTTCGCGGGCACACCAGAGTTCGCGCTGCCGGTGCTGCTCGAGCTGTTGCGCTCTCCCCACCAGGTCGTCGGTGTATTGACCCAGCCCGACCGACCCAAGGGACGCGGCCGGCACCTGCGTGCCTCGCCCGTGAAACTGGCGGCGCAGACCCGGATTCCGGTGGCCCAGCCAGCCGCGCTGAAAAGCCCGGCAGACTGGGCGCCGCTGCTCGAGTGGCGGCCGGATGTGCTGGTGGTCGTGGCCTATGGGCTTCTCTTGCCGCAAGCGGTGCTCGAGCTTCCGCCGCTCGGCTGCCTCAATGTTCACGCGTCGCTCCTGCCGCGCTGGCGCGGTGCGGCCCCCATCGAGCGTGCTCTGCTCGCCGGCGATACCGAAACAGGACTTACCATCATGCGCATGGAGGCCGGGCTCGATACCGGCCCGATTCTGCTTCAGCGCCCTGTCGCCATCGATCCGCGGGATACCGGCGGGAGCCTGCGGGATCGACTCGCGGATCTGGCGGGACCGCTGCTGCTTCAGGCCTTGGACCGCCTTGCGCAAGGCACAGTGGTGGGGCGGCCCCAGCCGCTCGAGGGGGTGACCTATGCCCGCAAGTTGGAGAAATGCGATGCGCTGATCGACTGGCGGCGTCCGGCAGTGCAGATCGAGCGGCAGATTCGCTCCCTGCAACCCGGGACCGTTGCCGAGACCGTCCGGATCGATCCGGAGGCCGGTGTCGAGGAGCGCCTGCTGGTGCATGCCGCCCGGCTCGGGCCCGAGGAGGCGCCGGCCCAGCCGGGCGTCAAGCCGGGCTGCATCCTCAAGATCCACGGTAGCCACAGCGAAGGCTTCCTGCGGGTGCAGTGCGGCGACGGGACCTTGGACCTGCTCACATTGCAGCGGCCGGGAGGATCGCGTCAGAGCGCCGGCACGTTCACAGGCGGTCATCGGGGGCTGGCGCCCGGGATGATCCTCGGTCGGCAGCATTGACGCGCTCAGGCCCCGGCCAGGCGGCCACGGTACTTGCGGAAGCCTCGCGCGCCCTCGCCGCGATCCTTTCCGGTCAAACCGCCGATGAGGCGCTGTCGGCGTTCGCGGCCAGCCCCTATCGCGCCGCGGTTCGTGCCGTCACGTTGGGCACCGTGCGATGGTACCTGCGCCTGAAGCCCGCGGTGGACAGCCTGTTGGCGCGGCCTCGGACCCTGCCGCGCGAAATAGGGGCCTTGCTGGCGGTGGCCGCCCATCAGCTCGAGTACTCGCGCAACGCGCCGCAGCTGACGGTGCATGCGGCGGTGGACGCCGTCAAGATCCTGCATCACCAACACGCGAGCGGCCTGATCAACGCCGTGCTGCGCAGACTGGTCGCGGAACGACAGGACACCTTCGCGCAGGTTGACCGGGATCCGGCCCGCCGCACGGCCCATCCGCGCTGGCTGGCCGATGCGCTGTTGAGCGCCTGGCCGCTGCACGGCTTGCGGTGCCTGGAAGCCGATAACGTTCACCCGCCCATGACACTGCGCGTCAACTGCATGCAGCGCACGCCCGGGGACTACCTCGATGAGCTGGCAGAGGCGGGCATGCCAGGGCGGCTGCTCGAATGGGGCACGGAATTCCCCGACCCGCCGGCGGTGGTCCTCGACCGGCCGGTGGCCGTCGCGGCGCTGCCGGGATTCCTCGCGGGGCGGGTATCCGTGCAGGATGCGGGCGCACAGCTCGCCGCTCCCCTGCTCGATGCCCGGCCCGGCATGCGCGTGCTGGATGCATGTGCCGCGCCCGGGGGAAAGGCAGCCCACCTGCTGGAGCTGACCCGCGGGCAACTGGACCTCTGGGCACTCGACATCGATGCCGGGCGGCTCGAGCGGGTGCGCGAGAATCTCTCCCGCCTGGGGCTGTCTGCGCATGTCGTGGCGGCCGACGTGCGCGACCCGGACATGTTCTGGGACCGCAGGCCTTTCGAGCGCATCCTCGTGGATGCGCCATGCTCGGGCACGGGGGTCATCCGCAGGCACCCGGATATCAAGCTGCTCAGGCGTCCGCAAGACATCCCGGCCTTTGCCGCCGGCCAGCTCGAGATCCTCGAAGCCGCATTCCGGATGCTCGCCGAGGGGGGGCGACTCGTGTACTCGACTTGCTCGATGCTGCCGGCTGAGAACGAGGCGGTTGTGGAGCGGTTCCTCGCTCGCAGCCCGCATGCGCGGGCCCTATCCACCCCGGCCGAGCGGTTTGCCCCTGGGGCGCTCGCCTGCCGGTGGGGAGTGCAGCTGCTGTGCGGAGGTGCGGCGCAGACCGATGGGTTCTATTATGCTTGTCTCGAAAAGACAACGTCCGGCATCATGTAGCGTATGGGAACAGGAGGTCTTACGCCGTCTGCCGTTGCATTCATGCCACGGAAATTGCTGCCATCTTGGAGCTCGATCTGCCGCAGAGGCAGCCGAAGACACTTGACCCGGTGGTGGGGGCTGCTGTTGGCGGCCGGCGCGCTGGGACTTGCACCGCTTACGCGGGTCCGGGCGAATGCGCTCGACGGTGTGCTCGCGGTACGCTCCGCTTACGTCAATTTCAACCATGGCGTGATCGAGCTTAATGCTCGGGTCACCTATCCACTCAATCCCACGATCCGCAAGGCGCTCGCCAACGGGGTGACCCTGTCTTTCGACATCGAGGCGCAGATCGATCGGGTGCGGCGCTTCTGGTTCGACGCCGATGTCATCGATGTGACGCTGCAGCGGCAGCTCGCCTACCATGTCGTCACGAGGCGCTTCGTGGTCAGCAATGCACAAACCGGAGCCGAGCACAGCTTCACGACGGTGAAAAAGGCGCTGCACTATCTGGAGCGGGTCCGCGACTGGCCCATCCTGGTCGAATCGCAGCTCCAGGACCCGGGGTCGTACACCATCAGCGTGCGCGCCGGGGTGCGGCGCGGGGATCTGCCCGCATCGCTGCGGGCGCTGCTCTTCTGGACCGATGACTGGCAGCGGGAGAGTGCTTGGTACACATGGGCGCTGCCGGGGTGAGAGACCCCGCCGCGGTGCGCCGGCGGATACGCGCCGTCGCGACGCTGGTGCTCTGGAGCGCCATCGGGCTCGGCGCGCTGCTGCTGCTCGCCAAGAGCGCGCAGAACTCCTCGGAGTTCAGCCGCCTGCAGCCGTGGATCGTGCTGTTCAACGTGATCGGCGTGTTTGCGCTGATCGTGATGCTGGCGCGGCGGCTGTGGCAGCTGGTGCGCGACTATCGCAACCACGTGCCTGGTTCGCGCCTTACGGCGCGCACAGTGACGACCTTCGGGGCGCTGGTGGTGGCGCCGTTGCTCATCGTGTACTTCGCGTCGGTCGGTTTCCTGAACCGCGGCATCGACAGCTGGTTCCGGGTCGAAGTGAAGCAGGGCCTGAAGGACGCACTCGTGCTGTCGCGCTCGGCACTTGATCTGCGCGTACAGGACGAATCGCGCCGCGCAACGCTGCTCGCCCGCTCCCTGGCCGGCCGCGGCGCGCTGCAGATTCAGACGCGGCTCGATCAAGCGCGCCGCTCGGCCTCGGCCGTGGAGATCGTGGTGTACGGCGCCGACGAGCGCATCCTCGCAGCGAGCCTGCGAGACCCGCTGTCGGATGCCTCGCTCGCGCCGCCGGCCGACCTGGTGCGCCAGGTGAGTGAGCGGCGGACCTACGTCAATCTGGAGCCGCAGCCCAATGGGCGCTTCCTCATCCGCATCGGGGTACCGCTCGATCGGTTTGCCGGCTCCGACGATCGCTACCTCATGGCCGTCTACCCGGTGCCGCCCCAGTTGTCGGCGCTTTCGGAGGTCGTCCAGCGGGCGTACTCGCAGTACGGCAATCTCAGGACGCTGCGCGAGCCGCTGAAGTACAGCTTCATCCTGACGCTCACCCTGGTCTTGCTGCTCGCCATGCTGGCGGCGATCCATGGGGCGATCGTCTCGGCGCAGCGCCTCGCGCGGCCGGTGCAGGACCTTATCGCCGGCACCCGGGCAGTGGGCAAGGGCGATTTCGACACGCACCTGGCCCTGCCCTCGCGCGACGAAATGGGCTTTCTGGTCCATTCCTTCAACGACATGACCAAACGCCTGCGACGGGCGCACGATGAGGCGACGCGCAGCCAGCTCGCCGTGGAGCGCGAGCGGGAGCGGCTCGCAATCATTCTCGCCCGGCTCTCTACGGGGGTGCTGGCGATCGATCGCAACCTCGTGGTGCGCATGGCCAACCAGGCGGCCAGCGCCATCCTCGGGCTCGACCTCTATGCGGCCACCGGCCGGGCGCTGCCGGACCTGACCGCGGGCAACGAGCGGCTGGGCCAGTTCGTGGCGGCGCTCGCGGTGCGGTTCGCGCGCGGCCGGCAGGAGTGGCGCGAGCAGATCGATCTCGGCAAGACGGGCCGTATCCTCACCCTGATGTGCGCCTGCACGGCACTGCCGGGGGAAAGCGGCGACATGGGCTATGTCATCGTTTTTGACGACATCACCGCGCTGCTGCAGGCGCAGCGCGATGCCGCCTGGGGAGAGGTCGCGCGCCGCCTGGCGCACGAGATCAAGAATCCCCTGACGCCGATCCGGTTGTCGGCCGAACGGCTGCGCCGCCGGCTGCTCTCGATCCTTTCGCCGCCGGAGGCGGAGATCCTCGAGCGCTCGACCCACACCATCGTGCAACAGGTCGAGAGCATGCAGCAGATGGTGAACGCGTTCAGCGAGTACGCCCGTGCGCCGGAGATGCACATCAGCCGCTTCAGCCTCAACCAGCTGGTGACCGAGGTGGCCGACCTGTATCGCTCCCAGGACCCGCGGGCGGGCATCGCTCTCGACCTCGATGAGCGCCTCGTGGGCCTCGAGGCTGACCGCGGCCGGGTGCGCCAGATCCTCAATAACCTGCTGACCAACGCGCTCGAGGCGCTCGAGGGCCAGCCCTCCCCCCGCCTCACGATCTGCACCCGTCTCGAGGGAGACGCCCAGGGGGCATTCGCCCTCGTTACAGTGTGTGACAATGGCCCCGGTTTCCAGGAGGATTTGCTCGGGCGGATCTTCGATCCCTACGTCACGAGCAAGCCGAAGGGCACGGGGCTGGGACTGGCGATCGTAAAAAAGATCGTCGAGGAGCACGGAGGACGGATTGATGCGGACAATCGCCCCGAAGGCGGAGCCCGTATCCGGGTGGCGCTGCCGGTGGCGTTCGGCAACCGGGGCGGGACGCGTGAGAGTCGAGATTCATTGCGGGGTGAGAAAGCATGAGCGCTGCGCACATTCTGGTGGTCGACGACGAGGCCGATATCCGCGGCCTTCTGAAGGAGATCCTCTCCGAGGAGGGCTACGCGGTGGACGTTGCGGCCAATGCCGCCCAGGCGCGCGCCTCGCGCGCGCGACAGACCCCGGACTTGGTTCTACTCGACATCTGGATGCCGGATGTCGATGGCATCACGCTGCTGCGGGAATGGTCTTCCGCCACGTCGGAGGGCTGCCCGGTCGTGATGATGTCGGGGCACGGCACGGTGGAGACGGCCGTAGAGGCTACGCGGCTCGGAGCGTTCGACTTCGTCGAGAAGCCGCTGTCGCTTGCCAAGCTCCTGCGCACCGTAGAGCGGGCGCTCGATGCCGGCCGCCGCCGGCGCCAGGGCGGCAAGCTCTTCGTACCGGGTGTCATGGGGCCGGCGGGCAAAAGCAAGCTCATGCAGCAGCTGCGCGCCGAGCTGCAGCAGATGGCCTCCCATGCCTCGCCGGTGCTGTTGATTGGCGAGCCGGGCTCCGGTCGGGAGGTCTTCGCCCGCTACCTGCACGGCCGGGGTCCGCGGGCGGACGGGCCGTTCGTCACGCTGGTCGCGAGCAGCCTGCGCGATGCGGATGCCGAGAGCCGCCTGTTCGGCGCGGAGGAAGGCGGCGTGCACCGCGCGGGTCTGTTGGAGCAGGCCGCAGAGGGCACACTGTTCATTCAAGAGCTGGAGGATCTGCCGCCCGGCGCCCAGCGGCTGCTGGTCGGCACGCTGCAGTCGGGACGTTTCACCCCGGTGGGCGGAGTAGAGCCGATCGAGCTGCGCGCCAGGCTCGTCTCCTCGGCGCTTCCCGGCATCGAAACCCGGGCCGGCACCGGGTTGCGGCGGGATCTGCTGGGGCATTTGAACACGCTCATCGCACGGGTGCCGCCGCTGCGCGAGTACGCGGAGGATGTGCCGGACCTGCTGAAGCAGCATGTCGATCGCATCGTCGACGCCGAGGGGCTGCCGTTCAGACATTTCAGCGTTGCGGCACAGAACCGGCTGCGCAACTACCCATGGCCGGACAATGTGCGGGAGCTGAAAAACCTGGTGCATCGGCTGCTGATCCAGGGCGGCGGCGAGGAGATCGGCTTGGACGAGGTGGAGCGCGAGCTGGCCGTGCAAGCGCCGCCGGGCGAGCCGCTCGTCAAGCAGGACCTGCTGGCGCTGCCGTTGCGCGAGGCGCGCGAGCAGTTCGAGCGCGCCTACCTGCAGCAGCAGCTGCTGCTGTGCAACGGCAAGGTGGGGCAGCTCGCCAAGCGGGTCGGCATGGAGCGCACCCACCTGTACCGCAAACTTCGCTCGCTGGGATTGGATTTTCGCTCGATCGGCGAAGACTGATTCGATTGGCTGCAAGTCGCCTGGGGCGCTTGCAGCAAGCCCCTACGCGGTGTCCGCACGCCCCTCGGGGCGTGCCCGTTGCCCGCGGCGCCGTGCCAAGTGGCCGGGCGCTTCCCGTACGGACACCGGCGTGCATCAGTGCGCCGGCGGCGGTTTCGGTCATTTGCTCCTGACCGGTATGACCAGAGGACGCATGCCGGCGCCGGCTAGCTCGCGCCGGATCCACCGCAGCCCCGCGGCATCGACGGGGCCGATCTGCACGCGATCGAGACTCATGCCGTGCTCCGTGGCCCGCCGTATCCGTGCCGCGATCCCCATTTGCGCTAGGCGCTCGCGAAGCCGCTGCGCCTGGGCATCGCTCGTGTAGGAGGCAACCTGCACGAGGTAGCGCGGTGGTCCGGCAGAAAGCCGGGTCCAGTGCGCGCGGGCGCGCGCGGCGGCGCGCTCTCCGGGCACCGGAACGGTCAGCTTGCGCAGCATGCTGTAGAAGTCATACTGCGGTGCCGGCGAGGCGGGCGCAGTGGCCGGCGCAGTGGCCGGCGCGGGCAACTCAGCTCGAGGGGCCGCCGCCAGGACGCTCGAGGCGGATCGGGCCGCGGCATTGCCGGGCGCCTCCTCGGCGTTGTTCGCGGTAGTGCAGACGGAGGAAAGCCGTGCCTGCCCGTGGCCGCCATGTGTGGCGAGCAGCGCGGCGATGCCGCCGACGAGCAGCCCGCCGGCGAGCACGCCCAAGAGAAACTCCCTCATGCCGCCCGGCTTAAGCCGGTAGCGGCCTGTGCCCTTGTAGTCGCGGGTCAGCTGGGACATGCGCTCACATCGAGTCGGGTGCCGAGACGCCGAGCAGGGCGAGACCGTTACGAATCACTTGCTGCACGCCGATTACCAGGGCTAGCCGCGCGTTGCGCAGCCGGGAGTCCTCGACGATGAACTGCTCGGCGTTGTAATAGGTGTGCAGAGTGTTGGCCAGCTCGCGCAGGTAGTGCACCAGAGCGTGCGGCGCGCGGTTGGCGGCCGCCTGCTCAAGCACTTCGCCGTAGCGGGCCAGGCAAGCGAGCGCCGCCTGCTCATGCGCCCCGGTGAGCAGGTGCGCGTTCGCCAACCCGTCGGCGCGGCCGAAGGCAAGACCCCGGGCGGCGAGCTGCTTCATGACGCTCGCCACCCGCGCGTGCGCGTACTGGATGTAATACACGGGATTCTCATTGGTGCGGGACTTGGCAAGCTCGAGATCGAAGTCGAGCGGCTGGTCGTGGCTGCGCATCAGGTAGAACAGCCGGCACGCGTCGTTGCCGACTTCCTCGCGCAGCTGCCGCAGCGTCACGAACTGCGCTTCGCGCTTGCCCATCGGTACCTTCTCGCCGCCGCGGTAGAGACTCACGAACTGGATGAGGTTCACTTCCAGGCACTCCCCGGGCTCTCCCATGGCGGTGAGGCCCGCCCGCACGCGAGCCACGTAACCGTGGTGGTCGGCGCCGAGCACGTCGATCAGGCGCTCGAAGCCGCGCTCGCGCTTCTCGAGGTGATAGGCGATGTCGGAGGCGAAGTAGGTCTTCTGGCCGTTTTCGCGCACCACCACGCGATCCTTCTCGTCACCGAAATCGGTGGCACGGAACCATGTGGCGCCCTCCCGGCGGTAAAGCCGTCCGTCCCGCTCCAGGCGCGCGAGCGCGCGCTCGATGGCGCCGCTGTTCTCCAGCGCTTTCTCCGAATACCAGCGGTCGAAGCGGACGCCGAACTGCTCGAGGTCCTCGCGGATGTCGGCGAGCATCTCGGCCAGCGCAAGCTCGAGCACACCTGTGAAGGCGTCCGCGCCGATCAGCTGCCGCGCGCGCCCGATGAGCGCATCGATGTAGACTTCCTTGTCGCCGGCGGGCGCGTCGGCGGGGAGCCCTGCCAGGACGGCACCGGCTGCGCGCCGCAAGCTCTCGCCGTAGGCGGCGCGAAGCCTCGCGGCGATGCCGCGCACATAGTCGCCGCGATAGCCATTCTCCGGAAACGGCACGAGCTCGCCGCAGGCCGCGAGGTAGCGTATCCAGGCGCTGACGGCCAGGATGTCCACCTGGCGGCCGGCGTCGTTGATGTAGTATTCGCGCGAGACGGTAAAGCCGGTGGCCGACAGGATGTTGGCGAGCGTCGCGCCGTAGGCGGCCTGCCGCCCGTGTCCGACGTGCAGGGGCCCGGTGGGATTGGCCGAGACGAACTCCAGCAACACCCGCTCTCCCTTGCCGAGCGTGCTGTGGCCGTAGCTTTCCCCGAGTTCGTGGATCGCGGCCAGCTCGCTGCCGTAGGCGGCGGGCGCCAGGAAGAAATTGATGAAGCCCTGGCCTGCGATCTCCGTGCGCTCAATCAGGGGGTTCGCCGGCAGCGCGGCCACGATGCGCTCGGCGAGCTCGCGGGGATTTGAGCGCGCGGCCTTGGCCAGGCGCAGCGCGACGTTGGTCGCAAAGTCCCCATGCTTCGCGTCGCGAGTGCGCTCCACCGTCGCGGCGCCGGGCGCGGGGGGCTCGGCGGCGAGGGGGTTGCCCGCGAGGGAGGCGAGGGCGCTGGCGAGGAGTTGCTCGAGTTGCTGCTTCAAGACCGATCCAGTGGACGACGAGACGCGGAAGGGGTTGAATTCTACCCGATCAAAACAGCTCGATCGGGTCCACATCGAGCACCCAGCGGACCCGGCGCGCGCTCGGCAGCGATTCCACCTGCGCCAGCCACGCATCGAGGAACCTATGCAGCCGGCCCCGATCCGCGCTCTCGACCAGCAGCTGCGCGTGGTGTCGCCCGGCCCGCCGCGCCATGGCGGCCGGCACGGGCCCGAGCAGGCGCACGCCCTCGGTGTGGCCGGCGAGCGAGCGCGCCTCGGCGAGAAAGGTGAGTGCGGCCTCGGCAGTGGCGGCCGAGCCGCGCACCGCGGCAAGCCGGCTGAACGGCGGCCACGACGCCTCGCGCCGTTCCTTCAGTGCGGTGCGTGCGAAGCCTTCGTAGCCTTCCGAGAGCAGGCCGGTGAGCAAGGGATGCGCCGGGTACTCGGTCTGGATGAGCACCTCGCCCGGCCGTTCGCCGCGGCCGGCACGGCCGGCAACCTGCACGATGGTCTGGGCGAGGCGCTCGGCTGCGCGGAAGTCGGCGCTGAACAGGCCCTGATCCGCGTTCAGTATCACCACCAGCGTCACGTTGGGGAAATCGTGACCCTTGGTGACCATCTGCGTGCCGACGAGGATGCGGCCTTCACCGGAGGCGATCCGCCGCACGGCCAGTTCCAGGTCGCCGCGGTGTCGCACGACATCGCGGTCGAGTCTGACGCAGGGCATCTCGGGGAACATCGCCGCGAGCGTCCCTTCGATCCTCTCGGTGCCCTGGCCGACCGGCTTGACCGTGAATCCGCATTGCGCGCAGCGTACGGGCAGTGGCGCATCGGCGCCGCAGTGGTGACAGCGCAGCCGTTGAGCGGCCAGATGGACGGTGAGCCGCGCGTCGCAGTCCGAGCACGGGGCGATCCAGCCGCAGGCGGTGCACAGCAGCGTCGGCGCGTAGCCCCGACGGTTGAGGAATACCAGCACCTGGCCGCCCGCGCCGAGGTGCCGTTCCATCGCCTGCACGGCGGGGGTGGACAGTCCCGCGTGCTGGGCGCTGGTGCGCAGGTCAATGAGCGCTATTCGCGGCGGGGTCGCCTGGACGGCCCGCTTCGTCAGCCTCAACCGGGCGTAGCGGCCGGTCTCGACATTGTGCAGAGTCTCGATCGCCGGAGTCGCCGACCCCAACACGACAGGCACCTCAGCCCGCCGGGCGCGCACCAGCGCCAGGTCGCGCGCCGAGTAGCGGAAACCGCCCTCATGCTGTTTGAAGGAGGCATCGTGCTCCTCGTCGACGATGATGGCGCCGAGTCTCGGCAGCGGGGCGAACACGGCCGAGCGGGTGCCGAGCACGATCCGCGCGCGGCCGCTGAAGGCGTCCCGCCAGGCCGCGAGCCGCTCCTGATCGGTGAGCGCGGAGTGAAGCACGGCCATGCCTACCCGGAAGCGCTCGCGGAACCGCTCGATCAGCTGCGGGGTGAGCCCGATTTCCGGCACCAGCACCAAGGCGCTGCGCCCGAGCGTCAGCACCTGCTCGGTCACTCTCAGGTAGACCTCGGTCTTGCCGCTGCCGGTGATACCCTGCAGAACGAAGGCGCCGAAGGCGTTGAGCGATTGGCAGATCCGCTCCGTGGCCTGCCGCTGCTCCGCATTGAGCGCAGGTCCGCCGACCTGGCTCTGCACAACGGCAGGGTCGGCGGCAGTCACCGGCGGGGGCGCGAAGGGGAGCTGTATCGAGACGATCCAACCTCGAGCCTTGAGCGCCCGGGCCGCTTCCCGCCGGACTTCGCGGTCTCGGGAGAGGCGGGCGGTCGTTTCTTCGGCCGCCAGCTCGGCGAGCAGCGCGCGCTGGCGGGGGGCTCGCCGTGGCTCGCCTTGCGCCCAGGCAGCGCGGCCCGCTGGAGTGAGGCGCCAGTGTTCCTGCATCGCATCCAGGGGGGCACCCAGACGCAGCGCCTTGGGCAGAGCGGCCGAGAGAACTTCGCCAGGCGGGTGGTGGTAGTAAGCGGCCGCCCACCTCAACAGCGCCAGCATGGGGCGATCAAAAATCGGCCGGGTGTCGAGAGGCTCGAGTACGGCCTTGAGTCTTTCCTCGGACAATTCTGTCCGGGTTGCGGTCTCCATGACCACTCCGATCAGGCGCCGGCGTCCAAACGGCACCCGGACCCGCATGCCCGGCTCGATCTCCCCGGCGTAGGGAGCCGCGCCTGCGGCAGAACCGGCCTCGGTGCGGCAGCGATAGTCGAACAGGCGGCGCAGGGGCGTAGGGAGCGCTACGCGCAGAATGGGGCCGATATCGGTTGAGCCGGTCATCCGCCGGATAGCTTCATCGTTAGTCTCATGGAAAGCTTAAAGAGGTCTCGCAAGGGGCTGAATCGTCACCTGCACCGTCGCTGTCAACCGACAATGGCGGCGGTACGTTATACCCGCTATGTCCGAGTCTGCTACGCTCACCTCGCCTTATAGCATGCCGGCTGCTCTCGGCGACGTGGATCAGTTGGACCCCAATGCCAATCTCGGAGGTCCGGCGCTTGGCCAGTTCCTGGCCAGCGTCGAGCTCAGAGCATTCAAGATCGCCCAGACGGCATTGCGCCACGAGGACGATGCGCTCGATGCGGTTCAGGACGCGATGCTGCAGCTTGCCCGGGCCTACGCGCATCGGCCGGCCGAGGAGTGGCGGCCCCTCTTCTATCGGATCCTGGAGAACCGGATTCGCGACATGCAGCGGCGGCGCATGGTGCGCGATCGCGTGATGTCGTGGTGGCCTTTCACTGCCGATGGACAGGAGGAGCCCGGCCCGATCGCAGAGGCAGCCGCCGAAGAGCCGCCACCGGTGCGGCGCCTGGAGATCGATGAAGCCATGAGCGCCCTGGAACGGGCGGTCGGTGGGCTGCCGCGGCGCCAGCAGCAGGTGTTCCTGCTGCGCACTCTGGAAGGCCTCGACGTGGCGCAGACCGCCCGGGCCATGGGCTGCTCGGAGGGTAGCGTCAAGACGCATTATTTTCGGGCGTTGCGAACCTTGCGTGCGCAACTCGGTGAGCACCTGTGACTTCCACCGACGAGACCATGCTGTTCGAGCAGCGGCTGCGCGAGCTTCTTGAAGCGCACGCGCAGCGGGCGAGCGGCCGCGTCCGCTCGCACCTGACTCGGGCGCGCCATGCGGCGGTGGCGCAGGCGATCCCGGGCGGCGCCCGCGCGCTGGTGCTGCGTGGCCGGCGCCTGTGGGTGCCGACCACAGGGGTGGTTGCCGCAGCGGCCGTTCTGGCTCTCGTGATGCGGCTGCATCAGCCGCAGCCCCGCCTGCCGGCGGCGGCGAATGCGATCGCAAGCGGCGATCTCGACCTGCTCACCGATCGCGATGGGCTGACTCTCGTCGAAGGCGGTGACGGGGAATTCTACGAATGGGCGGTCTACGAGGCGCAGGCGCAGCCGGAGCAGGGCCCGGGAGGTGTCGCCGGGCATGACCACTGAGCGTTGGCGTAAGTGCCTTTACATATCGCTCCTCGCCGCTCTGGCTGCCCTTACGAACGGCTGCGCCGACCGCCTTGCCAGACGCTCCGCAAGTCCGCGGCCGGTAGACATGGAGCTGCTGCAATTCCTGGGCAGCGCCGATCCGACTTCCGGCAAACAGTATTCCGCCGGCAGAAGCTGGATGGTCTATCTGTCAAAACTCAAGCTGGGCAAGGTGGCCGGGACAACCAAGACGGCGGAAGAGCATGCCTCGACGACGGCGGCCAAGTCCAAGGCCAGGCGGGGTACCTCGGGAGTGCGCAGCCGATGATGAGCGCATGGCGATCGTTGGTGTTGGCTCTGCTGCTTGCGGCGATACCCCTGGGTGTCTCGGCGCGACAGGTACCGACCCCGATCTCGGCTCGCGCCGGGGTGTCCTGGTCCCACCTCACAGTGGCGCAGCGGCGGCTGCTCGCGCCGCTTGCCCGCAAATGGGCGAGCCTCCCGGCGGACAGACAGCGTGCGCTGGCTCGCGGCAGCCGGCGCTGGCTCAGCATGACGCCCGCCCAGAAATCCAAGGCTCGGGAGCGCTTCCGTAAATGGAAGCGGATGACGCCCCAGCAGCGCGCGCTTCTGCGTCGGCGCTGGCGGCAGTTTGAGGCGCTGCCCGCGCGGCAGCAGGCGGCCATCCGCCGCAGCTTTCGCGAATTCCGGCGCTTGCCCCCCTGGCGGCGCAGGATGTTGCGCCGACGCTGGCAGGATGCCACTCCGGTGCAGCGGCAGCACATGATCGAGCGGATGCAGCGCCGGATGGAGCGGCGGCACCAGCAGGAGCGGCAGGAGGAACAGATGCGGCAGATCAGACAGATGCAGCGCATGGCCGCGCCGCGTTTGCCCGAGATTCCCGACGGCGATCGGGATGGCGGCCGCTGCTGCCTCGGACCTTGAGCGCGGCTTATTCATGAACGGCACGCGCGTTAAGCGCGGGCTTGATTCGCGGGGAATTTCCCGGGGCGCCAAACACCGGGCGTTTTTCCCGCAGCCTGCCGGGCCGGATCCACGGCGGCCAGGGTAATGCCCCGGCGAAGCGCGGCCCAGCTCCCGCACGGGGGTCAGAGTTCCTGAAGTAGGGTCAGCTCCGCCGGAGCCGAATCGTTTGGGCTACTCGAGCGCCTTCACCGCCTGAATCAGCTCCGCGCCGGCCTTCTGCGCATCGCCGTACAGCATACGGGTGTTGTCGAGATAGAAGAGCGCGTTCTCGATTC
Organism: Pseudomonadota bacterium; assembly: GCA_021845825.1. Lineage (GTDB taxonomy): Bacteria > Pseudomonadota > Gammaproteobacteria > Steroidobacterales > Steroidobacteraceae > 13-2-20CM-66-19. The sequence continues at coordinate 8,909 of JAJZVF010000010.1, read as the reverse complement.
CCGAAAACCCGGCGCCCTTCCCCCGCTTGATGACGATGACGTTCTTCGCCTTGTCGGCGTTCAGGATGGGCATGCCGTAGATGGGGCTCGACTTGTCGGCGCGCGCCGCGGGGTTGACGACGTCGTTGGCACCAATGATGAGCGCGACATCCGCGGTCTCGAACTCGGCATTGATCTCATCGAGGTCGCTGATCAGATCATAGGGCACGCCCGCCTCGGCCAGCAGCACGTTCATGTGCCCGGGCATGCGGCCGGCGACCGGGTGGATGGCGAAGCGGACCGTGACGCCCCGATCCATGAGCAGCTGGCACAGTTCCCAGATCTTGTGCTGCGCTTGTGCGACCGCCATGCCATAACCGGGCACCACGATCACTTTGCTCGCGTACGCCAGCATCACGGCCGCGTCCGGCGCCTCGATGGGCTTCAGGCTTCCGGTGACTTCACCGCCTTCGGCGGCGGTCTCGCCGAAATTGCTGAACAGCACGTTGGCGAGCGAGCGGTTCATGGCCTTGGCCATCAGCTGCGTGAGGAGTGTGCCGGCCGCCCCCACCACCATGCCGGCGATGATCATCGCGGCGTTGCCCAGCACGAAGCCCTCGAAGGCTACCGCGAGGCCTGTGCAGGCGTTATAGAGGGAAATCACCACCGGCATGTCGGCCCCGCCGATGGGCAGCGTGATGAGCATGCCCTCGAGCAGCGCCAGCGCGAAGAACGCAGCCACCACCGGCAGAGGCGCAGCGCCGTGCAGCACGACGACCCATCCTCCCAGGAAGAGCGTGGCCAGCAGCACCAGCGAGTTGACCGCCTGCTGGGCTCGATAGCGCAGCGACTTGCTGATCAGGCCCTGGAGTTTGGCGAAGGCGATGAGGCTGCCGGAAAAGGACACTGCGCCGATGATGGCGCCCGCGGCCGCGAGCACCACAGGAGCGGGCGCGAACGGCCGGCCGCGGACGAGTTCCTGACAGGCAATGGCGGCCGCCGCGCCGCCGCCCATGCCGTTGTACAGCGCCACCATCTGCGGCATGGCGGTCATGGGCACCCGTTTGCCGCTCCACCAGGCCGCAACGCCGCCCAGGAAGATGGCGACGAGGATGAGGATGTCGTTGCGCATTCCCGGCCACAGGAAGGTGATGAGGCCGGCGATCAGCATGCCGACGCCGGCCCACACGATGCCCCCGCGCGCGCCCTTGGGCGAGCTCATGCGCTTCAGGCCGATGATGAACAGCAGCGCGGCGATGAAGTACGCCGCCTGGATGACCTCGTGGGTGAAGGAGGCGGGCGCGCTCATGCCCGGCCGCCTTTTCTCTTTTCCTGGCTGGTCTTGAACATATCGAGCATGCGCTCGGTGGACACGTAGCCGCCGACCACGTTGCCGGCCGCGAGCAGCACGCCGATGAAGCCGATGGACTTCTCGAGCGGCGTGCGCGCGTTGCCGAGCGCCACCATGGCGCCGACCAGCACGATGCCGTGGACGAAGTTGGAGCCCGACATCAGCGGGGTGTGCAGAATCACGGGTACGCGCGCGATGACCTCGTAGCCGGTGAAGGCCGCGAGCATGAAGATGTAAAGTGCGATGATTCCAGTCATGGTCTCCCCCGGGTGCGGCCTCAGCCCTCGACCGCTTTGCGGGTCGGCTCGTGGCGGATCTCGCCCGCGTGCGTCAGGCACGACTGCGCGAACACCTCGTCGTTCCAGTCGATGGCGAGCTCGCCCCCCTTCAGGGCCGGTGTCAGGAAGTTGAGCAGGTTGCGGGCATACATCTCGCTGGCGTTGTGGGCGAGCTGGGCGGGCAGGTTCACCGGCCCCACGACCTCGACGCCCTGATGGGTCACCGTCTCGCCGGTCCGGGTCAGCTCGCAGTTGCCGCCCTGCTCGGCAGCGGCGTCGACGATGACCGAGCCCGGACGCATCCGCTCGACCGCCGCGCGCAGGACGATCTTCGGCGCCGGCCGCCCAGGGACCGACGCGGTGGTAATGACCGCGTCGGCGGCCGCAACGCGCGCATCGAGCACCGCCTGCTGCTTGCGCTTTTCCTCCTCGGTGAGCTCGCGTGCGTAGCCGCCACTGCCTTCGGCGCTGACCCCGGTCTCGACGAATTTCGCGCCGAGCGATTTCACCTGCTCTCGCGTGGCGCTGCGCACGTCGTAGGCCTCTACGACGGCACCGAGGCGCTTGGCCGTGGCAATCGCCTGCAGTCCTGCGACGCCCGCGCCGATGACCAGCACTTGCGCGGGGCGGATGGTCCCGGCGGCGGTGGTCAGCATCGGCAGGAACTTCTGCAGACGGTTGGCCGCGATCAGCACTGCCTTGTACCCGGCGATCGCCGCCTGTGAAGACAGTGCATCCATCGATTGCGCGCGCGAGATGCGCGGCACGAGCTCCATCGCGAAGCTGGTCACGCCCTGCTCCTTGAGCGCGCGGACCTCTTCGCGCCGGGCGTAGGGCTGCAGGAACCCGATCAGCACGCTGGCGGATTTGAGCAGCCGGATCTGCTCGAGGGCGGGCGGCTGCACCGTCAGCAGCACTTGCGTCTGCGCCAGCACGCCGGCCGCATCCGTCCACTGCACCCCCTGATAGGCGCCCTCCGGGAAGCCGGCGCTCACGCCGGCACCGTGCTCCATCAGCACCTGCGTGCCGGCGCGGATGAGCTTCCCGGTCACCTCAGGCACCAGACTTACACGCGTCTCTCGGGGCGCGCGCTCGAGCAGCGCGCCAATCATTGCTGGCATCTGCGATCCTCTTCAGATGGCGGGTGTGGGCAGCCTGTGTGCCTATTGTTGAAGTTTCGCACAAGATTGTCTTATCTTACAGACGTCATGATGGGCATAGACCTGGATCGCGCCGACCACGGTCAGGCGGAAGATCTGCGCATCGTTCCGGCAGGGAACCAGCGTGGGCTCTCTCAGCTCGTGCTGCGCACGGACGTGTCCGGCATGCCGCTGGAGTGGATCGATTACAAGGAGGCCGCGCGACTCTATACCCAGCGGCAGGTAGCCTACACCTGCGGCTCCGCGCTCTATACCCTCTTTGGGGGGGTGAATGCCCTCACCGGCCGGCGCACCGTGCTCGAGATCAATTCCATTGTCGCCACCGTCGGCCACACCGGCAATCCCGGCAGCACCCGCCACGACTACGTGCCCCCGCTCAACAACCAGACGCTGTTCCGGCGGGATGCGCACCTGTGCATGTATTGCGGGTTGCGCTTCCCGACCCGCGAACTCTCGCGCGATCACGTCCGGCCTTTCAGCCAGGGCGGCCGGGATACCTGGACCAACGTCGTCACGGCCTGCCGGCGCTGCAACAATCAGAAGGCCTCGCGCACGCCGGAGCAGGCGAAGATGCAGCTCATCGCGGTGCCGTTCACCCCGACCTATGCGGAGTACATCTTCCTCAAGGGACGGCGCGTACTCGCGGACCAGATGGAATATCTGCTCGCGCACTTTCCTCGCGCCAGCCCGCTGCACGATCGCATCCAGCGTTGGTTGGCGTAGCGCCGGGCGGGCTGCGATAACCTGGCTCAGCCTGCGCCGTGATCTATCTCATCGACGCCTCGGTTTACATATTTCGCGCGTATTACTCGCAGCTGCCCGGCATGATCGATCGGCAGCAGCGCCCCGTGCATGCCGTGTTCGGCTTCGCGCGCTTTCTCGGTGATTTGCTGGAGAAGACCCGCCCGCCGTTCGTGGCGGTCGCCTTCGATCAGCGGCTCGCGACCTCTTACCGCAATGGGCTCTACCCGCCCTACAAGGCCAATCGCCAGCCCGCGCCCATGGACCTGGCGGCGCAATTCGACTACTGCCGAGAGCTCTGTGCCCATTTGGGCCTTGCCGCCTTCGTCGACTCGCAATACGAGGCCGACGATCTCATCGGCACGCTTTCGCAGCTGATGCGCGGGCATGGTGTGCGCTCGGCGTTCATCACGCGCGACAAAGATCTTGCCCAGCTCGTTCGCGACGGCGATCTGTACTGGGATTTCGGCGCCCGCGGACCGCTCGGCTACGGGGACGTCCACCGTCGGTTCGGGCTGCCGCCGGAGCGCTTCGCAGACTTTCTGGCGCTCACCGGCGACGCATCGGACAACATCCCCGGGGTGCCCGGAGTCGGTCCCAAGACCGCGGCGGCACTGATGCGCGCCTTCGGCTCGATCGATGACCTCTATGGCCAGCTCGGCCGTGTGGGCTCGCTCGGGCTGCGGGGAGGCCGTGAGCTGCGCCAGCGTCTGCTCGAGCACCGTGAATCGGTCTACCTCGCCCGCCGCCTCACCCGCATCGTGTGCGACATGCCGCTGAGGGTTGCACCGGAGGACTTGCGCCCCCGGTCGCCGGACCTCCCCGCCCTGGGGGCGTTCTACGACCGGTTGGGCTTCGGACCGCTGCTGCGCCGTCAGGGTGAGCGGCTCGCCACCCGCTCGTACTAGACTGCGTCATTCACGAACTCGCAGTCCGTGCGGCAGCGGGGCCGTCGAGCGCCGCGATGGCGGGGTGATCGGCCCAGCGGTCCGCCGCAGGGACTGAAAATGTGCGCGTTCACACCCGAAATACCCTCTGCCGAAGGCGGGGGTGCCGGCCTATCATCGCGGCATCCTACGCAGGTACGCGCATGGCCCGCAGAATCCGCTTCCCGAATCTTTGCCCGTTCGCCCCTCCCCCGCCTGGGACCGGCCGGACGCTCGAGCGGGACGCGCGGCAAAGGCGGAACTAAGTGAGGGCCGGCGCGGCCGAATCTATCAAGGCCTGGGCAGCCGAGGAGCGCTCATGGGTGAAATCATCCGCGTGACTTTCGGCACCGAGCGCGAGTGGGAACGTACGCGCGCGCAGTGGGCTGAAGGCCTCACGGCCATCGGCGCGATGTTCGGCGACGACGAGGGGCTGATGCGCGCCAAGGCGGATTGCGTCTACCGGGTCCTGCGGCGGATCGTGGAGGACGTTCCCTCGGTGAAGATCGTCGCCCAGCTGCCGGATGATCTGCCGGCCGAGCAGGTCGAGTTTCTGACCGGCGCGATCCGCGAGGCGGCGCTGAAGGGCATCGAGGCAAGCATGAATCACTCCGTGCGGGTGATCATGGCCGCAGTCTACGATCTGTGCACGTCAAAACTGCGGGAGCGCCCGTCTTAGTCACCGGCTCGGGACGAGCTGCAGCGCGTAGCGCAGCGTTACGGCGTTTCCCACCCACTCGGTGGAGCGCCATTGACCCTGGCCGATGCCGAAGTCCAGCCGTCGTATGGTCATCCGGCCTGTCAGCAGGCCGACGGTGCGGTTGTCGATGTCGGCGATTCGCCAGGTGAACGGCACCACGACGGTGCGTGTGACACCGCGCAGAGTCAAGGGTCCGACCGCCCGATAGCCGGTGGCTGTGCGGGTAAGGCGGCTGGCCGTGAAGCGCGCCTGCGGGTAGCGCGCCACGTCGAAGAAATCCTTTCCGCCCAGAATCCTGTTGCGCTGGCTGTCGCCCGTGTCGAACGAGCGCATGTCGACCGCCACCGTGAGCCGCCCGGCAGTCGGATCGAAGCGGACGGTGAAGGTGTTGAACCGGCCGTGATTGGCCGCGCCCGCCTGCGTGAATGTGTAGGTCAGCGAGCTGTGCGCGGGCAGCAGGATGTAGGTCGTGCCGTGTGCAGCGTGGGCTGATACGGCAGCGAGCAGTGCGATCGCGCCGGTCGCGCGCGCGGCGGGCATCAGCGGGAGCTCCCGGACGAATCGGCAGTCGGGCCGGAGCGAGCAGCGGCCGAAGCTCGGCCGGGCAGCATGCGCCGCAGCGTATCGTCCTTCAGCACGAAGTGATGTTTGAGCGCACCGGCGACGTGCAGCGCGAGGATCAGCCCCAGCGCAATCGCCAGTGCCGCGTGGACTTCAATCATCGCGTGGTACAGAGTGTCGCTCTTCGACACCAGGTTCGGCAGCTGCGCCAGGTTGAACCAGCTCACCGCGAAGCCGCGCGCCGATGACATGATCCAGCCGGTGAGCGGCAGGGCGAACAGCAGCACGTATAGGCCCGCATGGGTGAAGCGCGCCAGGAAGCGCTCGATGGGCGCCAGATTGCCGGGCAGCGCGGGGGCGGGATTCATCCACCGCCACAGCAGGCGGATCGTCGCGAGGGCGAGGATGGTGATACCGAGCGATTTGTGCCGGGCCAGAGTGGCGAGCTTTTCCATGCCGAGCGGCAGCTCGAGCCCGATGAGCCCGAGGGTCACCTGCACGGCGATGAGTGCCACAATGAGCCAGTGAAGCAGCTGCGACACGGCGCCCCAGCGGACGGAGGTATTGCGAAATTGCACCCCCCCAGCTTAGGCGAGCGGCTCGGCATTGACGAGTAGTTACGCCGATGTGCCTCTTGGCCGCGCGGCGGGGTGCAAGCCCAGATCGACCTGGGTCCAGCCCTGACAATGGCGTGCGATGTGGCTGGCGAGCAGCCTCGCGTGCTCGGGGCGGGCGTTCAACGCGGGCACGTATTCGAAGCGCTCCCCGCCGGCGCCCAAAAAAGCGGCGCGATTCTCGACGTCGATCTCCTCCAGCGTTTCCAGGCAATCGACCGCGAATCCCGGGCACACGACCGTGACATCCCGGATGCCACGGGCCGGCATTTGCGCCAGCACTTCGATGGTGTAGGGCCGCAGCCATTCGGTCGGGCCGAAGCGGGACTGGAAACTGACACTCCACCGGCCCTCCTCCAGCAGCAGCTCTTCCGCGAGCAGCCGCGCGGTCTTCTGACACTTGCAGAAGTACGGATCTCCCTGGTGGAAATAGCGCTCCGGGATGCCGTGGAAGGAGATCAGCAGGTGCTGCGTGCGCCCGTGCGTCTGCCAGTGCTGGGTCACGCTCTCGCGCAGTGCCTCGATGTACTCCGGCTGGTCGTGGTACTCGGCGATGAAGCGCAGCTCCGGCAGCCAGCGCCAGCGCGAGAGTTCGGCATTCACGTGGTCGTAGACCGCGCCGGTGGTGGCGCCGCAGTACTGTGGAAACATCGGTAAGACGAGGATCCGTTGCGCGCCCGCGCTGCGCAGTCTCGACAGTGCCTCGGGCACGCTTGGGGTGCCGTAGAGCATGCCGAGCTCCACGGAGAACGGGGCCAGCGTCCGCTGCGCGAGGGTGCTCGCGAGCGCGGCGCGCAGCCGCTCCGACTGCTCGAGGAGCGGGGAGCCGTGGGCCGACCAGACCTTGCGGTACTTGGGCGCCACTTTCGAGGGCCGCAGCGGCAGAATCAGCCCGTGGAGAATCGGCAGCCACAGGATGCGCGGCAGCTCCACTACGCGAGGATCGCCGAGCATCCGGGCAAGGAAGCGGCGCACGTCGCGCGGCCGGGGCGAGTCCGGCGTGCCGGAATTGACCAGCAATATGCCGATGCGCTCGGCTGTATCGCGGTGGAAGTCCGCGGAGCTGTGGTGACGCATGTGGATCAAGATACCTCAGGGGGCATGCGCACAGCCAGCGTGTTGCGGCAAGTCCTTATGGCGCAAGGCTCCGGGTGCGCGCCCCCGGCCCGTATTGCGCGGCGAGCGATGTTTCGCCAGGGCGCCGCCGCGTCGCGGCGGACGTATCCTGTAGCTACGCTGTCGCCCCTCCCCGGCCTAGATCCACGCACAGGTATTTCAATTCCGTGTAGTCGAGTATCCCGTGGCGCGAGCCTTCACGCCCCATGCCGGATTCCTTGACGCCGCCGAACGGGGCCGCCTCGGTGGAAATCAGTCCCGTGTTCAGACCCACGATGCCGTACTCCAGGGCCTCGGCGACACGCCATGCGCGCGCAAGGTCCCGGGTGTAAAAATAGGCAGCCAAGCCGAACTCGGTGTCATTGGCCATCCGGACCGCGTCCTGCTCCGTCTCGAAGCGAAACAGCGGCGCCAGCGGCCCGAAGGTTTCCTCATGCGCTACCAGCATGGCCGGCGTGACGCCGGTGAGCACGGTGGGCTGGAAAAAGGTGCCGCCGAGCTCGTGGCGTCGGCCGCCGAGCGCAACGCGCGCCCCCTTGCCGACGGCGTCTTCGATGTGTCGCTCGATTTTCGCCACCGCCCGGGCGTCGATCAGCGGGCCCTGGTCCGTCGGCCCACGCAGGCCATCGCCCACGCGCAACCTCGAGACGGCCTCGATGAGCTTGTGCGCGAACGCCTCGTAGATCCCGGCCTGCACCAACAACCGATTGGCGCACACGCAGGTCTGACCCGAGTTGCGATACTTGCTGGCGATCGCGCCAGCGACGGCGGCCGTAAGGTCGGCGTCGTCGAACACGATGAACGGGGCGTTCCCGCCGAGTTCGAGCGAGAGCTTCTTGACCGTGCTGGCGCACTGCGCCATCAACTGCTTGCCGACGGCGGTCGAGCCGGTGAAGGAGAGCTTGCGTACCAGGGGGTTGCGCGTGAGCTCGGCGCCGATGGCCGGCGCATCGTTGCCGGTGATGATGTTGAACACCCCGGACGGCACGCCGGCCCGTGCGGCGAGCTCCGCCAAAGCCAGAGCCGAATAGGGCGTCTGGATCGCCGGCTTGCACACGAAGGTACACCCGGCCGCCAGTGCCGGCGCGGCCTTGCGGGTGATCATCGCCGAGGGGAAATTCCACGGCGTGATCGCACCCGCCACGCCGATGGGCTGGCGCATCACCACGATGCGCTTGTCGGCCTGGTGCGCCGGGATCAGTTCGCCGTAGACGCGCTTGCCTTCCTCGGCGAACCATTCGATGAAGGAGGCCGCGTAGGCGATCTCGCCGCCGGCTTCCTCAAGCGGCTTGCCCTGCTCGGCTGTCATCAGCGCGGCCAGGTCGTTCCGGTGCGCGATCATCAGCTCGTACCAGCGGCGCAGGATGACGGCGCGCTCTTTGGCCGTGCGCCCCGCCCAGGCGGGAAATGCCGCGTGGGCCGCCTCGATGGCCCGCCGTGTCTCGGCCGCGCCCATGTCAGGCACCGTGCCCAGACGCTCGCC
>JAJZVF010000153.1 GCA_021845825.1 Pseudomonadota bacterium | reverse complement strand
TGCCGGAATCGGCGCGGCGCAGGCTGTCGTCCGGATCGAGCCCCGCCAGGGCGATCCGCCCGCAGGTATCCGCATCGACCACGGCCCCCGCATCCTCCGTCGGTCCGTCGCCGCCGTCCGTGCCGGCCGCGAGCAGCATCAGCTCCGGATAGCCCGCGATCAGCCGGGCGGCCGTGAGCGCCAGATGTTGGTTGCGCCCGCCGCGGCCGGGGTGCTCGGGCAGGCGCACGGTCGATTCCCCGCCCCAGACTCGCACCTGCACCTGTCCCAGCGCCAGCTCGTGAGCAAACTGTACCGCGAGCCGGGATGCCTCCCCCGCGAAGCGCCGCGCCGCGCGCCGCACGGACAGCCGCCTCGTGGTCGCGGCGGCGACGACGCCGTCGATCGCCGTATCTACCGTGGCGATCACCTGACGCTGGATGCGGTCTCCTCCCGGCGCGGGCGCGAGTAGCCCGGAGCCGATCAAGGCCGGATCGTCGCCGGGCACGTCCGATATCAGCAACGCCCATCCCGCCCGCTCCCCGAGCCGCGCAGCGAGCCGACCGCCCTTGATCTGCGACAACCGCATGCGGCGGCTGTTGAGCTCGGCGATCGTGAGGTCCGCGTGCAGTCCTTGCTGCGAGACGCGCACGAGCTCCTCGAGGGCAACCCCGGCTTTGGGCACCTCCACCAGCGCCGACGCCCCGCCCGAGATCAAAAACAGCGGCGTCACCGCCGGCGGCAGATTCTCCAGCCACGTAAGCAGCCGCTGTCCGGCGCGCAGCGAACGCTCATCCGGCAGCGGATGGCCGCTTTCGTGAATCTCCACCCCGGGCATCTCACGCAGCTCCCGCGTCACGTGCCCTGGCTTGGTCACGAGCAGCACCTCCTCGATGGCCTCCCCGAGCACCTCGTGCGCGCCGAGCGCCATTGCGCAGGCCGCCTTACCGATTGCCGCGACCCACACCCTCCCTGCGGGGCGCCCCGGCGCACGACTCAGTGCCTCGCGCACGCAGCGCCGGCCGTCGGCCCGGGCAAGTCCCGCCCGGTACAGCTCGATCAGCAGCTCGCGGCGCGCGGCGCGGCTCATCGGCTGCGGCGTCTTGCTGCGGCGCTGCTCAGGCGTGGATCACCTTGAGCGGCCCACGCCCCTCGCGGCCGAGCTTCCTTGCCTCATCCGAGCGCTCCATCTGCAGCCGCGCCAGGTACTGCGGCGTGACATCGCCCGTCACGTACTCCCCGGAAAAACAGGATGTGTCGAACTCCTCGACACGCGAGTCCTCGTGCCGGCAGGCGGCGATGAGATCCTCGAGGTCCTGATAGACCAGCCAGTCCGCGCCGATCAGGCGCGCCACCTCGTCCACGCGGCGGCCGCTCGCGACCAGCTCGCGGGCCGCCGGCATGTCGATGCCGTAGACGTTGGGGTAGCGCACCGGCGGGGCGGCCGAGGCGAAGTAGACCCTGCGGGCGCCGGCCTCGCGTGCCAGCTCGATGATCTGCGCGGAAGTCGTGCCGCGCACGATCGAGTCATCGACCAGCAGCACGTTCTTGCCGCGGAACTCGAGATCGATGGCATTCAATTTGCGGCGCACCGACTGCTCGCGCTCGTCCTGACCGGGCATGATGAAAGTCCGGCCGATGTAGCGGTTCTTGATGAACCCCTCGCGATACTTCAGGCCAAGGCGCTGCGCGAGCTGCAGCGCACTGGTGCGGCTGGTGTCCGGAATGGGAATCACCACGTCGATGTCCTGGTTGGGCCGCTCGCGCAGGATCTTCTCGGCCAGGCGGTCCCCCATGCGCATGCGGGCCCGGTAGACCGAGATGTTGTCGATCTTCGAGTCGGGACGCGCGAAGTAGACGTACTCGAAGATGCACGGGGTATGGCGGGCAACCGTCACGCACTGATGCGAGTGCAGCCGCCCGGCCTCATCGATGAGCACCGCCTCGCCCGGCCCAATGTCGCGAACCAGGCGGAACGACAGGCTGTCCAGGGCCACGCTCTCGGAGGCGAGCATCCACTCCGGCCCCCGGGGAGTGTCGCGCTGGCCGAGCACGAGCGGCCGGATCCCGTTCGGATCGCGGAATCCCACGATGCCGTGCCCGATGATCATGGCAATTACCGCATAGGCGCCGCGGCAGCGCCGGTACACCGCCTCGAGCGCCGTGAACACATCGGCGGAGGTCACACGCGGAGTGCCGATGCGTTGCAGCTCGGAAGCAAACACGTTGAGCAGCACTTCGGAGTCGGAACTGGTATTGAGATGCCGCCGGTCCTCGCGGATGAGCACTTCGGCCAGCTCCGCGGCGTTGGTCAGGTTGCCGTTGTGGGCGAGACAGAGGCCATAGGGCGAGTTGACGTAGAAGGGCTGAGCCTCGGAGGCGCTGTCGCAACCGGCGGTCGGATAGCGGACGTGGCCGATACCGATATTGCCCTTGAGGCCGAGCATGTGCTGCTGTTGAAACACATCGCGCACCAGGCCGCTGCCCTTGCGCACGCACAGGCCCGCTTCGCCGCTGGTGACGATGCCCGCGGCATCCTGGCCGCGATGCTGCAGCACCGTCAGCGCATCGTACAGCCGCTGATTGACGGCGCCGGTGCCGACGAGTCCGACGATTCCACACATGTGCTACCTCATCGCAAGCACCCGTCCCTGGATTTTAAGTCCCGCCCGCCCGTCCGAGTGCGGCCGTTCGCGGACATCCCCGCCCGCCCCGCCAGCCCCTGCCAGGGCTCGCAGCCCGTTGGCAATCGACTGGCCATAGGGAATCAACGAGGAACGCCGCCACCACCCCTGCGTATCGAGGTGCAGCAGCTGTCCCAGGATCACGAACACCCCGAGCAGCACCGCCCCGCGGGCGGCGCCGAACAGAAAGCCGAGAAAGCGGTCCGTGCCGCTGAACAGCGACAGCCGCACGAAGTGCGCCACGACCGCTCCGATCACCGTGCCGGCGACCAGGATCAGTGCCGCAATGATGATGCGCGCCGCCCACCGCCTGACCGCGGAGCCCGCCAGCAGCCCCCCGAGATGCGGCTCGACCAGATGGGAGAAATGCCAGGCGACGAACAATGCGACGAACCAGGTGGCGAGCGCGATGGCTTCACGCAGAAATCCCCTGACCGCCCCGCCGATGGCCGACAGGACAACCACGGCGATTACCACGTAATCGGCTGTGTTCATGACGCAGGGTTTGGCCAGTGGTCCTCTGAGAGACCCGTCATCGCAAGCGTGAGCGCGCCGGGAAACCCCGTCGAGCACCGTTATCGCAGGTGCGAGGTTCCCAACGTCCTCTGCGACCTTTCATCGAAAGCATGGAGGCACGCGGAAGGGGAAACGGCGCGAATTGTACAAGAGCGCGCCGCGCGCCGCTCGGCACCTTGTCACTCACGCAGCACTTCGCCCTGGGCGATCGGCCGCAACCGTTGCGCCAGCCGTCCTGCCGCCGCCCGGCTGACCGGACCGACCCATACGCGCCACCACATCCGGCCCCTCAGGCGCAGCGGGGCAATCGCCACCGGCAGGTGCTGCAGGCGCAGCCGCTCGGCGAGCCGCAGCGCGTTGGCGTGGTCGGTGAAGCTGGCAAGCTGCACGACCCAATGCGCCGGCGCGCGCGGCTTGCCCGCACTCGGCGTTGACGGCCCGGGCTCGACTGCGCGCGGCGGGCTCGCCTGTCGGGGCGGCGCTCGCGCGCCGCCTTGCGACCTGCCGTGCGCCGCCGGCCTTGCGGGCGCAGAGATCGGTGGGGCGGCCCGCAGCGAGCGGCTCGAGGGTGTGCTGCGCGGCGGCGAACGAGGGGCCGGGGGCGCTGACGAGGCGAATGAGCGGTGCACAGGCGCCCGCGGCAAGAAGGGCGCTTCAACGGCGCCCTGACCGACGGCGCGCACCTGGGTGGCTGCACTGAGTGGCAGCGTGTAGGAGCGAATCGGGGAGCGTGCCCGAGGCTTGGGCTTGCGAGAGCGCGCGTGGGGAGCGGAGAGAAACGGCAGCGCCGGCGAGCTGTGCAGCACCGAACGATCCGAGCCCGAGCGCTGCGCTGCGCGGCTTGCCGGCGAGGACTCGACCATTGTCCCGGCCGGGGCAGCCTTGCCGCGCAGCGGTCCGGTCAACAGCTCCGGCACCAATAGCACGATCAACGCCACCAGGATGATGGCGCCAGTCAGTCGCTCTTTCACCGGGGCGAGTATACCCGAAGCCACTCGAGCGCCGGCGCAACGGTAAGCACCGAGCCGCAGACGACGATCCGATCGCCGGGATGAGCCGCACGGCGCGCCGCCTCGAGGCCCTCGGGCACCGAGCCCGACAGCCTCGGCTCGACCGCCACGGCGGCGAGACGCCGCGCCAGCTCGGCGGCATCGATGCCCCGCGGCGGCGGCAGACTGCACAAGAACCAGCCGTCGACCGCCGGCGCGAGCGCCGCCCCGATGGCGGCCGCGTCCTTGTCGCCGAGCACACCGATCACCGCCAGCGTGCGCCCCCGGCAGGGCCGCGCGCGCAGCTGGGCGCACAACACCTCGGCGGCGGGCGGGTTGTGCGCGATGTCGAGAATCCACTCGATCGGGCCCGGCACCACTTGAAAGCGGCCGGCCAGGCGCACCCGGCCGAGCGCCGAGGCGGCTGTCGCCTGCTCAAGAGGCGGGAGAGGGCTCCTCGCCGGCGAGTGCGGCCCGCAAAGGGCTTCGAGCGTCGCGAGCGCGGTCGCCGCGTTGCGATACTGGATCGGCCCCTGAAGGCTCGAGGGCGGCAGGTCGCGCAGGCACAGCCTCGGCCCCTGGTAGCACCAGTGCCCGCCGTCCTCGATGTGCCACGAGAAGTCCCGTTCGGCCACGACGGGCACCGCCCCGAGACGCTCGATGCGCGAGTACACGCTCTCGGGCATGAGCGGCGTGCCGAGCACCGCCGGCCGGCCCGCACGGAAGACGCCGGCTTTCTCCGCACCGATCTCATCGAGCGTGTCACCGAGCCAGTCGCGGTGATCGAAGCCCACCGAGCACAGTACGGCCGCATCGGCATCCACCAGATTGACCGCATCGAGCCGTCCGCCGAGGCCGACCTCGAGCACCGCGAACTGCACCGACCGCTCGGCGAACAGCCACAACGCCGCCAGCGTGTTGTACTCGAAGAAGGTGAGCGAGATTTCCGCGCGTGCCGCCTCGATCCGCTCGAACGCCGCAACGAGCGCGGCATCATCCGCCTCCCGGCCGTCTATGCGGATACGCTCGTTGTAGCGGATGAAATGCGGTGAGGTGAACAGGCCCGTGGAGCAGCCCGCGGCGAGCAACAACGCCTCGAGGTGTGCCGCCGTCGAGCCCTTGCCGTTGGTGCCGGCTACGGTGATGACCGTGGCTGCCGGCCGCTTCAGCCCGAGTCGCCGCGCGACCTCGCAGACGCGCTCGAGCCCGAGGTCGATCGCCCGCGGGTGCGCTGCTTCCTGGCGCGAGAGCCATTGCTCGAGCGATGCACTCATGCGGGTAGCACCTGCGACAGGCCTCTCGCGCCCGCCCTGCCGGCTCAGGCCGCCTGCGCAAGCTTCAGGAGCAGCCGCAGCATGGCCGCGATCCGCTCGCGCATCTGGCGCCGGTCGATGATCATGTCGAGCGCCCCATGCTCGAGCAGGAACTCGCTGCGCTGAAAGCCCTCCGGCAGCGTCTCGCGCACGGTCTGCTGGATCACGCGGGGACCTGCGAAGCCGATGAGCGCGCGTGGCTCTGCGATGTTCAGATCCCCGAGCATGGCAAGGCTCGCCGACACCCCGCCGGTGGTCGGATCGGTCATCACGGAGACGAACGGCAGCCGCGCCTCCTTAAGCTGCGCCAACGCCGCCGCAGTCTTCGCCATCTGCAAGAGCGAGTACAGCGCCTCCTGCATGCGCGCTCCGCCGCTTGCCGTGAAACACACGAGCGGCTTGCGATGCTGGATGCAGTGATCCACCGCACGCTTGAAGCGCTCGCCGACCACGGAGCCCATCGAGCCGCCGAGGAATTGAAACTCGAACGCGCAGGCAACGACGGGCAGCCCCTGGAGCCTGCCGGCGAGCACGATGAGCGCATCGACCTCGCCGGTGGCCTTCTGCGCTTGCGCGAGGCGGTCCTTGTAGCGCTTGCTGTCGCGGAACTTCAGCGGATCCTCGGGGCTCACCCGCGCAGCGAGCTCCTCGGTCGGCTCCGGGTCGAGAAAGGCATCGAGACGCTCGCGTGCGCCGATACGCATGTGGTGCGAGCACTTGGGACACACATATAAATTGCGCTCGAGCTCGGCGCGATAGAGCACCGCATCGCAGGCCGGGCATTTGATCCACAGGCCCTCGGGCACCGAGCGCGTGCGCCGTTCCGTCTTGATGCGCGAGGGCATGATCTTCTCGAACCAGGACATGGCAGGGCCTCTGACTGGCCTCCACTCACTCGCGACGGAGGCTGATTTCGCCCAGGACCGGGGGCGGCACCGGAGTGTACTCGATGTACATGCAGAAGGAACGACGCCGTCACGGCGGAAATGCGCCCTATCCCGACGAAGAGACGGAACATGGCCACTGCGGGTCGCCGAGCGCGCAGGCGGCGAGC
>JAJZVF010000152.1 GCA_021845825.1 Pseudomonadota bacterium | reverse complement strand
GAGGAATTCGGCATTGAAATCGCCGAGGCCGAGTATCCCAGGCTCGCGAGCCTGCGTGCGGCCGCGAAGTTCGTCGAGGAGCGTCTCGCAGCGAAGCGCTGAGTGCAGGGCGCCGACGAGCGCCGCCAGACGCGAGGACGGCAAGCGTCCCCCGCCTTGCAGCGTCGCCGGCGAACGACAGGAAGCCATGGCCGGCATGCGCCCCGCACGGTACGCTCGCCTGTGCTCGGCATCCGGCACGCCAGGCGTGCGGCCGCCGCCTCCGGCGGCGCCAGGGCCTGCGCGAGAGGCCAATTGACGCAGGGGAAGATGCCGTTACACTCGGACGCAACGCTATGAAGCCAAGCCCGCGGGCGCCTGTTGGACCAGACCGCGCGCGAGCCGTTCCGGGCAGCCGGCAGGCAGATGATTGAGGAGGTAGAGCCGTGAACCGCCGGATCCTTTGCATCTTTCCACGCTACGCGCCTTCCTTCGGCACGTTCGAGCACGCCTATTCCTTGCGCGGCAACACGCGCGCCTTCATGCCGCCGCAAGGCATTCTGGTGATCGCCGCCGCGGTACCCGGCGATTGGCAGGTACGTTTCCTCGATGAGAACATCGCCGCGGCGACGGACGCCGATTTCGCCTGGGCCGATGCGGTGTTCGTGAGCGGCATGCACGTTCAGCGCGCTGCCATAGAGGACATCAACCGCCGCGCCCACCGGCTCGGCAAAACAACTGTGCTCGGCGGCCCATCGGTCTCCGGCGCGCCGGAGTATTATCCGGACTTCGACTACCTGCACGTCGGCGAGCTGGGCGATGCCACCGAGCAGCTGTTCAGACTCCTCGATGCGAACCCCGCAAGACCGGCGCGCCAGCTGCGTCTGACCACGATCGAGCGCCGGCCCCTCGACAGGTTTCCGGTTCCGGCCTACGCCCTGGCGCATCTCGAGAAGTACTTCATCGGCAGCCTGCAGTTCTCGAGCGGCTGCCCCTACCAGTGCGAGTTCTGCGACATCCCCATCCTCTACGGCCGTGTGCCGCGGCTGAAGACACCGGCGCAGGTGACCGGCGAGCTCGACGCCCAGCTTGCCGCCGGGCTTTTCGGCGCCGTGTATTTCGTCGACGACAACTTCATCGGCAACCGCAAGGCGGCCCGCGAGCTGCTGCCCGAGCTGATCCTCTGGCAGCGCCGCAACGGCTATCCCCTCGAGCTCGCCTGCGAGGCCACGCTCAACATCGCCAAGTATCCGGACATACTGGCAATGATGCGCGAGGCGTTCTTCACGACCGTCTTTTGCGGGATAGAGACCCCGGAGCTAGAGGCCCTCGCGGCGATGGGCAAGCGCCACAACGCCGGGTTGCCCATCCTGCAGGCAATCGAGACGCTGAACTCCTACGGGCTCGAGGTAGTCTCCGGCATCATCCTCGGCCTCGACACCGACACGGCGGAGACGCCCGCACGCATCGCCGAGTTCATCCGCCGCAGCCACATCCCGATGCTGACCCCGAACCTCCTGCAGGCTCTGCCGCGCACGCCGCTGTACGAGCGCCTCGCCGCGCAGGGCCGGATCCTCGCGGACCCGGATCTCGAGTCGAATGTTGTCTTCCGCAGGCCTTACGAAACGGTGCTCTCGACATGGCGGCGGCTCATTGCCGAGGTCTACAGTCCCGCGGCGCTGTATGAGCGCTTCGCATGGAATATTGCGCACACCTATCCGAACCGCATCGCGCCGCCGGCGAGCCCGACCCGCGCCTCGTGGGCAAACATGCGCCGCGGCCTGAGGATCATGGCGAACCTCCTGTTCAAGGTGGGCATCGCCGCCGACTACCGCACGACGTTCTGGCGCATGGCCTGGCCGCTTCTGAAACAAGGAAGGGTCGAGGACGTGATTCACGTCGGGCTCGTCGCACACCATCTGATCAGCTACGCGCGCGAAGCAGCGGCCGGCAGGCAGAACGCTTCGTTCTACTCGACGCGGTCGGCGCCGGCGGCGGCGACGCAGTCCGGGACCATGTGAGCAGGCAGAAGGATTCCGGCTCCCGCGGCCTCGCCGGCAGGCGGACAGGCAGGAGCAATGGGCGGCGGCGCCGGGGCGCCTGTACCCGCGAGCGTTTCCAGGGGCGTGCTGCCGCAGGCATTCTCACCTCCACCCGGCGGTGAGGATTTCTACGGATTGTCCGCCGCGGGCCGCAGCGGCAGATTCATAGAAGCGGCGTTGACCGCAATGGGTACCGCACTCTTGCGGCCCGGGGATGCAGCGACGGTCCGCCCGGCATCGATGCCGCAACGGCTCTTGCCGCACGCAGGTTCTTAAAACATGGTCATGCGCGGAAACACTTCGCCTCATGCTCGCAGCCGCACGCCCTGCGTGACCGGCGAGGCCGTGGGCCCCGGCGCCGTGCCAATCACGCTCGAAGTCAACGGGATCCTCCGGGCGCTGCCGGTCTGCCCGGGCGCGACCCTGGCCGAGGTTCTGCGCGATCAGCTGCAGTTGACCGGCACCAAGATCGCCTGCGATCGCGGCGCCTGTTCCGCCTGCACCGTCCGGCTGAACGGCACTCCGGTGTGCTCCTGCATGGTGCTGGCAATCGAGGTCAACGGCGCGAAGATTGACACCATCGAGGGCGTGGCCGGCGAGACGCTTCACCCGGTGCAAGCTGCGTTCCTAGAGCACGATGCGATTCAGTGCGGCTTTTGCACACCCGGTCTGATCATGAGCTGCGTCGCGTTGCTCGAGAGCACTCCCCATCCGAGCGAAGAAGAGGTGAAGGCCGCGTTGGGGGGCCACCTCTGCCGCTGCGGGACCTATCCGCACGTCATTGCCGCCGTGCTCCATGCGGCACAGACAAGCAAGCGCCGTCCATGAGCGACAAGATCGGCGTACGGAGCCTGCCCGCCGGCATCGCCGGCGTTTCAGTCGGGCAGATCGAGCGCCGCGTCGGCGCCGATGAGGCGCCGGCGCTAGCGCCCAACGCACGGCTGCGCTGCATCGGCCAGCCCACGGCGCGCATCAACGGCCACGCCAAGGTGACCGGACAGGCCACGTATACCGTTGATGTCAAATTGCCCGGCATGCTCCACGCGCGCATCCTGCGCTCCCCCTACCCGCACGCACGCATCCTGGCACTCGATACCGGCCCGGCCGAGTGCGCCCCCGGCGTGCGGGCGGTGCACGTCATCGAGCACCCGATCGGGCGCGCGATCGAGATCGATGCTGCGCCGCAGTCCGGGCCGGCTGGCCGAGAGCTGCGTTATGTCGGAGATCCGATCGCAGCGATCGCGGCCATTACGCCGGCGGCGGCGCAGGCCGCGCTCGAGCGGATCAGGATCGAATATCAACCGCTGCCGTTCGTCATCGACATCGAGGCTGCGCGTAAAGCGGATGCCCCGCGGGTGTTCGACCATACGGTGCGCACCGAGGTCTTCGGCGGACCGGCGACGCAGCTGCCGCAGCACGGCAATGTTCACGGCCCCGACGCCAGCGCCTCGCGGGGAGATGCCGCCGCCGGTCTGGCCGGCGCGGAGGTGATCGTCGAGGGGGAGTTCCGTACCCAGGTGCAAACTCATTGCTGCCTGGAGCCGCACGCCCTGGTCGCCGACTGGCGCGATGAGGGATTGACGGTGTACATATCGACCCAGTTCACCGCCGGCATCCGTGCGGAACTCGCCGCGGCGCTCGGCCTACCGCTCGCCCGCGTGCGGGTGGTGGTCGACGCCATGGGCGGCGGATTCGGCTCGAAGTCGCGCATCGGCAATGACGTGCTTGCCGCGGTCGCGCTGTCGCGCGCAGCCCTCGCTCCGGTACGGCTCGTGCTCGCTCGCGATGAGGAGCAGATCGACAGCGGCAACCGTCCGGCAACGGTGCAGCACATCCGCGCCGGTGCGCGCCGCGACGGGACGCTCACGGCTGTGGCAATCGAGGCGTACGGCACGGCGGGGGTCGCCCTCGGCGCCGGCGTCGGCAACTTCGCTCAGTCGATCTACGATTGCCGCGACTTCTCGCTCGAGCAGTCCGACGTGTTCATCAATGCCGGTCCCGGGTGCGCCATGCGCGCCCCCGGCAACGTCCCGGGCGCCTTCGCGTACGAGCAGATCATCGATGAGCTCGCCGAGAGGCTCGCTCTGGATCCGCTCGCGCTGCGTGAGCGGATCGATTCAAGCCCGGTGCGGCGCGAGGAGCGCCGCATCGGCGCCGAGCGATTCGGCTGGAGCCGCCGACAGCCCCCCGGCAGCGCCCCGGGCGTGCACAAGCGCGGGCTCGGCATGGCGCAGTCGCATTGGCCCGCCCTCGTGCACACCAATTGCGCCTGCGAGGTGCGCATCCTGCGCGATGGCTCGGTCGAAGTGCGCTCGAGCGTGCAGGACATCGGCACGGGCATCGGCACCGTGTTGGCACAAGTGGTGGCCGAGGAGCTCGGCCTCACCCCGGGGGAGATCGTGGTGCGAATCGGGGACACCAATTTTCCAGCCGGCCCGCCCTCCTACGGCAGCCGCACGACGGCCTCGCTCACACCGCCGGCGCGCAACGCCGCCTATCAGGCACTGCGCAAGCTCCTCGCAGCCATTGCGCCGACCCTCGATACGACGCCCGAGAAACTCACGATGCGCAATGGCCGCATCAACACGGCCGACGGACGCCACAGCATCGATTTTCGCGAGGCGGCCCGCCGCCTGTCCACCGAACAGATCGGCGCGGTGGCGAGCCGCAGCGACGACTACGGCGGCTTCGGGCGTCGCACGGGCGATTTCGCCTTCGCACGCAACGCACTCGGGGGCGTGCAATTCGCCGAAGTTACCGTCGACACCGAGACCGGCCGCGTGCGCCTCGAGCGCGTGCTCGCCGTGCACGATTGCGGGCGGCCCATCAACCCGCGGCAGATCGAAAGCCAGGTGCACGGCGGCATCCTCCAAGGCATCTCCTATGCGTTATTCGAGGAGCGCATCCTCGATGCGCACACCGGCCACATGCTCAACGCCAATCTCGAGCAGTACCGGATCCTGCGCTCGCGCGAGGCACCGGCGATCGAGGTGCACGTCCTCGAGAACTACCAGGGCAACAGCGCGACCGATGCTTACGGCATCGCCGAGCCGGCCATCATTGCCACCGCCCCCGCGATCGCCAATGCTGTCTATAACGCGATTGGCGTACGCATGCGCACCTTGCCCATGACCCCCGCCGCGGTCCTGAGCGCGCTCGGGCGCCTGCCGCAGCGGAGCTGACCGCCATGCACGCCTTTGAATGGATGAGTCCTCAGGGCATCGAGTCAGCCGCGCGCGCCGCCACGACGACCGTGGCCGCGGCGATGGTGAGTGAGCGCGGCGAACCGGACGATGAGGCCGCGCTGCTCAAGGCGGGCGGCATTGACCTGCTCGACCTGATGAAGGAGGGGCTGCTCAGACCCCGCCGCCTCATCAATCTGCGGGACATCGCCGGCCTCGAGCGCATCGAGGAGGTCGACGGGGGTCTGCGCATCGGCCCGAATGTCACGCTGTCCCAACTCGCCGCCCATGAGCAGGTGCGGATGCGCTTCCGTGCGCTCGCCGAGGCGGCCGGCACCTCGGCGAGTCCGCAGATCCGCCACCTCGCCACCCTCGGCGGCAACTTGCTGCAGCGGCCGCGTTGCTGGTATCTACGCTCGCGCGCCCACCATTGCACGCGCAAAGGCGGGGACACGTGCTTCGCGTTCGACGGCGAGAACCAGTACCACGCGATCTTCGATCACAAGGGGTGCGCCATCGTGCATCCCTCGACCTGCGCGACCGCGCTGGTCGCATTCGATGCGCGGCTCGAGATCACCGGGCCGGCAGGGACCCGGCGCGGGGTGAGCGTAGAGGATTTCTTCCTCCTTCCCGAAGCGGACGTGCATCGCGAGAACACGCTCGCGGCAGGCGAGATCGTCACCGCGATCTGGCTGCCTGCACCGCCGGAAACCGCGCGCTCGCTGCACGTCAAGCATTGCCAGACGGAGTCCTTCGACTGGCCGCTTGCGGACGCAGCCGTGATGCTCGAGGTGGCGGACGGCATCTGTCGCAAGGCGGCCATCGTGCTCGGGGCCGCCGCCCCGGCTCCCCACCGCGCGAGGGCGGCCGAGGCTGCGCTTACCGGACAGCGGCTCGGCGAGGCCCTCATCCGCACCGCCGCCCGGGCCGCTTTGCAGGGCGCGGCGCCGCTCAGCAAGAACGGCTACAAACTGGTCATCTTTGAGACGCTGGTACGCCGCGCCCTGCTTGCAGCCGCGGCAAGCTGACTCGTTGCAAGGCGGCCCGCGCGCCCCTGCCCGGTGACACACCGGCCGTGCGCACCGCTGCGCATGGGCAGGCGGACCGCAGGGCGCCCGCCGCAGCGATGCCCGGACGGAGGGCTGCAGAGGCAAGAGCGTGTTGGCTATGCGCGTCGAGCCGCTTTTGTCCCGCTCGACAGCGGATCAATGTACGGCGCTCGAGGCGGCTTGTACGGCCTCTTGCGGGGCGCCGCCTGCGCCGGTGCGGCGCCCGGGCAGAAGCCGGGCGGAGTTCAGGATGAATGTCAGCTCGGAGGCGACATGAATGAACGCCGCGAGCAGGGGGTTGAGCAGCCCGGCGGCGGCGAGCGCGATGCCGAG
>JAJZVF010000151.1 GCA_021845825.1 Pseudomonadota bacterium | reverse complement strand
CCGAGCGCATCCTCAGCAGAGCGCTGCGCGAGGGCGAGCGGCTGCCGCCGGAAACCGAGCTGGCGCGCCAGCTCGGGGTCAACCGCTCGACGGTGCGCGAAGCGCTGCGCGAGCTGGAAAGCAACGGTCTGCTCGAGCGCCGTCCGGGCTCGAAACGCATGACGGTGAGCCGCCCACGGCATCGGCAGGTCGCCAAGGACGTCAGCCGCGCGTTGGCGCTGCACGATGTCACCTTCCTCGAGGTGTGGGAAGCACTGACGCACTACGAGCCGCCCGTCGCCGAGATCGCCGCCGGCGAGCGGACCGAGGCCGATCTCGCGCGGCTCGCGGCCGCGCGCGCGTGTTTCGAGGAAGACAACGCCAACACCGAGAGAGCCGTGCAGCACACTGCGGAGTTCTTCCGCGGCTTGGGCGCGGCCACCCACAACCAGGTCTTCGCCCTGGTGCAGGAACCCCTCATCAATCTGCTCGAACCGTCGCTGCGCGACATGATCGACCAGGTGCAGCAGGCACGCTCGCGCATCGCCACCGCCCAGCGCCGGATCCTCGAGGCGGTCGGCCGAAAAGATCCCGAGTCGGCCCGCACCTGGATGGCCCGCCATATCCGTGACTTCAGAAGAGGCTACGAGCTTGCCGGCATCGAGCTCGGCCACCGGATCGGCTAGATCGAACCGGTCCGGTCAGATAAAGAGGTCCGTGAGCAGATCCTCCTCCGGCACCGAGGGATCCCGATAGGGCGAGAAGTCGGTGACGCCCTCCTCCCTCAGCAGCTGCTCATCGATGCAGAAATTGCCTGAGAAGCTTCGGCTGTCGCGATTCAAGATGGCATAGGCGGCGTCCGCGACGATCTGCGCGGAGCGGACACGGCGCAACGCCTGCTCAGGCGCGCCCTGCAGGGCCACCCGCAAGGCCGCCGTGCCGATGATGGTCCGGGGCCACAGCGCGTTGACCGCGACGCCGCGGGCGCGCAGCTCCCCGGACAGCCCGAGCACGCACAGGCTCATGCCGAATTTGGCGAGCGAGTACGGCAGATGCGGCGCGAACCAGCGCTGCTCGAGCGTCAACGGCGGCGCCAGCACCAGGACATGTGGATTGGCCGCTCGCTCGAGATACGGCAGGCACAGCTTCGTGCACAGCAGCGTGCCGCGCGTGTTGATGCCGTGCATCAGGTCGAAGCGGCGCATGTCCGTCGCGGCCGTCGGCGTCAGGCTGATCGCGCTCGCGTTGTTGACCAGAATGTCGATCCCGCCGAAGGTCTGTGCCGTGCGCTCGATGGCGGATCTGACCTGTTCGTCGTCCCGCACGTCCACCGCGATCGGCAGCGCCCTGCCCCCTGCCGCCTCGATCTGCTCGGCGGCGCTGTAGATCGTCCCGGGGAGCTTCGGGTGCGCCTCGGTGGTCTTGGCCGCCACCGTCACATTCGCTCCGTCGCGCGCCGCCCGCACCGCAATCGCCAAGCCAATGCCGCGGCTCGCCCCCGTGATGAACAGCGTCCGGCCCCGCAGGCCGCCCGAAGTGTCCGCCTCCCCCATGAATCCCCCTGCTCACCGAAGCGCGCACGATGCGGTGCTCGCTCAATGATAGCAGTCGTTGCATCCTGCTCGCGCAACCGTTGCTGCGCATATGCCGCGGGATTATCAGAAAATAGCGCAAAAGCACCCCGCTCGCGGCCCCGCCCCGCTAAAATCCCCGCGCTGGCAGTTCCCTCAAACAGGCGGCTACTCTTGGCGACATTCGGCAGCGAGCGCGTGCTCACGGTCAGGCACTGGACCGACACGCAGTTCACCTTCACCACGACGCGGGATGCGGGCCTGCGCTTCGAGAACGGGCAGTTCGTCATGGTAGGGCTGCACGTGGACTGCCGCCCTCTGCTGCGCGCGTACAGCATCGCCAGCGCCAACCACGAGGAGCATCTGGAATTCCTCAGCATCAAGGTGCCCGACGGTCCGCTCACTTCGCGCCTGCAGCACATCCGCGAGGGCGACGAGGTGCTGGTGAGCCGCAAACCCACCGGCACCCTGGTGCTGCACGATCTGAAGCCCGGCACGCGTCTGTACCTGCTCTGCACCGGCACGGGTGCGGCGCCGTTCATGAGCGTGATCAAAGACCCCGAAACCTACGAGCGCTTCGAGCGGGTGATCTTCGTGCACGGGGTACGCTGGGCGCGCGAGAGCGCCGTGGTGAAGCACCGCATCGAGGAGCTCAAATCCCACGAGCTCCTCGGGGAGTGGGTGCGCAAGAAGCTGCTGTACTACCCGGCGGTGACGCGCGAGCCGCATGTCAATCGCGGCCGGCTCACCGCGCTCATCGAGTCCGCAAGGCTCGGCTACGACCTCGGGCTCCCGCCGCTTCATCCGGCCGAAGACCGGGCCATGGTCTGCGGCAGCCCCGCCATGCTCACCGATACCTGCACCTTGCTCGATGCGCGCGGTTTCCGGATGTCGCCGCACATCGGCGAGGCGGGCGATTATGTCATCGAGCGGGCGTTCGTCGCCCGCTGAGCCCCTCGTCGGCCCGCCCGGAGCGTGACGGCCGAATCGGCTGCAGGCTCGCCCCATCCCGGCACCTGCCGTTTCCGCACCGGTGCCTGTGCGCTAGCCGGCAGTGCCGGGCGCGGCGTTGGCGCGCGCATCGGCTCTTGCCGCGAGCAGCCACAGCACGCCGCTCGCCGCCACCGCGAACGGCACGATCATGACCGCCACGCCCAGCGAGGTCATGTCCGATATGCCGCCGATGATCGACGGGGAAATGACGTCCCCGAGCGCATGGATGACAAAGATGCTGAGCGCCACGGCACAGGCCCTCTCGGCGGGGCTGACCAGATTGACGATGGCCGTGTTGACCGGTCCGGTGGACATGAACAGCAGCAGCTCCGCCACGACAAGCGCGCTGTAGAACACCTCGGGTCTGCCCGAGGCGAGCGCCAGATACGCCGCCGGCACCGCCAGCAGCGTGGCCCAAGCGGACATCCAAAGGTAGGCCTGGCGGGAGAACTTCAACCACCAGTCCCCCAGCCATCCGCCGGCGAAGGTGCCGAGGAACCCGGTGGCGATGATGATCGCGCCGAATCCCGCGGTGGCCTGCACCGTCGGCACGCCGCGAACCTGCTCGAGAAACGTCGGCATCCAGAAGGCGAGACCGCCAAGGGCGAAGGTATAAGCCGCGTAGCCCAGCACGGTAAGCAGGTAGGGGCGCTGGCGCAGCAACCGCGGGTACACGGCCCAGGACCCCGGCGGGACAGCGAGCGCCGCGCCGGCGCCCCCGGCGAGCGAGATCTCATCGGTGTCTGCGCTGCCGCGCGGCGGGTCGGGCAGACGCCAGATCCACACCGCAAGGAGCGCTCCGGGGATTCCCGCCACGTAGAATGCCGCACGCCAGCCGTAGTGCACCAGGATGATGCCGCCGACGATGTAGCCGAGCGCCGCACCGACCGGGATCGCCATGTTGAAAACCGCGAAGGCCCGCCCGCGGGTGCGCGGCATGAAGTAATCGGCAAGCAGCGCGGGCGCGATGGTGCCGTAGGCCGCCTCGCCGACGCCCACCGCGGCGCGCGCCCCGAGCAGCTGCAGGTAGTTGCGCGCCAGGCCCGAGAGCCCCGTGGCGAGGCTCCAGAGGAAGACCCCCACGGCGATCGGACGGGTGCGTGAGCCGCGATCGCCCAGGCGCCCGAAGATCGGCGCGGCCAGCAAATACACGATGAGAAAGCCGCTCATCAGCGTGCCCAACTGCAGGTTGTCGAGCCGCATGGGCGCGCGCTTCAACGCCGGCAACAGCGCCGAGACCAGATAGCGATCGAGATAATTGAGCAGGTTGACGCCGGTCAGCACGCCCAGCGAGACCAGCGAGGCGCGCCGCAGAGTGCGCGCGGCGTCCGGCTGCGCGCCCGCCTCAGCGCGCACGCAGCTTCTCCAGCATCGCGAGGCCGCCCGCCGTTGGGTCCGGCGCGGACCGCTCCGCAGCGCGTTGCGCCCGCTGCGGCTGCCCTGCCTCCTCGCGTACCGGTTCGATGACTTCGGCGATAAGGGGCAGGCGGATCTCGGCGAGCCATCTGCCATCGGCGGTCGGTGCCGCCTCGAAGGAGGCCCGCCCGCCGAACTGAATCGCGAGCCGCTCGCGCACGTTCTTCAAGCCGATGCCATCGCCGCACCCCGCTTCCCCGGCCGGCAGGGTGTTGGATACCCGCAGCCACAGCCATTCCGCCGAGGCGCACGCCTGCACCCGGATCTCGACCTCGCCCGGGTGCTTGGCGATGCCATGCACCACGGCGTTTTCGATGAGCGGCTGCAGGATGAGACTCGGCACCCAGGCCGCCGGCAGTCCCTCGGGCTCGGGCACGAACACCGTGAGCCGATCGGAGAAGCGCCGCTGCTGCAGCGTCAGATACAGCCGTGCAAACTGCAGCTCCTCGGACAGACGTGAGAACTCTCGCTCACCGGCGTGCAGCAGTCGGCGCAGCAGGTCCGCCAGCTGCACGATCATGCTGCGCGCACCGGACGGATCCCGGTCGATCTGGCCATGGATGGTATTGAGCAGGTTGAACAGCGAGTGCGGCGAAAGCTGCATGCGCAGTGCCGCCAGGTGCGCCGCCGAGAGCGCACGCTCGAGGGCCGCAGAGCGGATCTGGGTGTCGCGCAACCGGCGGTAGACGTCGAACCCGGTGACCAACGCCAGTCCGAAGCCGTAATCCAGCAGGAAGCTGGTGGAGCTCGCCACCCAGACTTCCAGCACCGGGACGATGGACAGCGGCGTCCCGGGCCGCAGTCCGCTCAAGAACGCGTACGTGGCCTGGTGGAAGCCGATCAGCGCCGAAAGCCCGAGCCACAGGCTCGGCTCCCCGAGCGCCGCAAAGACCGCCCCGAGCAGGATCTGAAGAGGCAGGCGTCGCAGAATCGGCTGCCAGCCCAGGGTAAGCGAGCCCCACATGCAGCCGAGCAGCGCCGGATAGAGAAACAGGTGCTGCAGGAGTCGCGCCCGCCATGGGGCAAACAGATGCCCCACGTGCATGGCGGTGAGGCTCGCCTGCATCCGGTTCGCGTACAGCACGTCGGAGAGCGCCACGTAGATCCAGAAGACCGTGGCGATCAGTACCATTGGCCGGAAGCGGGTGGTCATGGTCATTATTTTGCCCTGGGGCGACCGTGAAGCGTGCAGCCTGAGCACAGGAACGCGAACCCGCCGAGCACGGTGAGCGGCGCGGGGACGAAGACTGCAGATCCGCCACACGCCCGCAAATAGGCTACGCCAAGCGGGGGATCCGCTGGGGTCGAATCGCTTCTGCGGAGCCGGCTCGTGCCCGCGCCAGTGATCCGGTACATTGACGGGTATGGAAATCTTCAAGGAATTCCGCATCGAAGCGGCCCATCGCCTGCCGAACGTCCCGCCGGGCCACAAATGCGCGCGCCTGCACGGGCACTCCTTCCGCATCGGCGTGCACGCCGAAGGCGCGGTCGACCCGGTCCTTGGCTGGGTATGCGACTTCTCGGCGCTCAAGACGGCCTTCGCCCCCCTGTACGAGGCGCTCGATCACCGCTACCTCAACGAGATCCCGGGGCTCGAGAACCCGACGAGCGAGCAGCTGGCGCAGTGGATCTGGGAGCGTCTGAAGCCGCGGCTGCCGTCGCTCAGCCGCATCACCGTCCGGGAGACCTGCACCAGCGGGTGCGCGTACCGGGGCTAGGACCAGTCGGACTCTGCAGCGCCCCGCCGGCGCTAACGGCATTTCCCGCCGAGCAGGCCGGCCTTGAGCTGCCGGCCCGGAGGCTTCGGACCCAGCCAGATTCCAAGGAAGGCTGTTGCGAAGTCCCGACCCCTGATCGTGCCCTCCAAAGTTCCGTCGAGAAAGTATTTGATGCCCTGTCCCGGCATGCGCACGAACACCATGCGTTGGCCGGATTTCACGCCCTTCATCCAACCGTTGAGCTGCTCGATGCGGCCGCGCAGCCGCGCCCGCAGTCGTGGGGCGCTTTTGGCAAATCCATCGCGCCAGGCCCCGCGCAGCTCCCCGGCGCTGACACTCCAGAGGAAGTGCAGCACGATTTCGCTGGGCTCCTCGGCGCTCAGGATGGCCGCCGCCTGCCGCGAGGGATGCTGCAGATAGAGCGCCCCGACGTACACCTTGATCCGAAACCAGGTGGCCTTGCGCAGCCCCAAGCCGTTCAGCGTCAGGCGCTGCCCCTGCACCGTGATATGATCGGGGAAGGATACGCCGGCGCACTCGCGCGCCCGGGCTGCCGCGGTCCCCGCCAGCGTCAGAAGCGCGATGGCGCACCAGACACGATATCTCATCGCCCCCTCCCCGGTTTCGCCGCCCGTCCGGCGGACGGGCAGCCTGAAGCCTACCGCTCGCCGAGGCCGTCCCGCAATCGGCCATGCCGCGATACGCGCCCCCTCGGCGTACTCCGGCGCACCGCTCACGCCGGCGCGTTGGCACCGCCGGCGATGGTTTCGGCTTGCTGTTTGTCGAAGCGCGTCGAGTCCACTTTGAGATAGGCGACACCCTCCTCCGGAACCACGACGGCCTCGGCTACGCCGGGCACCTGCAGCAGCCGCGCCGACAGCCGCCCGGCATCTGCGCCCGAGCCGATGCGCACGAGCCG
>JAJZVF010000150.1 GCA_021845825.1 Pseudomonadota bacterium | reverse complement strand
CGGCATGACGCCCATGGCCAGCACGATGCCCGTGAGGCCTCCGACCCAGGTAAGCGATTCGCGCCAGAAATTGAGCGACGGCGCGAGGGTGTCGAGGCCCGTAAGCACCGTCGAGCCGGTGGTCGTGAGGCCGGACATGGCCTCGAACAGCGCCCGCGTGAAGGTGAGTCCCGGGATGGCCAGCAGCAACGGCAGGGTGGCCGAGGCCGGCAGCAGAATCCAGCCGAGAGTTACCAGCATGAAGCCGTCGCGCGGCTTGAGCGGCCGGCGGTACCGGTAGGTGGCGGCGGCGAGCAGCAGCCCCGTCGCCGACGTGAGCGCCGCACACAGCAGAAAGGTGGGCCACAATCCGTCGCCGGTAACGAGAGAGCAGCCGATCGGCAGCAGGTACACGAGGCCGAACGCGGCCAGGATGAACCCGAGAAAGTAGGTCACGCCGAGCATGCACCTCCCCTGCCGGGCACCGGCTAGGGCGCCGCCCGCGTGAACAGGCGCTCGATTGCGTCGATGTGGCGCCTGTCGGGCAGGAAGAGGATCACGTGATCGTTCGGCTCGATGGGCGTATCGTGATGCGCAAGGATCACCTGCTCGCCGCGCACGATGGCGCCGATGGCGGCGCCTTCCGGCAGCTCGATCTCGCCGGCGGTGCGGCCGACCACTCGTGAGCTGGCCTGCTCCCCGCGGGCGATCGCCTCGATGGCTTCCGCGGCGCCGCGCCGCAGCGAATATACCCGCACCAACTCGCCCCGCCTCACATGGGCGAGGAGCGAGCCGATGGTGATGATCTGCGGGGCGATCGCCACATCGATGCTGCCGCTCTCGATGAGATCGACATAGGAGGGCCTGTTGACCAGAGCCATGACCTTGCGCGCACCGAGACGCTTGGCGAGCATCGCGGACAGGATGTTGGCCTCTTCGGAGTTTGTGACGGCCGCAAACACGTCCGCGCTGTCAATGTTCTCCTCGATCAGCAGCTCCTCGTCAGCCGCGTCTCCGGCCAGCACGATGGTGTTCTGTAGCTGCTCGGACACCAGGCGGGCCCGGCGCGTGTCGTGCTCGATCACCTTGATCTGGGCGGTATCCTCGAGCGCGCGCGCCAGCCGCAGTCCGATGCTGCCCCCGCCGGCGATGACCACCCGGCGGACGCGGGTGTTCTCCTTGCGCAGTGCGGCGATTACGCGGTGGACATCGTCGCGGCCGGCAAGAAAGAACACCTCGTCGCCTTCCTCTATCACCGTGGCGCCATCGGCAGGGATGCTGCGGCCGCCGCGGTAGATCGCCACCACGCGAGCGTCAACGTCCGCCATCTGCGCCGGCAGCTCCCGCAGGCTGTGCCCGGTCAACGGCCCGCCCAGCTCGGCGCGTGCGCCGGCGAGACGCACCCTGCCGGCCGCAAACTCGAGCACCTGCAGCGCGCCGGGGTGGCGGATCAGCTGCTCGAGGTATTCGGTCACCAGCTGCTCGGGACTGATGAACACATCCACCGCGATCGCCTCTTCGCCGAACAGCTGGGGCCTGCCGGTGTATTCGGCGGCGCGGATACGGGCGATCTTGGTGGGGGTGCGGAACAGGCGGAAAGCCACCTCGCACGCCACCATGTTGACCTCGTCGCTATTGGTCAGCGCCACCAGGATGTCGGCCTCGGCGGCGCCGGCCGCCTGCAGCACCCCCGGATGAGCGGCGTTGCCGGCGACGGTATGCACATCGAGCCGGTCCTGCAGGTCGCGCAGCACGTCCTCGTCGATGTCAACGACGGTGACGTCGTTGGCCTCCTCGTGCGAGAAATGCCGGGCGACCGTGCGGCCCACCTGGCCGGCGCCGAGGATGAGTATTTTCATGGTCTACAACGGTTCCAGGTTGGCGTACTGCACGACCAGCCACTTGGGTCCCTGCCGCTCGAAATTGACCTGCACGCGGGCCTGCGGGCCGCAGCCCTCGAGGCTGAGGATGACACCTTCCCCGAACGTGCCGTGGCGCACGCGCGCCCCGAGATGAATGCCGGGCATGTCAGAGTCGAGGCGCAGTCGGGCAAGGCGCGAAGCGCCGAGCGCGCCGGCGGCCGGTCGGGGCTCGGGGCCGTGCCGCCAGGGAGCCCCGCCGGCACGGGCTGCGTCGAAGGCGACGGGCCGCGTAACCTGCAGTCGCGGCCGAATCTCCTCGAGCAGATCTTCCGGAGTCTCTTTGATGAAGCGCGAGGGTTGGCTGTAGCTGTCGATGCCGTGCAGGCGGCGCTGCTCGGCGTAGGTCAGATAGAGCTGCTTCATGGCCCGGGTCATGCCGACGTAACAGAGCCGACGCTCCTCCTCGAGGCCGGCGAGATCGCCGAGCGAGCGCTGGTGGGGAAACAGCCCGTCCTCCATGCCGCACAGAAACACCACGGGAAACTCCAGGCCCTTGGCCGTGTGCAGCGTCATCATCTGCACGCAATCTTCCCAGGCATCCGCCTGGCCTTCGCCGGACTCTAGCGCCGCGTGCGCGAGGAAAGCCTCGAGCGGCGGCAGCTCGCTATCGGCGCCCTGGGTGCTGAAGCCGCGGGCGGCGCTCACGAGCTCCTCGAGGTTCTCCACCCGGGCCTCGCCGCGGTCGGCCTTCTCGCGCTTGTGGAACTCGAGCAGGCCGCTCGAGCCGAGCACGCGGTCTACCTGCTCGTGCAGCGGCAGTCCGGCTGCCTCGGCGGCGAGTTGCTCGATGAGCCCCATGAATCCCCGCAGCGCAGCGGAGGCCTTCGGGCCGAGCGGGGTCGGGCCGAGACATCCGGCGGCCTCCCACAACGAGCTGCCGGCGCTTCTTGCCGCCTCGCGTATCGTATCCAGGCTCTTTGCGCCGATGCCGCGAGTCGGCAGGTTCACCACCCGCTCGAACGAGGCGTCATCGCGCCGGTTAACCAGCAGCCGCAGGTACGCCAGCGCGTCCTTGATCTCCGCCCGCTCGAAGAACCTGAGACCGCCATAAACGCGGTAGGGAATGCGGGCGGAGAGAAACGTCTCTTCGAATACCCGCGACTGGGCGTTGGAGCGGTAAAGGACGGCAATGTCGCGGCGCGCTCCGCCGTGCGCTACGTGATCGCGGACGCGCTGGCTGACGAATTCCGCCTCGTCGCGCTCATTGAATGCGGCGTACAGGCGGACGGGCTCGCCGCGCGCTCCGCTGGTCCACAACGTCTTGCCGAGTCTGCCCGAGTTGCTGGCAATGAGACCGTTGGCGGCAGCCAGGATGGTACCGGTGGAGCGATAGTTCTGCTCCAGGCGGTAGAGCTTGGCGCCGGCGAAGTCGCGCTGGAACTGCTGCAGGTTCTCGACGCGAGCGCCGCGCCACCGGTACACCGATTGATCGTCGTCCCCCACCACGTACGGATGACCGTCGGGACCGGCAATGAGGCGCAGCCAGGCGTACTGGACGGTATTGGTATCCTGGAACTCGTCCACCAGCACGTGGCGGAAGCGCTGGCGGTAGTGTGCGAGCAGCGCCGGCTGGTCGCGCCAGAGCTCGAAGGCGCGCAGCAGCAGCTCGGCGAAGTCGACCACGCCGCTGCGCGCGCAGGCCTCCTCGTACAGCCCGTAAAGGCGGATCATCTGCGCGCGGACCGGGTCGTTGCCGGCCTTGAGCTCCTTCTGCCGTCGGCCCTCGTCCTTGTTGGAATTGATGAACCACTGCACCTCGCGGGGCGCCCAGCGCGACTCATCGAGCTGCTGGGCCTTCAACAGCTTCTTGATGAGACGCTGCTGATCCTCGCCGTCGAGGATCTGGAAGCCCTCGAGGAGTCCGGCCTCGCGCCAGTGCCGGCGCAGGAGCCGGTGCGCGATGCCGTGAAACGTGCCGATCCACAGCGCCCCGGGCGGTGTGCCGAGCAGGTGCTCGACGCGCGCGCGCATCTCGCCGGCCGCTTTGTTGGTGAAGGTTACCGCCAGGATGGAATGCGGGGAGGCCGCCTGCGCCTCGATCAGCCAGGCGATGCGGTGCGTGAGCACGCGCGTCTTGCCGCTGCCGGCGCCCGCCAGCACCAGCACAGGGGCGAGGGGCGCGGTGACCGCGGCGCGTTGGGCCTCGTTGAGGGGCGCTAAGATAGGATCGAGGGTCATTGAGCGGCCATTCTACTCCATTGGCTCGAGGTCGCCCGCGGCGCTTTGCGGGAGGCGCGGCGGCGGCCAACGACAGCGCGCGATTGCGCGCTCCGGCTGTGCGACCGCCCTCGACGGTGGGTGTGAGGAGCTCGAATGCCGGTCAACTTGCCGGTGTGCGCGGGCACGGGTGACGCTCGCCGCGACGCTCATTCTCACGGCGGCGGCGCGCAAAGACCCGGCTGACGAGTCTTGGCGGCCGATGCCGTTGCCGGCTACCAGCGGTTGCGCAGCTCCCGCAGCTTCAGGAACACGGTGCGCGCATCCGGCCGTCGTCCGAGGTCCGGGAACTCTTGGCGCAGGCGCTCGATCACCGTGGGGCTCGTCAGGCGGAAGAACGTGTTGATGCGCTTCTCTTCGCCGAGTGTGGTCACGGGAGCCGCTGCCGGATCGTCCGGATGCAGCGAGTCGAGCAGATCGCGAGCCGCGGCGTTGTCGGGCTCGCGGTCCAGGGTGAACTGCAGATTGCGTACCAGGTACTCGTGACCCGGGAATACCCGGGTGTCATCGGCAAGCTGCGCGAGGCGTGTGGTGAAGGTCCGGTAGAGCTGCCCGGGATCACCGCCGTTGTGGCAGTTGCCGGCGCCGGCGTTGAACAGCGTGTCGCCGCAGAACAGCGCCGGCCGCCCGCCGTGCCCCAACGCGCAGATATGCGCCAGCGTGTGTCCGGGAGTGTCCAGGCACTCGAGCTCGACTCGTCCTATTGGGATTACATCGCCCTCGCGCAGCCCGCGGTCAACGCCGCCGATGCTCCTCGCAGCCGCCGAGTGCGCCAGGACCTTGGCGCCCGTCGCCGCCACCAGGGCGGCGTTGCCGCCGATGTGATCCCAGTGCTCGTGTGTGTTGAGGATCTGGGTTATCGACCAACCCCGCCGGCGCGCCGCGGCAAGACATAACCGCCACTCCAGCGGATCGACCGCCAGGGCCTCGCCGGTGTGCGCGCAGGCGATCAGATAGTGAAAATTCCGGTACGTGTTGCCCGACCAGATGCGCTCGATCAGCATATCCTCAGCAGGTTCCATGCGGATCTCCCCGGTGTTGTATTTGAGCGTGCAGCGGCGCGGCCGGCCGCCGGGCAGGCGGCAAGCGCCGCCGGCACCCGCATGGCCGCGCCGTGGCGGAGCGCGCGTCTCATGCGGATCAGCGTCCCGGGCGCAGCCGGTGGACGTTGATCCGATCACGCAGAGCAAGCGCCGCCGTCCGCGCCGCGGTTGCGAAGTCAGCCGTGCCCGAGGCATAGAGAATTCCCCGCGAGGAGCTGATCACGAGTCCGGCGCCCTCGCTCGTCTGTCCGCTGCGCACCGCCTGGGCCACATCCCCGCCCTGTGCGCCGACGCCGGGGACGAGCAGCGGCATGTCGCCGACGATGGCCCGCACCTCGGCAAGCTCTGCAGGGTAGGTCGCGCCGACCACCAGCATGACGTTGCCCCGGGAGTTCCACTGCCCCGCCGCCAGCTCCGCCACCGCGTGATATAGCCGCCGGCCGGAGCCGACGGTGAGGTCCTGCAGGTCGCGAGCGCCGGCATTGGAGGTGCGGCAGAGGACGATCACGCCCCGGTCCTCGTACCGGAGGAAGGGCTCGAGCGAGTCGCCGCCGAGATAGGGATTGACCGTCACCGCGTCGGCGCCGTAGCGCTCGAAGGCCTCGATGGCGTAGCGCTCGGCCGTGTTGCCCACATCGCCGCGCTTGGAGTCGAGGATCACCGGAACGTCCGGATAGGCGCTGCGGATGTACTCGATCGTGCGCTGCAGCTGATCCTCGGCTTCGTAGGCCGCGTAGTGGGCAAACTGCGGCTTGTAGGCGCAGACCAGGTCGGCCGTGGCGTCGATGATCGCCTTGTTGAATTGGAAGATGGGAGAAGCGCGGTCGGCCACCTGGGCCGGGAACCGCTCGATCTCCGGGTCGAGCCCCACGCATACCAGCGAGCCGCTGCGTTCCCAGCTGCTCTTGAGCCGGCTGAGAAAGGTGTCGCGAGGCTTCACCCCTGCGCCTCGCCCATCGGGCCGGTTGCCGCCGTCGAGAATCGTTCCGGACGATTCTGTCATGCGCGCTCGCCGGCGGACAGGGGGCGTCTCTTCATGTGTACCAACAGCAGGGTCACGGCGGCCGGCGTCACCCCCGGCACGCGGCTCGCCTGACCGACCGTCGCCGGACGGTATTCCGTGAGCCTGGCACGCACCTCGTGCGAAAGGCCGGCCACTTGCGTGTAATCGATATCCTCGGGCAACAGGGTCTGCTCGTTGCGGCGCTGGCGGTCGATCTCCTCGTGCTGACGCTCGATGTAGCCGGCGTACTTCGCCCGCGCCTCCACCTGGACCCGCACCTGGCGGGGCAGGCGGTCATCGGTTCCGGCAGTCGTACATCCCGCGCCCGCGACTTCCAACAGTGTCTCATGGTCGACTTCGGGGCGGCGCAACAGCTCGAACGCAGATACGTCGCGACCGAGCGCTCCGCCGAGAACGCGCTCGCACCAGCGCGTGCTGATGTCGTCCGGCCGCAGCCGCACGCT
>JAJZVF010000149.1:3601-6641 GCA_021845825.1 Pseudomonadota bacterium | reverse complement strand
CGTGATCCTGTCGATGATCGTGGCGGTGGCGGCGTTCAACATCGTCGCCACGCTGGTCATGATCGTGAAGGAGAAGCAAGCCGATATCGCGATCCTGCGCACCTTCGGCGCACGGCCCCTCAACGTGCTCGCTCTGTTTGCCGTGCAGGGCACGCTGATCGGGCTCGCCGGCACGGCGCTCGGGGCGGGGCTCGGGGTGCTCGTCTCCACGCACCTCGAGGCGCTCGTCGCGGCGCTGCAGCGGCTCCTGCACACCCGTTTTCTCAATCCCCAGGTGTATTACATGAGCGAATTGCCGGCCTACGTCCAGGGATCCGATGTGCTGCGGGTGTGCGGTGTGGCTTTCCTGCTGTGCGCGCTTGCCACGGTGTATCCGGCCTGGCGCGCTGCGCGTACCGCCCCCGCGGAGGCTTTGCGGCATGAGTAGAGGGCCGGGGGAGATGTTCACCGCGGCGAAGCCGCCGGCCCGCCGGGGCGAGCCCCAGGGCGAGCCGGGTAGCGCCAGGACGGTGCTCGAGGCGCGTCAGGTCGGCAGAAGCTTCCAGCAGGGCCCGGTGCGGCTCGAGGTGCTGCGCGGCGTCGAGCTGAGGATCACCGCAGGGGAGCGGCTGTCGATCGTCGGAGCCTCCGGCTCCGGCAAGACGACGCTGCTGCAGATCCTCGGCGGCCTCGATCGACCGAGCACCGGTCAGGTCATGATCGATGGACGCGACATACACGCGCTCACCGAGAAGGAGCGGGGCGAGCTGCGCAACCGCACGCTCGGCTTCGTCTACCAGTTCCACCACCTGCTGCCGGAGTTCTCGGCGCTCGAGAATGTAGCCATGCCGCTGCTGGTGCGTCGCATGCGGGTGGCCGAGGCGCGTGCCCGCGCCCGAGAGCTGCTCGAGCGGGTTGGACTCGCAGCGAGGCTCGCGCACCGGCCCCATCAGCTCTCGGGCGGAGAGCGCCAGCGCGCCGCGGTGGCGCGCGCCCTGGTCACGCAGCCGAAGATCGTCCTGGCCGATGAGCCGACCGGCAATCTCGACGGCGCCAATGCCGAGCAGGTGTTCGAGTTGATGCTCGAGCTCAATCGCGAGCGGGGCACGAGCCTGGTCGTCGTGACCCACGACCCGCGGCTCGCCGGCCGGATGGAGCGGATCTACGAGCTGCTCGAGGGCAGGTTGGTGGAGCGCGTCAATGCGCAGCGTAGTGACGCGATCGGTAGCGCCGTTTGACCTGCCAGCGCCACAGCAGCCGCAGCCCCACCCAGCCGATGAGCCCCGCCACGACGGAGCAGGTGAGGCAGCCGAGCAGAAACGGCCGCCACACCGGTCCGAGGCCGTATTGAAGCCACTTGAAGCTGAGGTGAAACGAGAACGGGTGCTTCGGAGCCCCGAGCAGCAGCGTCCCCACCCGGTAGGCGAAATAATAGAGCGGCACCATGGTCAGCGGGTTGTTGACGAGCCAGATCGTGGCGTAGATCGTCGGCACGTTGAGCCGCCACGTGAGCGCCACCAGCCCCGCGACCAGAGAGTGCACCGGCAGGGGAATGAAGCTGATGGCGAGGGCCCATCCCAAAGCGCCCGCCACGGCCCGCCGGTGCACGGCCCACAGCCGCGGCTCCATCAGCCGGTCGCCGAACACGCGCAGCACCCGGTGCTTCTCCAGGAACTTTTGGGAGGGCAGGATTTTCTTCAGCAGGCGGCGCGGCATGTTCCGTGAACTGTATCATGGCGGTCCCGGCGGCGCTGCGGAGCAGGACCGCGCTCCTGTATGATGTCCGCTCGCCATTCAGTGGGGTCGATTGATGTGGGAAATCGTGCGGGCCGGCGGCCCGCTCATGTGGCCGATCATTTTCTGCTCCATCGTCTCGGCGGCGATCGTGTTCGAGCGGCTCTGGACGCTGCAGGACAAGCGCGTGCTGCCGGCCGAGCTGCCACAGAAGGTCTGGCATCTCATCGAGACCGGCCAGGTCACCGATAAGGTCGTCGCAGCCCTCGAGCAGCACTCTCCGCTCGGCCGCCTCCTCGCCGTGGGGCTCGCCAACCGCCGCCGCTCCCACGAGATGCTGATGGAGCGGCTGGAAGATGCGGGCCGGCACGTGGTGTACGAGCTCGAGCGCTTTCTCAACACGCTCGGCACCATTGCGGGCGTTTCCCCGCTGCTCGGATTGCTCGGCACCGTCACCGGCATCATCCGCTCGTTCGACGCCATCCGCGCCGGGGGAATGGGCAATCCCGAGGCGCTCTCCGGCGGCATCGCCGAGGCGCTGGTGTGCACCGCCGCCGGACTGTGCGTCGCCATCCCGTCCCTGATCGCCTATCGGTACCTGCGCGGCAAGGTCGAGCGCCTCGTCGTCGAGATGGAAAAGCACGCGCTGCGCATGGCGGATGCGCTCGAGGCGGCGGCCCACGCGGGGCAGAGCGAGCCGGAGCGCATCGAGGCCGCCGCTGCGGCGGGCGCCGCGCCGGTGGCCGCACGCCTAGTGCGCACATGAACCTCAATCCGCGGCGCCACGAGGAGCCTGAGATCAACGTGGTCTCGCTGATCGACGTCGTCCTGCTCCTGGTGGTGTTTTTCATGCTCTCGAGCAAGTTCTCCGAGGAGGGGCGGCTGCAGGTGCGCCTGCCGCACGCGAGCGCCGTGCCGAGCGCGACCGCCCAGCCCGAGCCGCTCGTGGTCACCGTGACCGAGAGGGGCGACTATCTCGTCAACGGCCGCGAGCTCATCAATTCCAGCCCCGACACGCTGCGCTCGGCGCTGCTCGCGCAGGCGGGCGCCGATCGGGACATGATCGTCACCATCCGCGCCGATGCGCGCGCGACCCAGCAGTCCGTCGTCACGGCCATGGACGTGCTCGGGTCGCTCGGGTTCGTGCGGCTGCAGATCGCCACGATCAAGACCCACCGGGAGGGCGGCTCTTGAGCCGAGGCGCGGGAGCTGCGGCGGAGCAAAGCGCCGTCGCGATCTACCGGCGCCTGCTCGGCTACCTGCAACCTCACAAGGGCGTGTTCGCCCTGGGGATCGTGGGCGGGGCGGTGTACGCGGCGAGCACCGC
>JAJZVF010000149.1:0-3501 GCA_021845825.1 Pseudomonadota bacterium | reverse complement strand
CTCTCGCAACCGGTGCGCGAGGTGGTGAGCCAGTCCGGCCCCCTCCAACAGGGCGTCGCCGCCGCGCAGAGCCTGTTCGAGATCACCGATGAGCCGGCGGAACCCAATCCCGGCGGCTACTGCGTCGAGCGAGTCCGTGGTGACGTCGAGTATCGCGCCGTCTGCTTTTCCTACCCGCAGAGTGAGCGCGCCGCGCTGCGCGAGGTCTCGCTGCGCGCACCCGCGGGCTCGACCGTCGCCGTCGTCGGCCGCTCCGGCAGCGGCAAGTCGACTCTGCTCAGTCTTCTGCCCCGGTTCTACGACGTTGCGGCCGGCGCCATCCTCATCGACGGGCGTGACATACGCGAGTACGACCTGCAGTGCCTGCGCAGGCAAATCGCGGTGGTGAGTCAGGAGGTCACGCTGTTCGATGACACCATCCGTAACAACATCACTTTCGGCCGGCAGGTGCCGCAGGAGGCGGTCGTGCGCGTCGCCGAAGCCGCCCGCGTGCTGCAATTCGCCGGCGGGCTGCCGCAGGGACTCGACACGCTGATCGGCGAGCGCGGGACGCTGCTCTCGGGCGGCCAGCGCCAGCGGATCGCCATCGCGCGGGCGCTGCTGAAGGATGCGCCCATTCTCATCCTCGACGAGGCGACCTCGGCGCTCGACACGGAGGCCGAGCGGCACATCCAGGCGGCGCTCGCCAACCTGATGCGCAACCGCACGACCTTCGTCATCGCCCACAGACTCTCGACCGTGGAGCAGGCCGAGCGCATCGTCGTGCTCGATGCCGGCCAGGTGGCGCAGATCGGCACGCACGCCGAGCTGCTCGAGCGAGGCGGCCTGTACGCGCAGCTCTACCGGCTGCAATTCAGCGACTGAGGGTGCGGCGATGCTCGAGGCGTGGCTCAACCGGCGCTGGTACGGCACTGCCCGCGACCCGCTGTTGGAGCCGCTCGCCTGGCTCTATGGGGCGGGGGTATCGGTGCGCCGCTCGATGTTCCGGCGGGGCTGGCGGCGCAGCCGACGCCCCGGTGTCCCGGTGGTGGTGATCGGCAACCTGACGGTGGGCGGCACGGGCAAGACGCCGCTCGCCATCTGGCTCGCGCTTGCGCTCGCTCGGCGGGACATCCTCGTCGGGCTGGTGTCGCGGGGCTATGGGCGCGCCTCGCGGGCGGTGCACGTGCTCGGTGAGCACTCGAGCTGGCGCGAGGTGGGCGATGAGCCGCTGCTGCTGCATCGGCGCACCCGGTGCCCCACGGCGGTCGGGCGCGATCGCGTGGCGGCCGCCGCCGCGCTCATCGAGCGCGGGGCGCAGGTCATAGTGGCCGACGACGGCCTGCAACACCTGCCGCTCGCGCGCGACTGCGAGATCGTGGTCGTCGACGGCAGGCGCGGCTTCGGCAACGGGGGACTGCTGCCGGCGGGCCCGCTGCGCGAGCCGCTCGGGCGGCTGCGCACCGTGGATGCCGTGGTGGTCAACGGCCCGATCGAGCACCCTTCGCTGCGCGCCACCGCATGGGCCGGCGAGGCGCTGCGCATGGCCTTGGTGCTCGGGGAGGCGCGCCGGCTCGTTTCGGGGGAGACCCGCGCGCTCGAGTCTTTCAAGGGGCGGGTGCACGCCGTCGCGGCCATCGGTCACCCCGAGCGCTTCTTCCGTGAGCTCAGCGCGCACGGCCTGACGCCGGTTGCGCACCCGTTTCCCGACCATCACCCCTTGAGCGCCGCCGAGCTCGATTTCGGCGACGATCGCCCGGTGCTCATGACGGAAAAGGATGCCGTAAAATGCTCCCAGCCCGCGGACCCGCGCCTGTGGTATGTGCCGGCGCAAGCGTGCTTCAGCGATGCCGAGGCGCAGCGGCTCATCGGGCTCGTGGTGCGCAAGATCGAATCACCGTCATACTCCGGGAGTGAGCGCCGTGGATGCCCGTCTGCTTGAAATACTCGCCTGTCCGATCTGCAAGGGCAGCCTGCTTTACCGGCGGGAGGCCGAAGTGCTCGTGTGCCGTATGGACCGGCTCGCCTATCCCATCCGCGACGGCGTGCCGGTCATGCTGGAGGAGGAAGCCCGCCAGCTCGCCGCCGACGACCCGCTGCTCGGGCGCTGAGCGCAGGCTCGAGCGGTGTTTCACGTCGCCATTCCCGCCCGCGCGCACTCGAGGAGGCTTCCCGGCAAGGCGCTCATGCCGCTGCGCGGCAAGCCCATGCTCCAGTGGGTCTACGAGAAGGCGAGCGCCGCGGGCGCCGCCGATGTGCTGATCGCGACGGACGACCCCGCCATCGTGAGTGCCGCCCGGGCCTTCGGCGCCGAGGCGCGTCTCACGGGGCGCCAGCACGCTTCGGGAACCGATCGCATCGCGGAGCTCGCGGCGCTCGAGCGCTGGCCGCAGGAGGATATCGTCGTCAACGTCCAGGGGGACGAGCCGCTCATTCCCCCAGGCATCATCCGCCAGGTGGCCGAGCTGTTGGAATCGCATCCGCAAGCCTCGCTCGCCACGCTCGCCACTCCCATCGAATCGCCGGCCGAGCTCCTCGATCCGAACGTGGTGAAAGTCGTTTGTGACGAGCTTGGGCGGGCGCTTTATTTCAGCCGCGCGCCCGTGCCGTGGAATCGCGATGGAGCCTCGGCCGGCCCCGGCGGGTGCATGCCGTGCACGGGTGCGCGGCGTCATGTAGGTATTTATGCGTATCGAGTGGCGGCGCTCAAGCGCCTCGCCTCGCTCGAGCCGACCGCGCTCGAGGCAACCGAGAAGCTCGAGCAGCTGCGCGCGCTCGGCCACGGCCTGATCATCCAGGTGGCCGACTGCCGGGAACGTCCGGGTCCGGACGTCAATACGGCGGAGGACCTCGAGCGCGTCGCGGCGCTCATGGGCTGAGCGGCACGCCGCTTGAGATATCTTGAGGTCGAACAAGTTATGTTACGACCTCGGCGGAACTTCGCGGTGCAGGGGCGCGTCAACCGGGTATGCTAGGGCGCGTTATGCGCGGTAGACGGGCGGGCTGTGGGTCGGATATGAAGGGGCTGTGGCTATCGAAGGTTCCCCGCCGGTGCGGCGCCCTCGGGCTCGCAGCGCTGCTCGGGCTCTGCGGCTGCGCCACCGTCCCCCAGCAGTCCGCGCCGGTGGCCTATCGCCTGCGGCGGCCCGATACGACGGTCTACGCGTACCCCATGCACCACCAGTCGCGCCAGCAGCAGAGCCGGGATCGCTACGAGTGCGCCGTGTGGGCGGTACACCAGAGCGGCTTCGACCCGAGCGCCCCGGGCGTACCGGTGTACGACCGGGTGACCGTCCAGGGTCCCCCGCCCGGCACCGATACCGCCCTTGGGGCGGTTGCCGGCGCCGTCCTCGGGGCGGCCGTCTCCAATCCCTGGGACCGGGGGTCCGGGGCGGTGTTCGGTGCGCTCACCGGCGCCATGATCGGCAGCATGGGCGATGCCGCCAACGCCCAGGCGGACCGGCAGGCCCGCCAGGATGCGAGCGAGCAGGCATATCAGGCGCAGCGGGCGCTCGACCACAA
>JAJZVF010000148.1 GCA_021845825.1 Pseudomonadota bacterium | reverse complement strand
AGCGGTATTTCTGCGCATACGGCGGCTTGCCCGAGAGCACCATGCCGGCGAGCTCATCGCGCTGGTAGGGGTTGATGCCGCGCCTGAAGCCGGTGGCGCGGTTGAGCACCGTGGCGTAGCCGTCGTCCGTGGTGGAATAAATGATCGCCGCGTCGCTCGGGGCCGGGACCACGTATTGCCCGTCTCCGCCGGAAACGTAGAACCAATCCTGCGCGCCGGTGACACCGCCGCGATCGTAGTCGCTCCCCGCACCGCACCATGCGCTATTGTCCTGCAGGCCGCCGCACACCAGGTACGGCCAGGGGCGGTCCGTCGCGCTCACCGCCACCTGATAGAACTGCTCGATCGGCAGGTTGTCGAGGTAGCGCCAGTGCTTGCCCGCATCGAGCGACAGATACACCCCGCCGTCGTTGCCCTGGATGATGCGGTTGGGGTTGCGCGGATCGATCCAGATGGCGTGATGATCGACGTGCACGCCCTTGTCGGCGTAAAACACGTGCTTGCCGCCGTCCCTGCTCTCCATCATCTTCATCGACAGCAGGAACAGCCGCCGCGGATTGTTCGGCATGACGGCGAGCTGCGTGAAATAGAAAGGGCGCACATCGTCGTTATGGTTGTCGCTCACCTTGCGCCAGTGGCCACCCAGGTCATGCGAGACCCACAACACCCCGCCCCTCGCCTGCAGCACGGCGTATACCGTCTGCGGTTGGCTCGGCGCGAAGGCGACGGCGCTGCGGCCGATGTCCCCGCCCGGCAACCCGCGGGTGAGCTTCCTCCAATGCACGCCCCCGTCGGTGGACCGATACAGGCCGCCGCTCCTGCCGCCGCTCGTGAGTATCCACGGGCGCCGCTGCAGCGGCCACATGCCGGCGATCAGTACCTTGGGATTGCCCGGCTCAAAGGCGATGGTGCTGCAGCCGGTGTGCCGGTTCACATAAAGGACCCGGCGCCAATGCGCACCGTCATCCGTGCTCATGTACACCCCACGCTCCGGGCCGCGCTTCCACAGGTCGCCCTCGGCGCATACGAACACTATGTTGGCGTCTTGCGGATCGACCGCAATGGCGGCGATCTGGCCGGCCCGGTGCAGCCCCTTGTCGACCCAGGTCTTCCCGCCATCGGGCGTGAAATACACACCGTCCCCGTCGAGGACGTCGTTGCGCGGATTGGCCTCTCCGGTGCCCACCCACAGCCAGTTCGGATTGCCGGCAGCCAGGGCGAGCGAGCCGATCGACTGCGTCGGTTCGTGCGTGAAGATCGCCCGCCAGCTCATTCC
This sequence comes from Pseudomonadota bacterium, assembly GCA_021845825.1. Lineage (GTDB taxonomy): Bacteria > Pseudomonadota > Gammaproteobacteria > Steroidobacterales > Steroidobacteraceae > 13-2-20CM-66-19. The sequence goes on along the minus strand of JAJZVF010000148.1, from coordinate 5,426 downwards.
TCCATCCCGAGTCTTCCACACTCCGCCCCCGGCGCTGCCCACGTAGTAAAGCGCGGCATCACCCGGCACGCCGATGACGCTGGTAACGCGTCCGCCGGCCACCGCCGGTCCGAGCTCACGGAATTTCAGTGCATGGAACGGACCGCGCCGAGGGCGCCTTGCCGGATGCGCGGCCGTCACCGCACAGGCCAGCAGAGGAACACTGAGCAGCAGCGAGGCCGCCAAGGCCGGAATGGGACGCATTGCAATCCTCCACGCAAACGACTCGAGCGAGCGCCCTCTAGTGTGAGCCGATCGGCAGCGCAGGGCGCGCGCTTGGGCGAGCACTCCGCTCGCCTCGTCGCGCGGTGCGTACCGGCGGCAAGCCGACCGATGGCTCATCTTCGCGCGTGCACCCCGGGAGCGAATACGGCTCCGGCGCGCTCGGCCGACGGGCACCGCCCGAGCCGCAACGAAGCGATTGCGCGCCATCGAGGCCGGTCCGCGGTAGACCGCACGCTCTCGCCCGCGAGGCTGCCTGAAAGTCAATAGGTAGTTTCCACACTACGTCTGTCTCCGTCGATTTGCGACAACCGGCGCGAGAACCGATTCCCGCAGATGGCAAGCCGATCGAGACGGGCACGGGATAGCGGACTGATGCCTTCACATCTCCCGTGGAAATCCTCCGACGATCGTTGGCGCCTGTGGTCAGCCTTGGTCCTCATCCTCGTGCCGTTCCTCGGCCTGATCGGCATACTCGGCTACGAGGCGCTCAGCCGCCTTCCCCGCGCGGACTTCGGCCAGCGACTCGTCGCGCACGGCTTCAAAGTGACCATGACGGCACAGTCGCTGCGCAGCGCGCTGCAGGATGCCGAACGCGGCCAGCGCGGGTATCTGCGCACCGGCCGGCCGGTCTACCTCAAGTCCTATCGGGCGGCGATCGCCAACGTGCCGCGCCTCGTGGCGACGCTGACCAGGTTGACAGCCGGCGATCCGCGCCTGCAGCGGCGGCTGCCCGGGCTGCGCGGGCAGATCGATCTGAAGCTCGAGGAACTGCAGCGCACGACAGAAGCCTACAGGGGCGCGGGTCCGAGCGCCGCGCTGCGCATCGTGAAAGCGAGCGCCCGCCTGCACGAGATGGCCTCGATCGAGGGGAGCATCAATGCGATGACTGCCGCCGAGGACCGACTGCTCTCGCAACGACTGGCGAAGCTCGCCGCGCAGGACCGGATGATCCAGCGCATGGCGATCGTCTCGGCCGCTCTCGCATCGCTGCTGATGCTCTTCGGCCTGATCCTTGCCAGGCTCAATTACCGCAAGGGCGTGCGCCTGCAGCGGGAACTCGCTCGGCACGCAACCGATCTCGCGCAGTCCAATCAGGCCCTCGCGCAGCGCAACGCAGAGCTGGCGCATGCCACCGAGCTCGCGCGGGCGGCCCAGGAGGAGGCCCGGCAAGCCGAGCGCGCCAAGGGGCGTTTCCTCGCCACCGCCAGCCACGACCTGCGCCAGCCCCTGCAGGCGGTCTCGCTGCTGAACGGCGCCTTGCGCCGCACGGCCCGCGACCCCGACGTCTCGGCCGCCTTGCGCCAGCAACATGAGGCCATTGGAGCGATGAGCCGGCTGCTGAACACGCTGCTCGATATCAGCAAGCTCGAATCCGGCGCCGTAAAGCCCGCGCCGGCCGATTTCTCGGTGTCGGCGCTGCTCGAAGCGCTGGCGAGGGAGTTTCGCGACGTTGCGGCGAGCAAGGGCCTGGAGCTTCACCTGGAGGCGTGTGAGGCCTGGGCACACAGCGACCCCTCCCTCCTCGAGCAGATCCTGAGGAATCTCCTCTCCAACGCCCTCAAATATACCCGCGCGGGTTGGGTGCGGCTGCGCGCCGCGGCCGCCCCGCCGTGGATCAACATCGAGGTCATCGACTCCGGCGTCGGGATACCGCAGGACCAGATCGGCCTGCTCGGCGCGGAGTTTTATCAGATCGGCGTACCGAGCAACAGCACGCGCGAAGGCTACGGGCTCGGCCTGAGCATCGTGCGGCGGCTGGTCCGGCTGCTCGAGCTCGAGCTCGATATCCGCTCCGAGATCGGCACGGGATCGACATTTTCCTTGCGGGTGCGCCAGAGCACGCAGCCGGCCTCGACGGCGCAAGCGCAGCCCTCCCTGGCCCTCGCGCGCGCCGCGCCCGCCGGCGAGTCGGCGCGCATCCTGTTGGTCGAGGACGATACCGACGTGCGCATCGCCACCCGCATGCTGCTGAAGGCCGAGGGCTATATCGTGACCGCCGCCGCATCCTCGCTCGAGGCGCTGCAGAGGGCGCGCGAGGATCGCAGCATCGCTCTCGTGGTCACCGACTACCACCTGGGAGCCGGCGATACGGGCCTGCAGGTCATCCTGCGCCTGCGGGAAATCCTGAGCGCGCGTGTGAAGGCCGTATTGATCACCGGGGACACCTCCTCGGCGATCAGGGACCTCGCGCCGGACCCGGACCTGAGAATCGTAAGCAAGCCGGTGCAGGCGGAAGTTTTCCTCGGCCTCGTACGGGAATTGCTCGCGGCTTGAGCCGCCGCAGCGGCGCACGGGCCCGCACGCGGGCACCGTTGCCCACACCGCGGATGCGTCAGGGCGAGCCGCGCACGCGCCGAGCCGAATTACGAGCGCTGGTAGTAGGTGCAAGCCCCACCTTAGAGTCCGGCCGGTGCGCCCGATCGCGTAGCGCTCGGCGAGCGAGATCCGCTTGCGCGCTTTGCGCCCGGTCGTCCTTGGGGAGGCCAACGGGGGCGCAAGGGCACGTCGAAGGCGCCATCGGTGTCGGGCGGCAGCGGCAACCGCTGCGCGCCGCCGGGAAAAGCAGGTCTCCCTCAGAATGAATACAGTGCGAGCGGTCGCGCGAGGAATTCTCGGGTTGTGCGGTTGCCTCGCGACCGGCGCCGCCCTGGCCGGTCCCCGGCAAGGGGCCACCGCGCCCGCCGAGCTCGGACAGGTTGTCGTGGAAGCCTCGCGCCCGCCGGTTCTCGGGCTGGGCACGCATGCGCCGGTCAGGATATTGACCGCAACCACGCTGCGCAATCTCGGCGTGGACAATCTCGGCCAAGCACTGCAGCTGATGCCGATTTTCGGCAGCGCCAACGGACTCGGCACCGGACGAACCGACAAGTTCACCAACGGCGGGGAGCAGAGCGCGGATCTGTTCGATCTGACGAATTCGCGGGTCGTGATTCTGGTGAACGGACAGCGCTGGACCCAAGGCTTTCAAGGTGACACGGACCTGTCGACTTTCCCCGTGGCGCTCATTGAGCGCATCGAGGTCTATCCGGCGCGCGGCGGGGTGCGCTACGGCGACGCCGCTATCGCCGGCGTGGTCAACATCGTCACGGTGCCGTCGTTCAATGGCGTGATGGCGTCGGCCGGAACCGGCAGCGCGCAAGGCAGCGGCCACTGGGATGGCCGGCACACCTGGGTGAGCCTGGCACTCGGACGGCGCGGAATATCCTCGGGTCTGACGGCCCTGCTCAGCTGGTCGGACCAGAATTCCGTCTCCGCGGCCGATCGCAGCCTGACCGCCGGCCCTCTGGCGGGCACCGGGACCTCGCGCTTGAGCCCCATCACGCCATACGGGCAGTTCGAGTTCGTGCCCACGAGCGGGCCATATGCGACCTCCAGCCTGTGTCCCGTGCAAGCGAACGGCGAGCGGCGGTGCGATCTCACCGCCTCCCCCGGTGTCGCCGGCGGTTATGTTCCCAGGACTGCGGGCGACGTATTCAACACCCTCCCTTATAACTATCTCGTCATGCCCCTCGAGCAATGGGGCATTTACGTGAGCGGCTTTCACCGCCTCTCCCATGACCTGCAGGCCTCTGCCAGCATTTTTGTCGGCCGCCGAACCTCGAGCCAGCTCGGTGCGCCGAGCACCCTCACCCTCGGCGCCTCCGGCCTGCCGATCTCGGTGAGCGCGAACCAGTCCTACAATCCGTTCGGCGTGGCGCTCGATGCCACCGGTCCCGATGCGAACCTCATCGCCCTGTCGGAGAGCATGAACGCACTGGGGCCGGTCGTATTCCACGACACCTCGGACACCTACCGGGCCACCGTCTCTCTGCAGGGCAGCTTTGCCCGCCACGCGGGCTCTGCGTGGACGTGGCGTATGGCCTACCTGTGGTCCTCGAGCCGGGTCGATGACCGCAATCAAGGCCGGATCAATCTGCAGAATCTCGCCCTGGCGCTCGGCGCTCCCTCCGCCTGTGCGGCGGTGCCCGCATGCACGCCGCTTGACCTGTTCGCAGGTCCGGGAAGCATCACCGCGGCCATGAGCGCATTCATCGGCCTGCCCGAGCACAATCGGATCGCCAACACACTGCAGACGCTGAGCGCGACGGTCACGCAGCCCGAGCTGCTCAAGCTCCCCGCCGGACCGCTCGCCCTCGGCGCAGGCTACCAGTACGAGGCCCGGCACGGGGATTTCCAACCTGACCCGGCAGCTGCCCGGGGAATCGACAGCGCCGTGCCGCTGCTCTCGGTTCCTTCCTATGTCGGCGGGTACAGCGGCGACGCCGTGTGGGCCGAGACGGTCGTACCGCTGATCGGTGGTCGGCGCGCGCTCACGCTGGGCGGCGGAGTCCGCCTGTACGACTTCTCGCATACGGGCAGCGGCCATGTCGGGGAGGCGACCCTCAGCTTCGATGCCACCCGGGATGTGAGCCTGCAGGCCGGATGGGCCCAGGGATTTCGCACGCCCGATCTGCGTGAGCTCGGTGAGTCCATGCCGGGCGCAGCGGCCACGGTGAGTGATCCTTGCAGCAGTTATGCCGCCGCAGGCATCAGTGCTGTCGTAGCCGCAGCCTGTGCCGCCGCGGGCGTGCCGGCAAGCTACGTACAGAGCAATCCCCAGACGCAGAGCCTGAAGATCGGCAACCCCGCGCTGCAGGCGGAAACGAGCGAGAACAGCTGGCTCAACGCAAAGTGGCGCCCGCGCTCGGCGCCCGGATTGTCGCTCGATCTAGCCTACTACCGCATCGACATCAGCAACGCGATCAGCCGGCTGAGCGCGCAGCAGACGCTGCTCGAGTGCTACCAGCTTGGCAATGCGCTTGACTGCTCGGGGATCTACCGCGCGCCCGATGGCCAATTGACGGTGGTATCGACCCAGGCGTTCAACGGCCAACGCATCCGCACGGATTGGTTGACGGGGGGATTTCAATATGACCGGCCGACCTCACGCGGCGCATTTGCAGTGCGCAGCGATCTGGCCTGGACGCGCCGGTACACGGTGATCACACCGAGCGCCGATGGCACATCGGTACAGAATCTGGCCGGAGTCGAGCTCGGCTCCGGATCACCGAGCGGCATCCCCCGCTGGAGCGGCACCGTCAGCCTCGATTGGCGGTATGAGCGCTGGAATGCCGGCTGGATGGTGCGGGTCATCGGCCCGATGACCGAAGCATGCACCGATC